>CAIWVL010000346.1 GCA_903916085.1 uncultured Spartobacteria bacterium
AAATTTCACGAAAAGTTTTGAAAGCTTTTCATCGAACTCAACGGAATCAACGATTTCCGGCAGCAGACGAAGGCGGTCGATGGCATCCAAGGATTTCCAAAAAATCAGAAAATGCTCGAACCGGTTCAAGTATTCTTCAGATGCATCCAGGGGTGTCAACAGGTGGGCATGATTCTTGACTACTGCTACGACGGCTTTTTCGATTTCATACGCCGGCAGGGAGACGCCCTTGCACGGGAGGTGACCTCCGGCGTATGAGCGGCAGCGGTAATGCTTGTCGATGATGATCCCCTTGCGTGTTTGGTGAGGGCTCATTTTCCTGCCGCAGGATGGGCAGGCGATTTTTCCACGGAGCGGCCAAAGTGTCGGGGTCGCGTTGCGTGGCGACTTCGTCGTTCGGCGCTTTGAGATTTAGCTCTCTGCGGCTGCAAAATCTTTGGCCGTGATAATTGCTTCATGGATGCCTGGTCGTGTTTCGGCTCCTGCCGCGAAAGCGCCTACATAAACCGGATTACCGAGCAAATCCAACACTTGCCGCGGAGTCCACGGACCGCCACCGGTTTTCCGTCCGGACCGCCATGCCGTGGTTGTTTTGGTTTTCCACCCACGTTGGTTTGCAATTGCGGCAATTTCCGTCGGCGGAGTTCCGCCAGCGGCCATCGTAAAAAAGATCCGCACATGCCCCGCCTCAACAGGATTAACGATTAGTTGCCTGGTTCTCGGATCGACGTCGTATCCGTAGGAAGTTTTCCCAGCAAGGTGGCGGCCATGTCGGCGGAGTTCGTCTCGAGAATCAGCCAACCGTGAACGAATCATGTCGCGTTCAAATTCCGCAAACACTCCCATCAAATTGAGAACCAGTCGGTCACTCGCAGAGGAGGCAATCTCTGGCGCGGTGACGATGAGCAACTCAACTGAAGCCTTCTGAAATGCTTCGAAAATAGCCACGCTGTCACTGAGGCTCCGGGTAAGGCGGTCCAAGCGATAAATGACGACCTGATCCACAAGCCCGCTCGTCACCAGCGCCATAAGACGTTTCACGGACGGTCGTTTGAGTGTCGCCCCACTGTGGCCGTCGTCATCCAAACGTTCCCCGATCCACTCGCAATTGGGCCCGTCCCGACCCTGCATGAAATCCTGGCATATAAAAAACTGAACATCGCACGAGGAGAGTGTTGCCTCGGGGGATTCGACGGACTGGCGCGTGTAAATCGCGTAGCGTCGGGAATTGATTTCCATACCCGGAGTATTCGTCACCTGCCAGTTCTCTGATCCTGGTCAAAAGGCTCCTGTTCGTTCTCCAGCGCTTTCACGCTGAACATAAAGTGCGCAAGTTCCTCAAGTTTGCACCGGGTGGGGCCATGCAATCCATCGCCATGGCGGGCGCCGTAATTCTTTGCCCAATCGGCGACGAGTTTGCAGCCATCGACAGGGAGGCGAGCGATTCCGAGGTGAAGCACCAAACCTCCCTCGATGAGCAAGAGCAGCCAGCAGTGAATGATCCGCACCAGCCGTTTTGCCTTTCCGCGGAGATGCCCGTCTCGCTACCCATAGGCCGAACGCAGACAGCCGCCCCGGTTGGTCGAACCACTTTTCAGCACCGTCAACCGCATGAGGGAAGCACTCCCCTTGTTGTCGATCACTGCGACAATGGTGAGGATTTTTTCCGAGACTGCGCTGCGCATGGCCTACCGAGGGTAGCCACTGCTCAAAATCGGGCGAGCGGAAAGAATCACCCCGGCACACGCACGGCCTGAGTGGATTTCGAAAGCCAAAAACCATGACCCCACGTTTGAAAATTCGTGTTAACCAAGGCGGCCAAAAACAGAGAGAGCAGAGAGTTTCCGGAGAACGCAGGGCCGAAACCGGGTTTTGAGAGCAAAAACCCGCTCAAAACGCACGAACAGAGACCCGTGCCTAGAAACGATTAAATCTCGTAAGCCTTTGGTTATGTTGAACTTTAGGCAGAACGCCAGAAAGGGCGTTTGAGTTAAGCAAAACGAGCCAACTTTTAAGCGTTTTTGAAAGTGGCTCCTGGGGTAGGATTTGAACCTACGACCAATCGGTTAACAGCCGATCGCTCTACCACTGAGCTACCCAGGAATTGGTTCGCTAAGGGGCAGAATTCTTAACCCAACACTCCCTCTCCACGCAACAGTTTTTGATCACTTTTCTTAACAAGACTGTCACAGGAACTCTGATCACAATCCCAAAACCCTTTCGCTCAGGCTTTTCCACCAAACAAGTATTGACGCAAACTTTACAGACACAACGCCCTCGCTACCGCCCAAAAATCTTCCACGCCTGCACACCTTTGTCCCACCTCATACCCCCTGCTCTTTTTCGCTGGTCAGCACGGTTCCGATCCCGCCAACTTCCAACACTATGCACCCCACTCTTGTCGCCCCCTCGATTCTCGCCTGCGACTTCGGTCGCCTCCATGACGAAATCCTGCGCGCCGAAACCGCAGGCGCAGACTGGCTCCACCTCGACGTCATGGATGGCCATTTCGTGGACAACATCTCCTTCGGCCCCGCCTTCATAGACGCTACAGCTGCTGTTGCCAAAGTGCCCATTGATACGCACCTCATGATATCGCGTCCAGACCACTACCTGCCGCGTTTCATCAGCAATTCCCACAACATCACCGTCCACGTCGAAGCGGAGTGCGACGTGAGGGCCACCCTGAGCGCGATCCGCCAGGCCGGACGCACCTGCGGACTTTCCCTGCGGCCAGGCACGCCCTTTTCAGCCGTGACACCCTTTCTAGCAGACATCGACCTTCTTCTGGTGATGACCGTTGAACCCGGGTTCGGCGGACAAGCGTTTCAATCTGAGATGCTCGACAAGATTCGCGAAGCCGCCCATCTGCGCACACAAAATGAGTGGCAGTACCGGATCCAAGTCGACGGCGGTATCAATGCAGCCACGGCGGCGCAGTGCGTACAGGCAGGGAGCGACACGCTTGTGGCGGGCACTTCAGTGTTCCGTGCACCAGACATTGCAGCGGCGATTCGCGCAATTCGAGAGGCGCGAATTTGAGCTCGGGCCCTGCGCGAAATCGACGTTGCGCCTAGGAGGGCCGTCCATGCGAAACTGGGACTCCGCGCTCCGAGCGAACCTTCTCATTTAGCACGCTCTACTGAGGTGGCGTCCCCGGCGGCTCCTGAATAGGACGCACCCTGCGGCGGGCCTCCTGAGCGCCGGGCGCACCGCCAGTCGGCCCTCCCGCCCCAGTAGCAGCGTTCGCTCCGTTTGCCGGAGCACCGTTCCCGAGTGACGCTCCCGGCCGAGGTACTCCGTTCGCCATGCCCGGACGCGGGATCGGGGTTCGCCCTGCTGAGTTGCGCACGGCAGGAACACCAGGCTTTGCTCCCGGCTGCCCCGTCGGATTGGGAGCGGCGCTTGCGGCTACCGCAGCCTGGTCGAATTCTACGCGGCCAGTTTCACTCCCCTTACGTAAGACCACCACCGACTTCGCGGCCACGGGTGCCTCCTCTACGGAGACCAGGGAAACGCCGTCATCCGTCGGGCGCGCGCCCGAGATGACCAGGCGAGTTGCTAAATCACGGGACCGCACAAAAACGGTGTACGACTCATCACCATCCTTTCCGCGCTGCTTGGAAATGCCTGTAACGACCCAATTCGTCGCAAAATTCTCCACGGGCGCGACGGGCTCTGGCGCGGCGCTTGAAACGGCGAAGGGCGATTTTTCCAAGAGCGAGTTGTAGCGGGACGCAGGAAAAGCGCGGGGCACGGGAACAGAGGGCGCTTTGGACTCGGGCGCGGAGACCGGGCCAGATGGGAGGTCCTGCGCGGAAGCAGCGCATGCGAACCACCGGCAAGCCAGAAGCAGAGGAGCGAGGGCGCGTGTGTGGGCAAAGAATTGCATCAGCGTGCGGCGAACCATTTGGCGACGGTGAAATCGCAGAGCATTTGGGTGGCGTCTGCGGCATCCACGCGAATGCGGGACTGCTGGACAACGATAAAACGTTCTGGGGCCTGAAGATCTTGGAGAAAGGTGCAGAGGCCTTTCCAACTTCCCTTGAGCTCAAACTGAACAGGCACGGCCACCACACCGGGCTCGTTTTTTGCGGAGAGCAACTGCTGTTTGGACAAAACCACGCCATGTTTGGAGGCACTCTCCTTGAGCTGATTCAACAGTGCGTTACCTTCTGCAGCTTCGCTTTCAAGCTTGGGCTGGACCTTCTGCATCCACTGCGCCCGACTTGCCCAGAGTGGAGCACTTTCCACTAACGCCTCAAGGCTCTCACTCAGTGCCTTTTTTTGAGTCGATTGCTGAGTCAACTGAGTACGTGTGCTTACGAAGAATTTGAGCACCACGATGTTTACAAGTAGAACAACGAGCACCGCGACGATGCTCACCAAACGCTTTTCACTAGTCGATAGTTCGCTCAGTTTCATCGTTTTGAAACAAGGCTTTCTACCTTGCCGCTGACCCTAAACTGGGCGCGTTCGTTCGGAAGAATGTTTGGGTTGGGAGAGTCTAGCTTGAAGCTGGAGAGCTCTGGATTCTTTTTAAGCCGCCCCACGTACTCAATGGCCTCTGAAACATTTGCGGCTTCAGCAGAAAACGCAAATTCTTTGGGATTTACCTGGAACTCTGTGATCCGGATGTCGGCGCCACCAACATTTTGGGAAGCCTGGTAAAGTAGCTCAATGAGGTAACGCGAGGGCTCCACAGCCGGTTCCAAATTGCGCCAGCGAGCCTGTCGCGCGTTGGAAAGTTCTACCTGCGGTTGCAGCTCAGCAATGCGCTGATCGAGTTTACCGATGCGCGATTTTTCTAGAGCGAGCCAACAAAAGCCACCAGCGAGGAGGGCGGCGTACGCGATCGCCAACCACTGAAGTCGCTCCATGAAGCGGGATTTTCGGGTAAGGGCGTCTGCTTCCTGCGCCCAGGCCGGAGGGAGCCAACTGCCTACCAGTTCCTCGAGGGGCTCCAAGGGAGCTTCCTCAATCGGCACATCCGGCAGAGCCTGGCGCACAGCGTTGACCCAGTCAGGAGCATCCACACAAGCGCGAGTGAGCGGTCCTGGAATGACTCCAGCGAGTTCAGCACCTAGAATAACACGGGAAACCTCGGCAGCTTCGGGCTCCGTGTTTTCGCTTGGCAAGCCCTCGAGCCAGACAAGCTTGCCGTCTACCGCGAGCAATAGATAGGGGAGACCGCCTTCGATCCACAGTGCGAGGACGGTGCCTTTCGCCGCTAGATTGCGCGCCAACTGCACGGCATAGACGCCAACGGCCACGGGGCCGAGTCCTGCCGCGCGCAACGGTTCGGCGCAGCTCTTGAGCTCAGGAATGGGGACTGTGACGGCCAGAATCCGCACACCGTCCCCACTTTGACCCAGCTCCTCGATGTCGAAGACGAAATCATCGGCAGCGTAGGGCAGCAGCTTTTCGAGCTGCAACTGGGTCATGGAAAGGAGGTCTTCCAGAGGCGCCTCAGGCAACGCAAGCTGTTCAGTCACAATGGCTGAAGAAGGAAGAAGCAGTTCAGCGCGGAGCTTTCCGGGGAGCCGAGTGCAGAGGTCCTTGAGGGTCGTGCCCATGCACGTATCTGCGCCTGTCTGGGCACGCCACCCCTCTGGGGCGGGAGACAGTCGCACTATTTGTGCGCCAACACGAGGTTTCATTCGGTCCAAGAGCGTATCTGCGGGGTTCCAGTGCCTTTTCGTACAACAACCTGCACTTGTCGAATGACTTTTCCAGAATAACCCTCCGCACGGATGCGAATTGTTTGTTCATTCACAGTCACCAACGGTGCAAGTCGTTCCCAACGTTTCACATCAAAAGCCAGCGCCTGCCGCACTTGGTCTGCCCCGGTAAACTTGGGATCGTCCTCAGTGTGCAAGACTTGGTCTTGGCCGGCGCGGATTTGAAGCCAGCGCTGTACCTGTCCTTCGCCGAAGCCGGGCAAGAGACGCAGCAACTCTTCAGGGGCTTCCATGAGGTCGATGGGCCCGGAGCTTTCGAGCGTCAGTAAATCCTGCCACCCGGGGTAAGCCAGGAGCGGCTCCATTCCAGGGATTCGCTTCAGTTCCTCCAAACTTTGGATCATGCGGTTGGCGGGATGGTAATCCTTGGAATCCTCCTGGCCATTGGGGCGCGCAATGTTGTCGGCGTCCACGTAATCTTGGAGACAATCGATCAAGCGCCCAATGTCGATGGGCTCCATGCCGATGATGTACTCGAGCCACTGCTTAAGCAAATTGATGCGACTATGATCAGTTCCACTCAGCATCCAGGCTAGGTTGATGCGACCGCCTTCGCTCTCAATGTTCACGCGGTAACCTATCCCTGGAGCAACCTCCGCCTGAAGCACCGAGCTGTACCGATCCACCTTGGGGTTGAGCGCCACCGCAATTCCCGAGTGCGCCATGGCCAAGGCCTCCACCGCGCGGGTGTCCAAGCTGTGCTGCTGAACACGTTGTTGGAGCCAAAAAAACCACCCGGACACGGCCATGGTGAGCACGATCACCGCCCAGAACACGGCCAAGAGGGCAGAGCCCCCTTCCCCTCGGGCGGGCCGCCTGCACAACGTGCTGACAGTTTGAGGTGAAACATTCATGGCACTATTGCACCCGCGCCGAAGGCACGGGGAGCACGACCTCAAAAGGCTCGTCCGTTGCCTTACGCCACACCTTCATGCGCACGAGAGTCGGGCGAGAATTGGGATCTTCCCAGCGTTCCATCCAGGCCCCGAGCGAGGGCTGGAAGTAGCGAAACTCGAGAGCGGCGACATCTGCGAGAATGGGAATCCATTCGTAGGAAGAATCAGGCTCGCTCATCAGGCGGCGTCTTATGCCCAGGTCCTGCAACCGCGAGGTGGACGCTTTGGGCTGGAGAGTGAGTGTGAGCGCGTAATCGTCCTCAGGCGCGGCGGAGGTCAGAAGCGCCACGCCTGGGCGAGCCACCCATTGCAACTCGTCTGCGGAGGCCATGCCGTACACGTGAGGAATCCCGCGCAGGACATCGTTTTGTCTGAGGGGCAAGTTGTTAAGAACCCCCTGCACATAACGCACAAGCCCCTCCATGACCACAGACTCCAGCTGACTATCGCGGGAAACCTGAAGGGCTAGGAGCTGCGTCCCCACAAGCTGGTACATCGTCATGAGCAGCATCCCGAGCACGCCGACGCCCACCATGATTTCCATCAGGGTAAAGCCCGCTCGTCCACGAAGCGTGCGCTGTTTAACCTGCGGAAGGGTACGCATAAAACTTGAGCTGCTTTGACGCCCGCGACGCCCCTCCCCCCGGCCAGCTGACCTCTAGAGTCACATCGAGAAGACCATCCACAATTTTCTTATTTTGATCCGTAAGTTCCAGCGGCACCACTGACTGGCGCAAGCGCATTCCGGCAAATTCACCCTTAAGCTCGACGCCTGAGGCGATGTCAGCATACGGCTGTGCGCCGGCTTCTAGTTCGCGCATTCGGTTTAGGAGAGCGCGCCGCGCCCGCCCGTCCTCGCGTTGAGCCACCCCAGCCTGCAAGCCGGATTCAATGCACCGAGCCAAAGCGAGCACAGACATCGCAAAAATTGCCGTCGCCACCATCGCCTCCAACAGAATGAACCCGCCGCGTCGAGCCGCACCGCGCACACCGCAGCCCTGCGAGGAGCGAGAAATTTGGGGGTGGCGGAGATGGTTC
>CAIWVL010000347.1 GCA_903916085.1 uncultured Spartobacteria bacterium
ATCCGAGTTTCAAGGGACTTTCTTGGCGCTCCACGCGCTCGCTTCCGAAGTTCATCGCAATTCTCATCGCCGTGGTTGTGACTGCTTTGAACTTCGAGTGGATGCCCTTCATCCTGTTCGTGACCTATCTCCTGTACGGTTTCTTCCGCCCTTTCCTCTCGCGTGAGATGAAACGCGACATTGAAGAGGACGACGAAGAAGAGCCTGAAGTTGCGCCTCGCCCCTAAGCTCAGCGCGCTAAACCAAAGGCATAGCCATGAGCGACTTCGCGCAGAACGGTGCCATCTGCACCCTGCAACGCCTCAACTCCCAGCACCTCTCCCTTCTCGACTCCGACTGGCTCCCCGCGCTGACCCAGACCGCGCCCATCTCGCTCATCCTGCCCTGTCACGCCCCCGAGCTACAGCGCCCGGCCTTGCGTCACATCTGCGCAGAACTGTCCGCCGCCCGCTGGCTCAGGCGCGCGATCATCCCCATCAACGGCCTGACCGCTGCTGAGGTTCCTGCGGCGCGGGCTTTTTTTCGCGAACATCTTCCCTTCGAGCACACCCTCCTGCTCACAGACGCCCCGGCGCTTCACGCCACCCTGGCCACCGCCGCTGGACGTTCCGTGGACACCTTGCGCCCCGGCAAAGGCCTGAATGTTTGGGCCGCTCTGGGCTTGCTATACGCTCAGCAAATCGAGGGCATCTTTGTTCTCCAGGATGCGGATGTGCTCTCGTTCGAACGCAGCACACTCGCCAGACTCTGCTTCGCCGTAGCCGAGCCGGGGCTGGGCTTTGAGTGCGCTAAAATGTATTACAGCCGAGCCACCGACCGCCTCTACGGTCGGGTGAGTCGCCTCTTCCTCTCGCCCCTGCTCCATGCGCTCAACCGTGTGGCAGGTCATCTGCCCCTGCTAGACTTCATCCAGTGCTTCCGCTATCCGCTTGCCGGTGAATGCGCGCTCAGTGCCCGGCTCGCCTTCAGCCTTCCTTTTCACGAAGGGTGGGCCTTGGAAATTGGTATGTTATGCGAAGTATTCCGGCGGGTGGAACCCGCACACATTTGCCAGGTCGATGGCGGTTCCGGTTACGATCATAAACATCAACCTGCCAGCGGCGGGTTACTTCAAATGTGTGCTGAAATTGCCTCCGCCTTACTCCACCAGATTGCAACAGAAGGCTGTCCCTTGGATGACTCGTTTCTACACACTCTAAGGCGCACCCTTACTCGCGAAGGAACGGAAGCCGTCCGACGTTCGGTCGCTCTTGCCCGAATCAACGGACTTCCTCTGGATTCCGCGCACGAAACAGCCACGACTGAGAGCTTTGCGGCAGCCCTGCCGCAATGCGTCCCCGGCGCTGGGCTGGCATTGCCCCCGTGGGACTCCGTGGCTCGTTTCGCCCCGGAAACACTTTTGGCACTCGGTCAGCAGGCACTGGTTACCACCTAAAATTCAAGCTAACCTCCTCCTTGAAAGGTTTTTCCGTTGAGCCCATACCGACGCAGTTTTGCATACAGCGTCGGACGTTGTATGCCCAACGCCTCAGCAGCGCGGGTTTTGTTTCCGCCAGTCTCGACCAAAGCCTGCAAAATTGCCTGTCGTTCTCTTGAATCCAAATTGAAGCCGCTCTCGGTTTGCGTTTGCTCAAGCGCACACCGAAGCGCTGGAGCGACGTGCAGATCCGAGGGTAACTGCCTGAGCCCAATGCCATCGGCTTCGGCAAGTACCACGGCATACTCAATCGCGTTCTGAAGTTCGCGGATGTTTCCTGGCCAAGAATAGGTTCGTAGCCGCCCCATAGCTTCCGGGTGGACGCACGGCACAGGAAGACCGTGGCGTGCTGAGAATTGTGCCACAAAGCGGTGCACCAATGCTGGAATGTCTTCACTTCGGTCCCGTAAGGGCGGAATTTCCACCTGAAACGTATTGAGCCGGTAATACAGATCCTGACGCAACGTCCCGTTTCGCATGGCCTCCGCCACTGGCCGATTGGTCGCCGCGAGAAGTCGAAAATCAGCCTTCACCGTCCGGGTACTTCCCAAAGGCCTGTATTCGCGTTCTTGTAGGACGCGTAAAAAGCGGGTCTGCAATTCCGGAGGCATCTCGGCGACTTCATCTAGAAAAAGGGTACCGCCGTTGGATTCGGCAATCATTCCGGGAAAATCCGCTACGGCGCCCGTAAAGGCACCTTTGACGTAACCGAACAGTTCGGACTCAATCATGTTAGCGGGAAAAGCCGCGCAATTGAGTCGTACCATGGGAGCGCCGGAACGGCGGCTTCTGGCGTGGATGCGCGTTGCCATAACCTCCTTTCCAACACCGCTTTCCCCAAGCAGAAGGACGTTTGCATCCGTGGGTGCGACGCGGTTCACCAAATCCTCGAGCTGGCGCATGGAGCGACTCTGAAAAACAGGAGTCGAGCGATCCTCGACTTCCGCCAGGCGCTGGACGAGGCGTGCGCTTTCTTTGCGTAAAACAGCGGCCTCGCGCTCCAGGCGCCGCTGATCCAAGGCGCGTCCCATTAGGCTCAATAACTCCTCAGGCGCGTAGGGTTTACTTACGAAATGAAAAGCCCCCAGTTTGATGGATTGAATCGCGTTAGAGAGAGAATCGTTAGCGGTGAGAATGAGCACCTGAACTGAGGGCATTTCAGCGCGCACTTGGCGCAGTACTTCAATGCCATCTGCATCGGGAAGGCCGAGATCCAGAAGTACCAAATCGGGCTGCCAGCGATGTAGTATAGCAAAACCTGCAGCCGCTGTGGCTGCTGTTTGCACAGCAAAGCCACGGCGTTGTAGCAAAGCTTCCAAAGTCAAAAGGACAGGCCGCTCATCGTCTACCACGAGAACCTTTGAGCATTCAGTGCTCATGCACGGAAAAAGTGGCGGCAAAATTGGGAGTGCTGCAT
>CAIWVL010000348.1 GCA_903916085.1 uncultured Spartobacteria bacterium
ACCTCGCAGTGGCCACCAGCGATCACCTCAAGGCTCGCGCCTCGGCGAGGAAACCAAAATTGCAGGAGCATCAATCTTCGGCCGGCCGCTCGGCAGCAGCTAGTCGACTGGCGGGCGAAGGGTGCCTCGCCAAAGCTATCGCAGCTCTCAGCTCCGACGGGGTCGCCCCGATGACGCGAGCAACCTTCCAGAAGCTGGAGTCGAAGCACCCGGACGCACCATTACCGGAGTTTGACGCCGCCGCGCCGATTGTAACAGACGTAACGCTCCCAAGCGACTTCGACCTCGTGGCCGCCTTGCGTTCTTTCCCCCGCAACACCAGCGCTGGGCCCTCGGGCCTCCGGGCGCATCATTTGCTCCAATTCTGCAATGCTCCCCTCCAGTTTTCGTTCGTAACGACCCTCAGGAATTTTGTTAACTCAATGCTCTCCGGGACGCACTTTCCTCCTTCGGTGGCCAAATATTTCGCGGGCGGAAGCTTGACGGCTCTGCTCAAACTCGGCAAAGGGGTGTACGAGCCCGACGACCCCGACACATGGGACGTGCGACCGATTTGCGTTGGTGAAACGCTCCGCCGCCTCGTCTCCAAGTGTGTGTGCGCCTTGTCGAAGAAGCGCGCAGCCGACTACCTCAGCCCCTCACAACTCGGAGTAGCCTGCCCGGGAGGCCTGGAGTTTATCATCCATCGCACTCGGGAAGTCGTCGCGGCCCACGCCAACGATCCTGATTTCGTCTTGCTCAAGGTTGATTTTCGCAACGCCTTCAACGCGGTGTCCCGCCGAGCGATTTTGGAAGAATGTGCCGCGATTTTTCCTGAATTCCTCCCTTGGATCCGATTCTGCTACTCGGGCGAAGCGGTACTATCGCATCCCCTCGGCAGCCTCAGCTCCAGGGCGGGAGTACAGCAAGGCGACCCACTCGGCCCTCTCCTGTTTTCTCTCGTCCTGCACCGCATCGTGAAAATGATCTCCTCGCGGGCAAAGTGCGCCAATCTCCTCTTGAACCTCTGGTACATGGACGACGGCATCATCGCAGGCCCGGCGCGAGATGTTCGCAAAGCGCTGAGGCTCATCGCCAAGTATGGCCCCGACCTCGGCCTGAACCTGAACCTCTCCAAGTGCGAGCTCTTCTGTGCAAGCGTAGAGACACTGGAGCATCATGATTTCCCCATTCAACGTGCGAAAAACGATGGCAACATCCCCGTGTCGACCAATTTCAACTTCATCGCGCTTGGATCGCCAATTGGCTCCTCAAAATTTTGCGAGAGCTGGGTGAGTGCGGCGAATGGTAAAGCAGATATTCTTTTCGAGCGCCTAAAAGAGTTGAACGACCCCCACACGGCAACTCTCCTCCTTTCGTCATGCTGCAGCTTTGGCAAATTCGTTCACGTCGTTCGAACAGTTCCGCTCAGCCACACCCGACACGGCCTCGCCCGCTTCGACTCGCAAGTTCTCGAATGTTTCGCTGCAATCGTCGGAGACACTCTGCCCGCCCCGGCGAAGCTACAGGCCACGCTTGCTAGATCACGCGGTGGTTTGGGATTGCGTTCGCTCGTCCGCCACGCAAACGCCGCCTTTGTCTCCTCCTTTTGCCGTGCACTCCCCGGTAGCACTTCCAACACGAGCCTTGCGCGAGCGGCCGAGCAGCTGCGGCAGGAACTTCGCCCAGACCTGCCTTCCTATCTGGCTTTCATTGACGAGTGCGGCAGCACACCACAAGCTCAATTTTCGGCCCTGCTCGAAGACCGCGACCTCAGCTCCTTGGCCGCTTCGTTTTACAACTCGTTTCCTGATCTTGCGCGCCTCAATTCGGTGTGTGCTCCCCACTCGTCCACCTGGCTCGAAGTCCCGCCGACCAAGGGCCTCGGGCTTCACTTGAGCCCGCCGCACGCGCGAACGGCCCTCAAGCTCCGACTTGGCCTGCAGCTGTTTGAAAAGGCGATGTTCTGCGACAAGTGCGACCTGAAGCTGCTCGACCCGCACGGCCACCACGCGCTGACGTGCAAGTGTATGGGGTCGCGCCACAACCGCGTCGCGGATGTTCTTTTCGACTTTCTACGCTTGGGCCAATTCCGGCCTTCAAAGGAGATGGGTGCATGCGCCAATGATCTCGACAGGCCCGCCGACATCCTGGTCCCCGGCCTGTCTCAAAATGGTTCGCAAGATTTGGCAATAGATGTCACGGTGGTTTCAGCGCTCTCACAATCGGCTTTGGTCGAATCTGCGCTCACACTTGATGGCTCTGGGGCTGTGCACCTGGCGGAACTGAAAAAGCACGAGGAGAACGACGCCAAGTGTCTCCGGATGAACTGGGAATGTCTTCCGTTCGCTCTTGACACGTATGGCAGATTCGGGGACGAATCCGAGCCATTTCTTCAAGTTTTGGCGTCCCGGGTGGCTGCGCAATCGGCAGTGTCGCGGGCGACGGCGCTCCGCTCGATCCGTGGCAAACTTGGCGTCACTTTAATGCGGGCAAACGGTGATGCAATCATCGCGGCGCGCCCGCTTCCTACGATCGACGGCAAAGTGATTGGCCCTGCAGACTTGCAGCGCATGGGATCTCCTGTTGACTTGGGGGATCGCTCCTCGCGCGAACCTCGCATTCTGCCATGCTCTCTCTCGTCGCTTTCTGTCTCGCCGTGGCTGCCGGCGGTGCCGCGCACGGAGGCATTTCGGCGCCCGACTCTTCCGCCGCCGCAGAGGGGCAAGAACGTAGAGGCCTGCGTCGGTACTCCTTCTCCGTGTTCTTCTCTCAGAGGGACCGCGGAGTTTTCGGCACATTCGGCTTGCGGGGCGGAGGGGGAGGCAGATCGTCCGGAGCCAGCATCGGTGTCGCTTTCTGTTGATCATGGGGAGGGCGAGCGTTATTTCCTTTCTTCTTTCTCCTTTCCAGCTCCTTCTGTGTATGCGGAGAGTGTGTCTTCGAGTTCTGTTGGGCGTGGGGAGTGTGAGCGTTATTCCTTTTCCTCTTTTTCTTCGGGTTTCGCAGCTCCTGCTGTATGCGCGGAGAGTGTGTGTTCTTCCCCTTCTTTGTCTTCGTGCATAGAGGCCGCTCAGGCGTCTTCCCGCTCGGCCCGCGGAAAGGGGGAGCGCGCAGAGTGTTCGGAGAGTGATCGTACTGACCCTGTCTTAAGTGTGTCGTCGCCTGTAGCTAGTGTTACTGTTTTGGGTGCTGAGCCGCTTTTTTCTGAGGGCTCTGAGTGTTTGAAGCGTGTGGGTGGTGCATTAGGCCCCCCGTAGCTTCAGCATTCTGCGTTGTGAATATACACACCACCAACCTGACTGCACCATGCGACCAAGTCTGGCGGCGTATTTTAAGCACGTTTCGCAGCACATTCAAGGCTACTTCAGCGGGGGGCCCGTG
>CAIWVL010000349.1 GCA_903916085.1 uncultured Spartobacteria bacterium
CGGGGCTGCAAGCGCCCAAAAAGCAACAAAGCTTGCGAATGAAAGAGAACTAACCTAACCAATCAAATCCAACTTGGAACCATCCGAAAAGCTTACTTAAAAACCCGTCCCATTGGCTCCGCGCACCGAGCCAGCTCTCTGCACGTCCGCGGCAGTCTCACTTGAGCGTTCTCTCCACCCATGCATCCTTCCCCCCTCTCGCGACGCCATTTTTTGCGCAGCACAGCCGGATCTCTCATCGCTCTCCCGTTTCTGCCTTCTCTGGGCTTTCGGGCGTTCTCGGCTGAAAAATCCGTTACCCCGCCCAAACGGATGGTCTTCCTGGGATTTGGGTGGGGCGTGACGAATGAGACGTGGTTTCCAGATGTCAAACAAACCGGCACCGACTACTCGCTTCCTCCGGGTTTGGCCCCTCTGGAGCGTCACAAAAAAGACCTCATTGTTGTTCAAGGGTGTACGAATAAATTCACCAACGAGGCGCACTGGGGCAGCACCTTCTGGCTGACGGGAGCCAACCGGTACGCAGAACCCGGCCAGAGTTTTCATAACTCCATTTCCGCCGATCAAGTGGCCGCCGGATTTCTCGGACGTGATACCCGCTACGCTTCCATTCAACTGAATACACCGGATGTCGAAAACTCCGGTCACGGCCCCGGCTTATCTCTAGCTTGGGATCAACGGGGTAAACCATTGCCCGGCCTCGATAATCCTGTTGTCGCCTACCATCGGCTCTTTTCCGACGACACTCTCCCGCTCGAACAACGGCAGGCCGCATTAAAACAAAAGCGCAGCGTGCTCGATACCGTTCTTGAGGATGCCCGACGCGTACAGCGAGGACTCGGCAAATCGGACACAGATAAATTGGAGGAATATTTCCAGAGTATCCGCGACATTGAAACCCGTCTGGCCAAAGACGAGCAGTGGCTCACTGTCCCAAAAGCAAAAGCCCCGATGTTAGAGCCAAAACCGGGACTCGCCGGTCGTGAGGAGATCAAAGTGATGTACGATCTCATCGTTGCGGCACTTCAAACCGATGCGACCCGAGTCGTGACCTATCGACAGCCGGTTCAAACCCTCCTGACAAGCCTCGGCACCAAAGTGGCTTCGCACGACATGAGCCACTATACCCCGGGGGAAAGAACGGAGGCTTCTCAAAAGCGGGACACCGCCCAAAGTGAACTATTGGCGGGACTTTTTGACAAACTCAAAAGCGTCCAAGAAGCAGACGGATCCTCCCTTTTTGATCACACCTGTCTGGCTTACGGGAGCAACATTCGCACAATCCATTATCTGGATAACTGCCCGACTTTGCTGGCTGGCGGCGCCGCGCATCTCAAGCTTGGTCAACATTTTGTGCTGCAAAAAAACACGCCACTGGCCAACGTCTGGCTCACCTTGCTGCAAGGAATCGGCGCGAATGTGGAACGGCATGGCGACAGCACCGGGATCGCGAAAGAGCTACTCGCCTAAGCCCCCGAATCCCCCAACCGATGAGACTCTCCTTGTGGTTTGCCGTCCTTTGCCTGACTGCCATCAAGGCCGTTCGCGCCGATGAAGCTGTCCTTCCTGAAAAATATCGTCAGTTCTTCGAGAGCTACTGCACCGAATGTCACAACGCCGAAAAACAAAAAGGCAAACTGCGCTTGGATAATGTTTCTCTGGAACTCGACACCGTTGAAAAAGCCGAGCGCTGGCAGAAAATTTTGAACCAAGTCAATTCTGGTGAAATGCCTCCGGATGACTCGAAGCAACCGGAGAAAAGCGCCAAAACCGAGTTCCTCGACTCCGTTGCGAATACGCTCGTGGTTGCCCGGAAAACACTCAGCGATCAGCACGGCAACATCACGATGCGCCGCCTCAACCGGCGAGAATACAAAAACACGATCCGCGAACTGCTCGGTGTGGAAGTCGACGTCCATGACCTTCCAAAGGACGGCGGCGCAGGAGCATTCGACACGGTGGGCTCGGCATTATTTATGTCGTCGGACCAGTTTGAGCAGTACCTGACACTAGGCCGTAAAGCGCTCGATGAAGCCTACGCCACGAAGAAGGCGTTTGGGCAGCAAACCCAGGCCGAGAGCGAGAACGGCTCACTCCAAGCAGGATCCGCAGCCGCGCCCCAAAGACAGAGTGAGCGACGGGAAACAGAAATACTGGCCACGCGTCAGGTGAGGGGGCTTTTCAATGGCTACTATTCCGGGGGCTATAAGTCGGCCAAAGCTTGGATGGCATCGGACCGTTCAAAACCGCCGAAAGACTTTGGTCTGCCAGACGAAGACGAGGTGAAATTTCGGATTCAAGCATACGAAAGACACGCCTCAAGCTTCGCCGCATACCTAGCAAATCCGCTTTCGGATACCGGCGCACTACTCGTCTCCCACGAAATTCACCCGCGCGAATTCATTGCCATCCCTCCCGACGGGCCTCCGCCCTCCGATAAACCGCGCCCCAACGCTCCTCCTGGAAATTATCTTCTCCGTCTTCGCATCGGGCATCTTCCTGACGCTCCGAAAGAGAGGTCATTCCTAGAGATGGGGCTCCATAGTAAAGAAAATGGTTTTTTGCCGCTTAACGCGTTTCAAATTACGGGGACCACGACGGCACCACAGATACTCGAGATTCCAGTAAAAATCTCAAACGGCGGGCCTCACACATTTTCATTCCGTGAAAAAGTCGCGACGGACCTCACAGGCGACAATTTTAACACGAGCCTAAAAAACACGGGATTCGGCCCGCCTCCTGCGCTTTGGATTGATTGGGTAGAGTGGGAAGGGCCGTTCGCGGAGCCCACTCCTCCTGCGATAGCCGAGTTATTCGCGGCGCACGCGCCCGGAACCTCCGAGACGCATCTGGCACGCACGCTCCTCGAACAGTTTATCGTGCGCGCGTTTCGCGACCTAAAGCCGGAGCCCACCTATCTGGACCGCCTCCTTGGCTTGTTTGAAGTCAGGCGCAAAGCTGGTGAACCATTCCTCGACGCTCTTAAAGAACCGCTCAGCGTTGTCCTAGCATCGCCCGGATTTCTTTACCTAGCTGAACCCAATTCAACTCCGGCCCGCCGTCCCCTCACGCAAAGAGAAGTTGCGAGCCGTCTCGCGTATCTCATCTGGAGCGCGCCTCCCGATGCCGAGTTACTGGCCCTTGGGCAAAGGGGAGACCTCCTTAAACCCGAGATCCTTTCGCAACAACTCGATCGGCTATTGGACGATCCGCGTAGTTCTGCATTTGTGCACGGCTTCGTGCCCCAGTGGCTCGGTCTCGATCGGCTGGATTTCTTCAAGTTTGATACCAAAGTGCATCGCAGTTTTGACGAGAGCACCAAAGCCGCCACCCGTACCGAAGTGTTTGAAACCTTCGCGTATCTTTTACAGAAGCGCCTCAGCCTCTCTTTCTTGCTCAAGGCCGACTTTGTGGTCATCAACGGGTTGCTCGCGAATTATTATGGCATTCCAGAGGTCACCGGTGATGTGTTTCGTGCAGTAAAACTGGCCCCGGATTCTCCGCGTGGCGGCCTCCTCGGAATGGCTGCTATCCATGCGATGGGGAGTAATGGAAAGGACTCCAGCCCGGTCGAACGCGGTGCGTGGGTACTGCGCAAACTTCTGCACGAACCACCACCACCCGCCCCTCCCAATGTTCCGCAGCTTTCCCGTCTGGAAGGAAAACTCCTCACCACGCGTGAACGTCTCATGGCTCATCAGGAGCAACCCCAATGTGCTTCCTGTCATCGAAAAATCGATCCAATCGGTTTCGGTCTGGAAAATTTCGATGCCACCGGGAAATGGCGGACGGAAGATGGTTACGAAAAGGGAGGCGTTGGGAAAAAGAAATGGGAAATCGAACCTGCCGGCGCTTTTTACAACGGGCCCGCATTTAAGGATTACTTTGAGCTGCGGGATCTTATTGCAGCAAAACCGGAACGTCTGGCACGAGGATTCACGGAAGCGCTAATCGAATATGGTTTGGGACGACCCTTTGGCTTTTCCGACGAGGACCTTGCGGTCCAGATTTTAGAGCAATCGCAAAAACAGAATTTCGAAGTGCGCGCATTTCTGTGGGCCTTGGTCAGCAGCCCCAATTTCCAAGTGAAATAATCCTTTATGAACAGAACAATTCCACTGCTGCTCTCTCTCGCCCTGCTAACCACAAGCGCTCTGGCCCAAAGTGCTGCAAAAGGAACGGTCCTTGTTAAGTCCGACTTCACCCAAGAAACCGCAGACAAGGCAGTCTTTGGAATTTCTTCCTGGAACATCCCAGATACATGGGAACTCAAAGACGGCGCGCTAGCAAGCATCTACGACCCCAAGCAACACCCTGGCAAAGCGCATGGCACTTCGATTAATCCTCGGTTCAAAGCGAAAGACGTTCGCGTTTCTTATCGCGTAAAATTCGAAGACGAGTCTGCACGACTCTCCATGCTGATAAATACACCGTTTCCTGCAAAAACAGGTATCCCTGTCTGGCATATTGGAGATGTCAACGCCCGCCTGCCTCGGAATGAAACCGATACAGTGGTCTCTATTGCAGAGCGCGACTTCACTTACGACGAAAACGATCCAAGAATCGCAGGGAAACCCAAGAGCTTTGGGCCGGCGGACATCTTTAAGCCTTACCTCGCTTACGCTGCGCCAGGCATCATTTGCAAAGCGCCAGCTAACTTAGTGAAAGGGCAGTGGCATCAATTCGTGCTGGAGAACATTGGTACTCAGTGGACGTTATGGATTGATGGCAAAGAGGTGCTGACTCAGGTGATGAAGCATTCGGATGCCGAAAAGGAGACAATTAACTTCATCGCCTTTGCGCCTTTGCTTCTAAAGGACATCGTCATCGAGGAATTAGATCGTTAACGACGGAAGGCCTCTGGGTAATCAAGTGCGCGTCCAGAAAAAGTGAGTTTCGGAATTATACCTCAATATCACTCGTTCTACATTACCCCCCAAAAAACTCGCTGCTGGATACGTTACAGCAGAACAGCGATCTGAGTGCATAGGATGGATTGCAAATCTATTAACAATGTTTCCAGGATGATACTTTCGTGGGTTAGAAAACTCGATTCGACGAAAAAAGCAGAAGTTAAACCGTACCCGCTATAAACACTGATCTTTATATCCGCTTTTGACTCCACCCAATTCGCTTTTCGTTACGCTCGCCCCAAGGACACCCCACGTTGGCCTAGCCGCTTCACCCAACGTCCTGCATGCGTCACGGTAGCTGACTCGCACCTTCCGCGCCACCTTCCGGCTGTTGGTGAGCTTGGGTGTTAGTCGGATTTTGCGCATTGACAAAGCGTACGCTTTAGCGGACGCTTCGGCGTGACTTCGATGCCCGTTACTCAAGCCAGATCGAAACTTTACGAATTACTCGACCTTACGGCTGCCTCCCACGAACCAATTCAAATCACAGGAAAACGCGCTAATGCGGTTCTTGTTTCGGAGGATGACTGGAGAAGCATTCAAGAAACTCTATTCCTACTCTCCGTCCCTGGTATGAGAGACTCCATTCGTGAAGGGCTCGCTGAACCCTTAGACCAATCTTCAAGCTCGCCCGGCTGGTGAGCTGGACAATCGTCTTCACTAAGCAGGCTCAGAAAGATGCGGAAAAAATCGCTGCATCAAACCTAAAAACACAGACACAACGCCTGCTGGACATCCTCGCCAGCAATCCATTTCAAAACCCTCCACCTTACGAAAAACTCGTAGGAGACCTAGCTGGTGCAACATCACGGAGGATCAATATTCAGCACCGCCTCGTCTATCAGGTTTATTCAGAAGAGCAGACCATCAAAGTAACTCGTATGTGGACGCACTACGAATAAGTAACCTTTTAATATATCCTGCCCGTAATCACCTGTGGTTAACATGCGCCGCAGAGAACATCTATGGACGTTCTAGACCACACCCTCATCTGGGATTGGTGCCGCTCGCACAGCGCTTGTCCCCTACGCCTCCCGTATTTTCAACGCGACTTCCCAGCTTCCTGAGGGCCGCCGTACTTGAAGAAGTCCCAGTCTAGTAACACACCAAACGTGCACCACCTCGCGCGAGACCACCTAGTTTGAACGTAAGTTGCTGCTCTAAGTACACCACCTACAACGCTTTGTTGTCTCCGTCTGTTTTATTTCTTGTCCTTCCAAGAAAAAACCACATCAAAAATCCGAATGTAAATCCTCCCAATGTGAAGATGGGTAATCCCATTAAACCAAGATTTTTGACATCTGGTGTAGATACACCGGTTGTTAACCACATTGCAGTCCCCCAAGCCGCCCCCATAAAAATCCACGTGCTCTTCGGCAAGGGCTTTAACGCCGGTGGCTTTCTATCCTTTGATTGAAACAAAGGCCGCAACGGCCGGTTCCGAAAATAAAAGAAATAGGGAAGGGCCCAGAGGGGAAAAGTGACGAGTAGGATCAACATGGAGAATACATTCCAGATACACGGGATCGGCTCCTTGCAGGAAGGACATCCCAAGCCCCGCCAATTTCCGAATCCTCTAACTCCTGAGGCGTGGCGTCCAAGATGCATCCCTGCGCACGACGGACACGGAATGTACGCCCGATCCATCAGTGGTCCTTCGCACTCCTGACAAATCAGCTGTGTTTTGGGCAGTCGCTGTCCTAAAACGATCTCGTTGAATGCCAGCCCTGGGTTCAAAACCCAATGCAGGATGAGCGGGTGAGGAAGCTGCCAACGTTTGAAATTTGTCCCGTCACACTTTGGGCATTTGTAGGTTGGAGGATTCATTTTGCTCTTAGCGAACGAATTTGGTCGCCGTCCCTGCGGTCGCGTTGTCGATGGTGTGGACGTTTTCAGACAAATCCCACTGCTGCAATTAGAAACACCCACATGGCATAAATTCCATTTAATCATCCCCGCTGATGAATCACCGCGCTCACCTCCATTTTATGCTGGCAGTGAGAACACAGCAGCAGATCGGTGTGCCTGACTTTTTGGATCATATTTCGCCATTTCTGCGATGGAAGTGTCGCTGCGGGCGGCGGAGTGGGAGCAGAGATTCCATGCCCTGCGAAATGGCGCTGTCCCCTCACTCCTACTCAGTAGTCAAAAAAGAGACCGGCACGCGGCGCATCCCTTTCCCCCCTCGGCCTGAGGGGCCTAGCACTGGCTCACTACACTGCCATCCCCCATAGTTCCAAATGGTTATCTATCAATCCGTACAGAACTTCCGTGCGCTTGGGTAGTTTCACGAGATTGCCTTTTAGAGCCTCGGTGAATGCGTTGGACAGAGACCAGATGTTGCGTTCCTCAAACTCGTTGTAATTGGGCTCTCTCCGTGCACAGAGCACTCGCGGGATTAGCTGGTTCGGCCATGCGCCCGCGTCTGTGGAACGGATCACTAAGTCGTGGGCAGTTTTAGGGTCATTTTTAGAGGGTGAATTTCGCGTAATACACTGAAAATCAGCCTTGGTGCCGGTGGCGGGACTCGAACCCGCACGAGGATTCACCCATCCTTGAAATAGCCTTTTACTCTGTAAATGTGACGTCTCAGAACATCGTTGACACCCCTGGATGTTCTAGCGTTTGTTCTAGCTATGGCAAGCATCCACAAGAACCCCGGAGCAAGGTCGCCCTACTGGTTTGCTGCGTATCGCGGCCCTGACGGTCGGCGGATGAAAAAGAGTACAAAAACCAAGGATAGAAAATTGGCCTTGGCCATGGCTGTAGAGTTCGAGAAGGCCGCTATGGCTGGTGTGCGTGGCAATCTAACTGAAACTCAAACGAGGAAGGTCCTCAGCGAAATTTTAGAAACAGCCACTGGAAAGCCGTTGCAGTGTCCTACCCTGGCAGAGTTCCTCTCCGATTGGCTCAAAGATAAAGTGACGGCGAATACGGAAAAGACTGCACTGAAATACAAGCAAGTTACAGAAAGCTTCATCGCATCTCTTGGTAAACGCGCCGAACTTTCGGTTGGTGCAATCACTCCTTCAGACATCCGCAATTGGCGCGACAGTCTCCAGCGTCAGGGGAGGTCTGCGTCGACGGTAAATGGATCTGCAAAGGTTATCTCTGCAGCTTTTGAGCAGGCAAGAAAGTTGGCCTACATACCAGCCAACCCGTGTAACGCTGTCACATCGCTTCGTGCTGGGTTGGATGGTGCCCGTGAGACGTTCTCTCGCGAGCAAATTCGGCTCCTTTTAAGTGTAGCTAAGGCCACCGATTGGGAGGGGGCGATACTTGTTGGATACTTCACTGGCCTTCGGCTGAAAGACATCGCCAACCTAGAATGGGCATCCGTCGACTTGGGAGGGGGATTTATTCGAGTTAAAACGTCCAAAACTGGCAAGGCTGTTGCTGTACCTCTGCATCAAGACGTGCGTACTTGGCTGGAGGGGCAGACCCAAGGTGTCGGAAAGGAACCAGTTTTCTCAAAACTAAAGGGCACCTACACGGGGGGGAAAAGCGGACTTTCTGGACAGTTCAAAAAGCTAATGGGTAAGGCTGGTATCCAGGGGCAAAGGCTACGAGCTGGCGGTGGCGCAGGGCGGGCGACATCCTCGCTTTCTTTTCATTCGTTGAGGCACTCGTTCATCTCTGAACTTGCGAATGCAGGAGTCTCCAGCGAATTGCGTAAGGAGCTGGCAGGCCATTCAAGCGATGCTGCGCATAAAGTGTATACGCATCATGAAGCTATCCGCCTGAAGCAGGCTGTTGACGCCATTGGGGGCCTCTCCTGTGATTCTAGTGAATAAGTGACAAGTTAGCGGACCTATCTCTTGACTGCTCGCCTACGGTAGAGGCGGATCATCCCATTCGGCAATGCGTTGCAATAATTTTCCTGCCAGACTATCCTGATCCGGTGTGAATACCGACACTTTGGCACAGAAACTAGGCACAACCGTTCACTTTTCGCCCCTCTTGCGAAAAGTCCGAGGATTGGGATTGTCCTTGCCCAAGGACCTCTGGACGCTCGCTGTCCAGAGAGGTTGCCGCCACTATTGGCAAGGCGATGAACCTGAGGGCGAGTTGGTATCGCAAGCGGCTTTGACAAACGAGGAACTGGCAATCGCGTTATTGAACCCTGCTGGGTGTTATAGCTCTCACAGCATTCGCTGCGGAGCTGCCATGTTGGGAGCCATAGGAAATGATCCGGTGCAGGTCTCAATGTTGGCAATCTGGGAACGAAGTGAAGCTGTAGTGCGATTTGTTGCTGAATGCGGACGCAAGTTCGAGCCCCTCAACTCATACTGGAATGACCTGCTTGCCCGGCTTCCTGTGTGCGAGTCTCCAAAGGATGGCGTGATGCCGCATCCCACTCGTTTTGTGGCTATGAGCGGTTATGAGCGAGGTCTGGGGAAAAAAATTACCACTGAATGGCAGCGTCCTCAACAGAGCGCGGCATGACGAACGCCGAAATTATTGCGCTGACCTTGGACGGCCTCTTGGATCATGAGGTCAAACTGATCATTTATGGGAGAGCTGCACTGGCTCTGGGGTTTGATAACGTGCCGGAAGACGTGGGCAGATCGTTGGACCTGGACGTGATTCTCCCATTCTCAGAAATCGCCAGAATCGAGGCAGATGATCAATTCTGGGCAGCGCAGCAGCAGCTGAATGAATTGCTGAAAAGCAAGGGATTATATCTGACTCACATTTTTCAAGAGGACCAAGTATTCCTCCGGCCCGACTGGGAGAAGCACATTAGCCCCGTTTTGCGGCCAGCTACTCGCAGGCTGAAGTTATTCAGACCAGATACGATCGACTTGATTCTCACGAAGATGATGAGAGGCGACGATGCTCAGGACATGGAGGACATTCAGTTTCTGCTCAAATCCGGAGGGCTTACTATCGAGGACATGGAACCAGCTTTTGCCGTAGTGAAGATTCCTGACGTAGAGGAACTGAGGGAGACTTTCCAGAAAGCGCTTCAGCACGTACGCAGGATTTTGTCTGACAGGTAGAGGCGATCGGCCTTGCCTGAGCTCTCATGTTTAGGGAATACCTCGGACGTTTCGGACGGCATTTTCAAAGTCTGGAAGTCCTATGGGGCCAGGCGGGGAGGCTGTGCGCTTATCCGGTAGAAGGTAAGGTTGACTCAGGAGCTTTTAAGGTATAAATAAAGGATAGAAATGGAATTCGAGTTCGATCCAGCCAAAAGCGAAGCCAACCGCATCAAGCACGGTATCGACTTCGTTCAAGCTCAAGAACTCTGGAAAGACCTTTATGCCCTGCAGATCCAAGCAAAGAGCGAAACAGAACCCAGATTTGCCCTGATTGCTAGGCTTTATGGGAAGGTCTGGAGCGTGTTCTTTACCGTAAGGAGTTCAAAAATTCGGATCATTTCAGCTCGCAGAAGTAGAACCAACGAGGAGGATTTATACCATGAAGGCAGAGCAACTTGATGAAGTCTTTGACGCTGGAGAGGATCTAGTGCCGCATCTGGATCTCTCGACGGTGCGACGGTTGAACTTGGAGCAGAAACGTGTGAACGTGGATCTTCCCATTTGGATGATTGAGAGTCTGGACAGCGAGGCAGACAGGGTTGGAGTGACGCGTCAGTCCATCATTAAGGTCTGGCTGGCTGAGCGCCTGAAAATGGAGAGGTCTGCTTAGGGGCTTTTTGCAGTCTGTGGGGGTGAAAGTTGTGAAAACTCGGATGCAACCTCCGAGATTTCATTGAAAAATAAGGCAGTGATCTACGAGCTGTTCGACTTGAAACACGTCAAGTGATGTGGAGAAGGGGAGGGGGATCCAGCCATCGTGGTGAGTTCTGCTCTGCCCCCACCAGTGACTCCATGCCTTCCAAATAGAGTTAAAGAATGGCGTCCGAGACGTCCGAGCGGGGGACTTTCCAAAGGACTCATTAGGTCAGTCTTGTGAGAAGACTGCTTGTTAGCTATACCAGTCTTTGTGAAAGACCACATTCACGAAGCGATTCGTCAGAAACTCGGAGATGCCCTAGAGCTCCCGTTTCCTAAATTGACCCCACGAGAGTCCTCTACAGCTCCTCTGGAGGGGAAGTCTCGGGCTATTATCGGGATGCGTAGAGCTGGGAAAACAACCTTCCTATACCAGTGCCTCGCTGCCCGCCTTGCTGAAGGCATCCCACGCCACCGGTTGGTGTACTTTAACTTTGAAGATGAACGTTTGGGAGGGATGGAGGCTGTGGACCTCGGGATGGTTTTGGACGAGTATTATCGTTCTTACCCAGAACTCAGACGAACGGAGCGGGTGACTTGGTGTTTTGACGAAATTCAGGTGATCCCTGGCTGGGAAAAGTTTATCCGCCGTGTGATGGACACTGAAAATGTAGAGATACTTCTCAGTGGTTCCTCGGCAAAGATGCTCAGTCGCGAGGTGGCAACGACGATGAGGGGACGATCGTTGGAAACCGTCATCACTCCATTTAGTTTCCGTGAGTTTGCTAAAGCACGTGGTCTTGGGCCCGTGGGGACTTCTTCGCTCATCAGCGCACGAGAGCACTCCTCATGGCTTGCCTGCTTTGATCAATACCTTGAAATCGGAGGTTTCCCTGAGGCGAGCAACGAATCTCTCAGAAACCAAAGGGTGAACCTGCTCCAGGGCTATGTGGATACAGTTCTTTTCCGGGACGTTGCCGAGAGACATGCCATCACCAATCTAGTGGCGCTGAGGGCCTTTGTAAGGCAGCTCCTAAGGCAACCGGCTAGCCCTTTGAGCGTGAGCAAAGTCTATGCAGATTTCCGCTCACACGGCATCAGCATTACAAAGGAGACCCTGCTAGCGATGCTCGCCCATCTGGAGGACGCCTTTCTTGTGTTCACTCTACCGATTGCTAGCCGTTCGGAACGCAGACAACAGGTCAATCCACGCAAACTGTACATTGCAGACCACTCGCTAGCTGCTGCCTACAATCCACTCAAGAACAGTGATCGCGGACATTATCTGGAAAACATCGTCGCCTGTGAACTCCAGCGACAGAGCGTGAGTCTGGCCTATGTCAAAACAACGCATGGGCATGAGGTTGACTTCCTTGCTACCCAAACAGACGGAGTCACCCAACTCATTCAGGTGGCCGCTGACATTGAAAATGAATCAACCTTTCACAGGGAGATTCGATCATTGGTTGGGGCTTCAGAGGATTTCCCAGAAGCACAGAAAGTTTTGCTCACTGAACACATACCGCCTCGTGGCTTCAATTTACCAGAGGGAGTCCAAATGATGCCAATTTGGCGCTGGCTACTGGACGGATCAAATCCGGCATAGGTGGCGCGTCAGCTAGAAATGGAGTTCAAGAATGGCGTCCGAAACGTCCGAGAACCGTGTCACAAAGGCAGCCAACCCAGTCCTGAGTAGAATTAGCTAGATCCAGTGCGGACGATGTATTATACTCATTAAATAAGTTGAGCTTTAGGCTCCCCTTGGACAAACCGGTTGAGCAAGTAGCCGCCCTTTTACTCAAGGAACGCCGTACTGAGGCACAGTGGTTCCGTACAATTTCTGAAAAGGGCTAAAATTGTACGGGGTTTGTTCGCGAGTTAAGTTACTGATCTATAGCAACTTGAGCCTATTTTTGCGAAAAATGGGGACATTTTGGAAAAATTAAAAATGTCAGCCAGCCTCGTTTTGGATCATGAGCGGGCTGAGGGCTGTCCAATTTTGGCTGATCGCGTGTGGCTGCAATTCACGCCTTCATCTGCGCCTCATGGCCCCCAATCCCGTACAACTTTGTCATGTCTCTGCGATTTTCTAGAGTGCGTTTTCAAAATAAACGCGAAAAAAGAAAAAATGGCCCCAGAAAGGCAACCCGTCGCGGATGGTTGAAACGCCAATCTACGGTTCAGAATGCGACACACAACCTCAAACTGGATCTATTGATTTCAAGGCGTGGGAGCAGGGGTGAGAGTTTATATTAGAACATTCAAAAACGTAGAGTTAAAGCGTGCCGCTAGCGAAAATACGTTTTCAGATGGGACTCCCGTTATCAATCGGAATACGCATGTTTATGGTGCCTGTTGTTGCTGTGCTGGGGAATTTATAATCGCCTTAAGAACAAAATCACACTGTTCTGAAATTGCAGCAGCAATGGCGTCTGCTTGATCTTTTAATCTTTCGCTTCCACACAAGCCAACTAGGCTCGTTAAATAAATCGCTAACACGCCAGAATTAGGGTTTTTAAAGGTTACAGCTACCGAGTAAACAGTGCCGTAATTCGAAGTTCCTAGAGTAACAATGTTGGCCTGCATTCGAGCCTCACTTTGATTATAACCGAGGGTCATTGTCGAAGACCCTTTAATTCGTTCTTTTAACGAAAAGACAAGGCGTTGGCCAACTATGTCTGGCGTACTAGCTATAATCTCCACAGGAAAATATTTCGACGTATCGGCAATTTTCGCGTTGGGCGAGGTTGTTCGAAGGGGGGCAACCGTTTGGGTTTTGGCTTCTACCTCGTCTTTAGGCAGAAATGGAGTCTGAAGAGTGTTACTCTCCCCAAGGCCAGAAACCATAGATCCATGAATAGGCTCTCCAAGCTTAGATGTCGCTTCAGTGTGGACAATCGAGGCCCAGAGAAAGAATACTAAAGTTGTTACGGTAATAATTCGTGAGATATTTCTGCGATTACGATCTGAGTTAGATATGTAGAGGCTAAGCATTTCGCTATTTATTCGAGGTTTCATATTTAAAAAATGGGGGGTAATCTGAATGTATTCTGCTTGGAGAGTGTATATCGGTTTTTAAATATCAAATAGGTAATCCCTCAGCTCTGCCGGGGAGACTCTCAGAGTTTGACTTATGAGGCAGTCCTCCATGGGAGTGAGGTTGTGAGCCGCGCAAAGCGAACAACCCAACCCAAACCATGGAAGACTACCGGAGTCTCAGTCATACAAAATGGCAGTGCAAATACCACATCATATTTATCCCGAAGTACCGACGAAGAGCGCTTTTTGGCGTTGTTCGGAGGGAGCTCGGAAGTGTGTTTCACAGATTGGCCGAACAAAAAGGAATAGAGGAGGGGCATGTGATGGTCGATCACGTCCACATGCTGATCAGCATACCGCCGAAGTTGGCGGTATCCAGCGTGGTGGGGTACCTGAAAGGCAAAAGCGCAATACATGTTGCCCGGCATTTTTTGAAGAGGGAGAGAAATTATGCGGGACAGAACTTGTGGGCGAGAGGGTACTTTGTGGATAGCGTCGGGAGAAATACGGAG
>CAIWVL010000350.1 GCA_903916085.1 uncultured Spartobacteria bacterium
GCATCACCTCTTTTAATGAAAAACCCATCTCCACACAATTACACGGAAATCTAAGTCTAACAACAAAGTAACTTGCAAAGCACAAAGCCCATTGCCTCCCATTGTCGGCTACTCCACGACCGACTCCACGCGGCCATCGCGCAGGCGAGTCACCATGCGATCTCCCGGCGCGACGTCTTTCACACTCCGAAGCACCGCCCCGTGAGCATTGAGCGCGATGCTGTAGCCGCGTTCCAGAGTGCCCTCGGGGGAAAGCAGCACTAACTTCTGCCTGAGCCGCTCCACCTCTTGCAGCCGCTCACCAAGACTCGCGCGCAACGCTCGCTCCAACCGCGCGCGCACCGCCTCGATTTGCTGCCTTCGCAAAGCCAACACTTGGTCCGGCCTGTGAGCACGCACCGAGGCCGATAAATTTTCGACCCGCCGCTCCAACACCGAAAGCCGGTCCTGCAACGCACGCCGCACCGCTTCGGCTGTTGCATCCACACGCTGAGCAGCTTCTGCCAAGCGCGCGCGCGGTTCGCGAAACAGGGCGCTGCGTTCCAAAAAATCCAACCGCTGCTGCCACCGCACCATTTGCGAGCGCAACAACGCATCCATGCGCTCGCCTTGCACTGCTATCTGACGACGCAGCGTTGTTCCATCAGGAACCACCATCTCAGCCGCGACACTGGGCGTTGGCGCGCGGTGGTCGGCGACAAAGTCCGCAATCGTAAAATCCGTTTCATGGCCCACGGCCGACACCAGCGGAATCGCCGACTCAAAAATGGCCCGCGCCACAACCTCCTCGTTAAAGCTCCACAAATCCTCCACGCTTCCGCCGCCTCGCCCCACAATCAGCACGTCCACAACAGGTAGCGACACCCCAGACTCCTTGTTGACGAAGCGGATCGCCTCCGCAATCTCAGCCGCTGCGCTCTGCCCCTGCACCCGCACAGGGAACACCACCACCCGCACCCACGGTGCTCTGCGTCCCAACACTTTAAGCATGTCTTGCACCACCGAACCCGTCGGCGAAGTCACCAGCGCCACCGTCGCCGGACACTCCGGCAGCGCTCTCTTGCGCACCCTGTCAAAAAGCCCCTCCTCCTGCAAACGCCGCTTGAGGGCCTCAAACTTTGCTTGCAACAACCCCGCCCCAGAAGCCTGGACCGACTGCACATTGACCTGATATTTTCCCTGCGCCTCAAACACCGTCAGCATACCGCGGATCTGCACCGCCATCCCCTCCGCGAGGGGCGTCGCTCGGTTGCCAGAAAACCGACCACCAAACCACACGCAGGACAATTGTGCTTTCGCATCTTTCAACGTAAAATACTGGTGCCCTGAGGACTGCATCCGATAGTTGCTGACCTCTCCCTCCACGCACACCTGTCCAATCGTAGACTCCAAAGTGCGCCGCACATTGGCCGTAAGCTCTGAAACGGTAAAAACCTTCGAGGCAAGTGCGGGGATGGTATCGGTCTGCATGGGTGTGGATGTAAGAAAACGCAGGAAACGCCCGAGCAAAAGCCGGATGTTGGTTCAGCCTCGGGCGGGCTTGCTCTCAGGGTTGGCCTACCCTAGGCTTTCACACCCTATGTTTGAAGGCACTTTTACGGCCCTGGTGACGCCGTTTCTACAGGACCGCTTGGACGAAGCCGCTTTTGTGCAGCTCATCGAATCCCAAATCCACGGCGGCATTACAGGCGTCGTCCCCGTGGGCACCACCGGCGAATCTCCCACCCTCGATCACGACGAACACCACCGCGTCATCGAACTCGCCGTCAAAACTGTTCAGGGCCGCTGCAAGGTCATCGCCGGCACCGGTTCAAACTCGACCACCGAAGCCGTCAGCCTCACCTGCGAGGCCGAGCGCCTCGGCGCAGACGGCGCGCTTATCGTAGCGCCCTATTATAACAAGCCCACACAGGCCGGACTCGTCGCCCACTACTCGGCCATCGCCGCCGCCACCAAACTGCCCATCATGCTGTACAGCATCCCCGGTCGGTGCGGCATCGAAATCGGCGTTGACACCGTGGTCACTCTCGCCGAACGCCACTCCAACATTGTCGCGATTAAAGAAGCCGGCGGCTCCGTGGAACGGGTCAGCCAACTGCGCGCGGCACTCCCCGAGCACTTCGACATCCTTTCAGGCGACGATTCCCTCACCCTTCCCTTCCTCAGCGTTGGTGCTGTGGGCGTCGTGAGTGTCGCCTCCAACATCATCCCAGACCAAGTGGGAGCCCTAGTCAAAACTGCCCTCTCCGGCGACTACGCATCCGCCCGCAAACAGCATTTTCACTTGTACACCCTCTTCAAGGAGCTTTTTGTGGAGAGCAACCCTGCCCCAACCAAGTACGCCCTCTCGCTGCTGGGCAAGATGCACTCTGACGTTCGTCTTCCGCTTGCGCCCCTGACTGACTCCAGCCGAGCTCGGGTGGAAGCGGCCATGCGCCTCACGGGCCTTCTGTAACGGTGGCTGCTCTTCTCTAAAAATGAACACGCAGCTGCGCCTTCTCATCAATGGTTCTCGCGGTCGCATGGGCCAGGCCCTTGTGCACTGTGCAGCCTCCATGCCTGAACTCAACGTAGTCTCCGAAGTGGATGCGGGAGACGATTTTTCTGCCGCACTCCAAGGCTGCGACGCCGTGATCGACTTCTCGCACCACGCCACCTTGGACGCCGTCCTCGCCGCCTGCGTAACCGCGAAAAAGACACTCGTCATCGGCACCACGGGCCATTCCGACGCCCAAATCGCTGCCATCCACGAAGCGGGCACGCACATTCCCATCGTGTTCGCTCCCAACTACAGCGTCGGTGTGAACACCCTCTTCTGGCTCACGCGCAAGGCGACCGAAATCTTGGGCACCTCGTTTGATCTGGAAGTGGTGGAAATGCATCACCGCATGAAAAAGGATTCCCCCAGCGGCACGGCCAAACGCCTCGCTGAAATCCTGGCTGAGGCTCGGGATTTATCGTACCAAAACGACACGCGCCATGGTCGTTTCGGGATCGTCGGAGAACGCACGCCCAACGAGATTGGGATGCACGCAGTGCGCGGAGGTGACGTTGTGGGCGACCACACCGTCATTTATGCCGCGATGGGCGAACGCGTGGAACTCACGCACAAAGCCTCCAGCCGCGATACCTTCGCCATGGGCGCTCTGCGCGCCTCGCTCTGGGCGCATGCCCGTCCCCCGGGCGTGTACGACATGCAAGACGTCCTTGGCCTACACTAAGCCACAAGCCACAAGCCATAAGCCATAAGCCACTTATGCGTACGGGAATTGCGCTGGGATCTAACGTCGGCAACAGACTGGAAGCATTGCGCCTAGCCAGGCGCGCTGTGTTGAAAATCCCCGGCGCAAGCGGCCCCTTGCTCTGCTCGAGCCTTTATGAAACGGACCCAGTCGGCACCGAGGCAGACGCAGGGCCTTTCCTGAATGCTGTGCTTGAACTCGATTTCGAGGGCCACCCAGCCGCCCTGCTCGACGCCCTCCAGGCCATTGAAGCAGACATGGGCCGACCCTCGAAACGTCCGCGTAACGCGCCGCGCACCATTGACTTGGACATCCTCTACGTAGGTAACCTGACACTCTCGACGCCCGACATCGTCATCCCCCACCCGCGTCTGCATTTGCGACGGTTTGTCCTCGTACCCTTAGGAGAGATCCGGTCCGACTTACGACTACCGGGACAACAAAACACGATCGGCGAACTGCTGAGCCAGCTGCTCGATCCCGCCGCTGTTCTCCGGGCACACACCCAATGGGAACCCCTTTGAACCCACCGGCCGAGGCCCTCACTCCCCTCGCAGCGGCCTCAAAAAAAGCAAGGGGCGAGCCCATCGCCATGCTCACCGCTTACGACTACCCCGGCGCGCGACTCCTAGAGGAAGCTGGTGTGGACTGGCTCCTCGTAGGGGATTCACTCGGCATGGTGGTCCTCGGCTACCCAGACACCACCAGCGTCACCCTCAGCGACATGGTGCATCACACCGCCGCCGTCGCCCGTGGCCTCACCCACACCCCTCTCATTGCTGATCTACCCATCGGCACGTACAACACCCCCGAAGCTGCCCTTGCCAACGCACGCGCCTTGCTCGCAGCAGGTGCGCATGCCGTGAAACTCGAGGGAGGCGTATCCCACGCCGATCGCGTTGCCTCCCTTACCACCTCCGGCATCCCTGTCATGGGCCACATCGGAATGCTGCCCCAAAGCGTGCGCGCAGAAGGTGGTTACAAGATTAAGGGAAAGACACATTCCGAAAGCGACGCCCTCATCGCCGATGCCCTAGCTCTTGAGGCCGCCGGAGCCTTTGCCCTAGTGGTTGAACTCGTCCACCCCGACTCCGCCGCCCGCATTCAAGCCGCCCTACGCATTCCCACGATCGGGATAGGTGCAGGTCCACACTGCGATGGGCAAGTGCTTGTGACCCACGATTTGATCGGTGCGTTCCCTTGGTTCCGACCAAAGTTCGTAACACCCACAGCCACCGTTGGCGAAGCCACTCGCATGGCAGCGTCGGATTGGGTCAAAGCGCTCAAAAAACAGGCGCAAAAGTGATTTAGGCACATGAAGGTAATCAAACAACCCTGCCAAATAAGTCTAAACACTCCCGCCAGATCCGGTCTTGAACGGCGTGCATCTGAGTACGCTCCTGCTCAGTGGCATCCAGGAAACCGTTGAGATGCAAAAGACCGTGCACTAAGTACAGAGCAACCTCTTCTTGAATACTGTGCCCGAACTCTGCGGCGCAACGTTGTGCAGTCTGTGCGCTGATCACAATCTCCCCATGCTCAAAAGTGATTACATCCGTGGCACCCGGGATGTTCATGAACTCGCGGTGTATTTGATCGATCCGCTGATCACTCACAAGTACCACCACAACTTCCTCCAACTCCCGAAGCGCATATAAACCGTCGGCTGATTCACAGGCGCAAAGCGATAAAGCCTGCGCCGCAAACCGCCGCAACCACGCGAGCTCCACAGGCACCGCACGCTGACGATTCAGCACCACAACCTCTGGCAGACTTTTTTTTGAAACCGCGCTCATACTCAAGACGGACGGGTCGAGCTCACTTCCGCATTGCGCCGGTGCTCCGACTCTCGCACGCCACCGTTTGAGGCGGAACGGATGCCAGACTGCGAGTCGCGCTTGGAAGTGGCTTTTGGGTAAGCGATGCGCGTATGCATCATGCTACGCAGTGTGCGCTTGAAGCTCTCCGCAACCTCGCTCAATTCGCACAGCCGCAAATCACACTCCCGGAGTTCGCCATCCACCAACCGCTTTTGGATGATCTCTTCTACGAGTTGATCAATCTTATGCGGCGTCACCTTTTCTAAACAACGCGAAGCGCTTTCTACCGCGTCGGACAGACTAATGATGGCGCATTCCCGCGTCTGGGGACGTGGACCGTGGTAGCGAAAAGATTCTTCACGCACTTCTGGCGGCTCCTCGCCCGCGTCCTCCTGAGCGAGAACCTTCCGAAACTCCTCCTGTTGTTCCAGAGCTTTGCGGTAGAAATAATAAACCGTCGAAGTGCCGTGATGTTGCTGAATGACGTCGATAATCTCTCGGTTAAGTCGGTGCTTCAGCGCCAGATCCACGCCTTCCTTGACATGCGCAATGATGACCAATGCGCTCATGGTCGGGGCAAGATCGGCGTGTGCGTTGCGGCCGAAACGCGCGTTTTCGATAAAATACTCGGGTTTCACGAGCTTGCCGATGTCATGAAAATAAGCGCAAACGCGAGCCATCGCGGCGTTGGCTCCGATAGCCTCGGCGGCGGCCTCCGCCAACTGGGCGACCATGAGGCTGTGGTGATAAGTCCCGGGCGCCTCCAAGGTCATGCGCTTGAGCAACGGATGGTTTAAGTCGGCGAGTTCAAGCCACGTGATTGAAGTGGTGATCCGGAAAAGCACTTCGCACAGAGGCAAGATGCCCGAGATAAGAAGCGCCACACCCACCCCACTCGCGAGAGCGGCGCCACTTTGCCAGGCAATGATGCTCCAACGGGTCAACCCTGGGTTGCTCCAAAACACTGGCCCGACCTGACCCATCAATACATCCAGAGCCAGAGTCGTGAGGCCCACAAGGAAGCCCGCTTTGAGCAGGTCGGTGCGCCGACGCACATCGCGAGTCATCATGGCGGCGACGAAGCCGCTGAGCAAACTGACCACCAGAAAACGGGCATTCAGACCGCCATGAATCATGGCACCGAACAGACTCCCAAAAATAGACAACACAATCCCAAGGCGCTGCCCGAGCAACACCGAGATCAGCATTGGCCCTAGGCTGAAGGGAATGGCCAAATCCCAAAACTGCCTGCGTTCCAGAGCGCTCCAGCCCTCGACCACAGGCATCGAGGCGTCCAGAGCACCGTCCATCATCCAGCGGACGACACAGACATGCAAAACCAAGCTCCCCAACATCAAGAAGAGTCGCGAGTTATCCGCCCAAACTCGAGGATGGTTCATCCACAAGAGAGCCACGGCGAGCAGATAAGTGAGAAACTCCACCAACACCCGCTCTGCGCCACCAGCCGTACCGCCGCCGGAAACGACCTGTAAAAGAACAAAAGCCATTCCCAAAAGCACGACAAGCTTGGCCCAAGGACCGCACTGAAGGGCATCACGCCATTCGCTGCGGTTAAGGCGCCTACGCCACTTGGCTGAGGCCATTCCCTGGCGAACGAGGCGTTGTCTAGTGAAAAAAGCAAACATGTAGGAAGACTGTCGGCTCCAATGGGATTCAGCGGGAAGCGGGAGGTTCGCCCGTGCCGCGGTGCCGACGGTAAGCGCGTACAATCGAGGCGACGAGTTCATGGCGAACCACGTCCTTGTCGCCGAATTGACAGAATCCAATCCCCTCGACGCCGCGCAACGCCTGGAGAGCCTCGAGTAAACCGGAACGCCGATGGGCGGGAAGGTCGATCTGTGTGTGATCGCCGGTGATCACACACTTAGATTCCAACCCGAGGCGGGTCAGAAACATAAACATCTGTTCGGTGGTCGTGTTTTGGGCTTCATCCAAAACCACAAACGACCGGCCTAAAGTGCGCCCCCGCATGTAGGCAAGCGGCGCTATCTCAATAATGTTCCGCTCCATGCAGCGGGCTAATTCTTCAGGATCAAGCATGTCCTGAAGGGCGTCGTACAGGGGGCGGAGATACGGCATGATCTTTTCCTTAAGATCGCCCGGCAAAAAGCCTAGCGCCTCTCCCGCTTCCACCGCGGGCCGGGTCAGAATGATCCTCGATACAAGATCCTTCTTGAGCGCAGCCACCGCCATCGCCATGGCCAAATACGTTTTACCCGTGCCCGCCGGACCGGTCCCAAACACAATGTCGTGAGACTGGATGGCCTCCACATAAGCGCGCTGGTTTTCCGTCTTGGGCGTCACCGGTGCACGCCGCGAGGAAACCGTGAGTCGCGTTTGACTCAGTTGATCGATGCCTGCGGACTCCGGTTCTTGGAGGGAACGCAGCGCGTACTGGAACTCCTGTCGGCGAATGGGCACACCATTACTGCGGGCTCGCTCGAGCTGCTGGAACAGTCGCCGTACTTTGGACACCTGCTCTGCGGCCCCCTCCACACGCAGCCACCCCTCGCGTGTCGTCAGGCGGACGGAGAGTTCCTGCTCCAACAGCTTGAGGTGAGCCAGATCGTTGCCATACAACCCCTGCAAACTCCGGCCACTCTCAAACTGCAAAGTCTCGACTTCTGTCATAAAAACGGAATGCGGAACTGGATTGGGCGGCGAGGTTTTTGAAAAGACCGTTACTTATCTAAACCCGTAAGCTAAGGACCAAACCGTGCGCTCATCCGGCGATTTTTCGACTTCGACAAGAAGGTAATAAGTTCCTGTGCGCTTCGGACGAATCCGGGCCGCCGCTTTTTGGCCTTTCTGCCAGAACTCGTCTTCGGCGAGTTTGCCCGCGCTATCATAGACGTGGACGGAGATTTTGGCTCCCTTGCAGTCGGTGCCCATCCAGAACCAGTACTCATTGCCCTTAAAGAGCTGGTGTGCAATCGGCTTAGGCTGGCCTGCGGGTAAATCTCCCCCCCAGTACTCTTCGCGCACAGTAAAGCCCTCCTTCACGGCGGGCTGAGCTGCTTCCAAAGCAAAAGAAAGCGCGTCGTCAATGGTACCTCGGGCCGTGCCGGCACCCGAAAGCAACGTCAACACAGCGAAGGCCGCCAGGAATGTTCTTTTCACAAAAAAGTCCCGTTTCATTTACTTCGCCTTCGCATTCACTGCGGAAACCAATTCTCCGCATGTTTTCCCAATCTCACGGACTTCTTTCTCCGTAATGCCAGAGCCATCTTCGGTGCCCATAAGAGGCCGGATCGTTTGTAATCCGCCTAGAATCTTGGTGAGCAAATCGTCTTTTCCAGAGTTGCCGCTCAGCAACTCGAGCCGAACCCGGAAGTGCTCCGCCAACACAGGCTGATGCAAAAGCTCCGCACCGTCTCTGGAGAAGTTCTTAGCCACCACCGAAGCCAACGCCTCCGTGCCGCGCAACCATCCGCCCAAGCTCACTAGCTGCGCCAGAGACTCGCTATTGAGCTCCATCATCGCCTGCCGCACATCCGTGAGCGCCAAGTCCAACTCCTTACGCACCTCCGCCCAGCGCCGTTTATCTGCAAATTCCACGATGGAGTTAGCCCTCCGGCTGACTGCCTTTTCCACGCCAATCGCCTTGGAAAGAGACCGAACACTGTTGCCAATGTTTTTTACCTCGTCGCCGTTCTCGGCCTCCACCGCGACAAAGCCCTCCGCAATCACCACCCCAAGCATGAGCGAAATCTGCTCCTTGCCCCCGGTGGGCGTCGCCAAGTTCTTTTGAGAGCGCAACACCTCTGGCCAATTAGGTTTACCCAACTTATCAAGCACCGCGAACACCTCGCTGGGTACGGGCACAATCACCTGTTCTACAAGTTTGGCTTCTTTGGGAAACTGGCTCACGGAGATGCTCTTGGCTGGCGTCGCCGCGTGCCCAGTGGCAGTCGCGAGGGTCAGCGCACTCGCCAGCGCGCATAGAGTTCGTTCATTCATAAGAGTGGGCCGATAGCATCCGTGATCTCTGCAAAAACTCAACACCGGCTTTTTGTCCAGTAGCCCGGCCCTTCCTTAAACCTCGTGATTGGGATCGAGGCCCGTCAGAAGCTCCTTCTCGAACGCGAAGTCCTGTGCACCCAAGCCGCCGTCCACAAGACCACCACCTTTGGGATCAAATCGTAGC
>CAIWVL010000351.1 GCA_903916085.1 uncultured Spartobacteria bacterium
GCCTTTGAGAAGCCTTGCCTCATCTGGATTCACCCCCGCCTCTCAAAGAACGCCGATGTCGGCCAGGAAGCCCTCCTCAAACAGATTCATGACCGCCGCTTCCCATTGCGCTGCGCTTTGGCCCGGAATGGAAAACATCAGATCAATGTTTACAGCCTCAAATCCGGCTTTCCGAAGCGTTTCTAGAGTCTTCAACGCCTGTGCCGAGGAATGGACTCGGCCGAGCGTTTTGAGGGTGGAGTCGTCCCAAGACTGGACGCCCAAACTGATCCGGTTTGCACCGGCATCTTTGAGTAAGCGCGCCTTCTCTGGGCGAACGGTTGCCGGGTTCGCTTCGACGGTCCATTCCTCGAGTTGATGCAGTGGCAGACGTTCCCGTAACCCTTTGAGAAGGATTTCGAGTTGGTCGGTGAGGAGGGAAGTGGGGGTGCCGCCTCCGAGATAGATGGTGCGCGGGATGACAGGGCGTTGGGCGATGTGCGTGTCTAGTTCCTGCAGGAGAGCGTCCAAGAAAGCTTGGTTTTTATGGCGAGCACCTTCCTCAACGTAAAAACAGCAGTACGGACAAAGTTTCGGACAAAAGGGAATGTGCAGATAAAGGTGCTCGATGGGCTGCATGATGATGTTCCAAGTTTGGCATGAGCGAAGGCTTAAGCCAGTTCTGCTTCGGTGCCATTACGGTGGGCTCACTTGTGCACCAGCGGATAGATAATCATGGCTGCTTCAAATACCAAAATGACGATCACGACCATTTCCATGATCAGAAGCCAGCGGTTGAACTGGTCGTGTTTGAGCATTTGGTAGAGGTCATCTAGCGTTTTAAGTTTGTCATCCACCACGCGCTGCCAATCGCTCAAATGAAATCGAGATGCGGCTGCCTCGTACACCCGAGCGAGATGCCAGTCGCCCAAAAACTTGCCCGCATGAGTAAGCTCGTCGGAGAGACGCGAAAGGTCGATGCGCAATTCTCCCAAACGTCTCAGCAGTTGGCGGTTGTAGTGGCCACGACGTCCTAAATCAGCGTAGGAACGTTCCATCGCCGTGTCCAGAAGCCGGTCGTACGCCTCCATTTCGCACAACTGCAAGTTCGCGAGTTCGAGCACGTGCAGGATTTCCATGGCGGGTCCGGGCCGATCCAATAAAAGAGCTGCATCCCAGTCCACCACGAGAAGGTCGTCTTTATAGTAACCCAAACGTCTGGAAAGAGTTTCGTTCACCTCATCCTCGCAGAGCCGGTCCGGATCCAGCTCCTGAGTGAGGAGGGCAGCCACTTCCCTGCGGTGGTTTTCAAGCCACACCGCAGCCTCCTCTTGTTCGGGCAGATCCAGCCGAAATACGGTATAGGCTTCTGCGTCGTCGGGAATCTTAACCGGCTGAATCAGGTGCTCCTTGAGGTCCTCTATGACCATCTGCGCGAGGTTACGGACGGCGGAGACGGCAGCCACCGAAGGCGGTTCGTGCCAGGCCACAAGCTCCTCTAAATGTCCCACCTCCACGGGCGCTGTGAATGCCAGGGAAAGGCCGCCCACTGGAAGAATCTTTAGGGTACGCGTAAGCGTCGCACTGCCGCCCCCTGGCAGTACCGCCTCTAGCGAGGGTAAACGCACAATTTGGGGTCTGTGGAAGAAGGACTGCCTCGGAACGCGATGGTCGGTCGTCTGCAACCACGGTTCCACGGGACGGCCGAGCACGGTTTTGAGCGGCTCGCGACGCATGTCGTGCGCAATGTCGAATGCGTAAAGCCAAGTGACGTGACCGGTGATCATGTGAGGGAGTATGCCTTAATTCACTCCTGAGCGGCCTTTTTTTCCAGAAGCTCCTTCAATTCCCGGGGATCGGTGACGGGTGCCTTACACGAAAAACCTTCGCACACATAGGCGGTCGGCTTCCCTGCAATGGAGTGCATCTGGGCGGCAAGCCCGAGGCGTTCGCCCAGGGGAACTGCGGCGGAGGCGCTCTCGGCGTGCAGTACCATGGTGTTGGGCAGGTAACGCGACCGCACCACGCGCAGAAGAGCGCGTGTATCGGCGCTCTGGAGGTCTCCAGTGAGTACAATCTGGTGCCAGGGTTCAAGGAGTCCGCCCAGGCTGTGCAACATTTGCGGCAGCGCGATGGGCATGCGTTCAAGCACGTTCCCGAAGGCTTGCACCGTTTGGATGGCGCGTTCGTGGAAATCTTTGCGGCCCGTGAGTTCCGCTAGACGCGTGAGGTTGCGCGCTGCAACGGAACTGGCAGTGGGCTCCGCACCGTCATGGTTCTCCTTGATGCGGATCAGAACGGAGGGATCGCCTGCGGGGGAGCTGAAGTAGCCGCCCTCCGCATCCCAAAAGGCAGCGTCTTGGGCAGCCTGGAGTTCGAGCGCCCATGCAAGCCATTGGGGGGAGAAGTCGGCTGAGTAGAGGTCGAGCAGGCCTTGAATGAGGCAGGCATAATCCTCCGCAAAACCGGCAATCGCACCGGGTCCTTGTCGGTAAGTGCGCAGGAGGACGCCATTGGTCCACATTTTTTCGTGCAGAAAATGCGCCGCCTTACGGGCCGCTTCCAAGTAGCGCTCGTCTTCGAGGACGCAGTACCCTTGAGCGAAGGCGGAGATCATGAGTCCGTTCCAAGCGGTGAGTATTTTATCGTCTCGATGCGGTTTGGGTCGAAGGGCGCGCGCAGCGTAAAGAGTCTCCCGGCACCGTTCCAGAAGCGCCTCCGTGGCAATGGGATCGATTCCAGAGCGCAGGGCGGCTTCGGCGGGCGAGAGGCGGCGTAGGAGCGTGTTTTTGCCGGTGAGTTCGTGGTGGGGATCGCTTCCTGCCGGGGAGTTGCCGTCGGGTTCAACGCCGTAGACCGCTTTGAAAAGTGAAGCATCGGGACCCAAAAGGGCGTCAATTTCGGCCTGTTCCCAAACATAAAAAGCGCCTTCACCATGTTCGGGTTTGTTGTGAGCGTAGAGAGAATCGGCATCCTCGGCGGAGTGAAAGCCGCCTTCGGGGTCGGTCATTTCGCGGGCCACGTAGTCCAGCGTGGTGCGTGCGGCGGAGGCGCTCAGGGAATCGCCAGTGAGTTGATAGGCTTCGAGATAAGCGCATACGAGTTGGGCCTGGTCGTACAACATTTTTTCGTAGTGTGGCACGTGCCACACGCGGTCCACGGAGTAGCGGTGAAAGCCGCCTCCGAGTTGGTCATGGATGCCTCCAAGGGCCATGCATCTCAGGGTGTGAACGGCCATGCTTGTGGCGAGTTGCGCCTGGCGGGGATTCTCGGTGTGTTCACTGGCAAACTGGAGCAGGAAGTGCAACGTCGCCGGGCGCGGAAACTTGGGGGCGTACGAAAAGCCGCCCTGCTCTTCGTCGTACTGTTTGAGCAGGATTTGGAAAGCGGCTTGAAGCGGCGCGGAGGAGAGCGGCCCGGCGGTGGGGTGGAGGGCCGCGTTTTCGGTCAAGGTGGCGAGAGATTCGGCGGCGGTGTCGACGATGCGAGCGCGGTCTTTGTGCCAAGCCTCGGCGAGGCGTTCGAGGAGGGTGGGGAAGCCTGGGCGGTTGAAGCGATCGTTGGGAGGGAAGTAGGTGCCGCCATAAAAGGGATGGAGGTCCGGGGTGAGCCAAACACTCATGGGCCACCCACCAGAGCCTGTCGTGGCCTGTACAAAGCTCATGTAAAGGCGGTCCACATCGGGGCGTTCTTCGCGGTCAACCTTGATACAAACAAAGTGTTTGTTGAGAATTTCTGCCGTTGCTGTATCCTCGAAGGATTCGTGGGCCATGACATGGCACCAGTGGCAGGTGGAGTATCCAATGGAGAGGAAGATGGGCTTGTTTTCGCGTCTGGCTTTAGTGAAAGCTTCCTCACCCCAAGGCATCCATTGCACGGGGTTTGCTGCATGCTGAATAAGATACGGTGATTTTTCTAACGCGAGAAGGTTGCGGTAAGATGGAGGTTTCACGATAGGGTCAGCACTTTGAGTTATGGAGAGTCCCGCAAACAGGAAGGCGAAGCTTTTGAGCACCCAATTTTTGAGCACCCAGTTACAGGCAGCGCAGGCAGCAGAACGCATGGCGTCTGAGGCTATCGAGCAAAATGCCTCAAAGCACACGCATTTCGCACATTGCTTTACTCGGGGGCGCGCGTGTGTTGCTCGCTTGGCAGGCCCTATCGTGTGTTTACTTGGCACCATCGTTGCCTTGTTCTTAGGTGCTTGCGCTGGGGTATCTACCTCTCAGGGCGTGCGTAACACAAGCCGTACCTTCACTACGGTGGTGCTCGACGCGGGCCACGGCGCGCACGATTCCGGGACGCGCACGCGCCGGGGTGTGTTGGAAAAGGATCTCGCTCTGGACGTTACCTTGCGGGTCGTCCCGAAACTACGCGAGGCCGGTTTTCGCACGGTACTCACGCGCAAACGCGATGTGTTTATTCCACTCGATAACCGAGTTTCCATTTCTGACCAGCAGCAGAATGCTATCTTTGTGAGTATTCATTTCAATGATGCCGGTCGCAAACCAGTGGCAGGCGTGGAGAGCTACTACTTTTCTCCAGAATCCAAGACCATGGCCGAGCGTATTTTGCGCTCCTTATCCGCGGCAACTGGAGCTGAGAACCGAGGTGCCCGAGTGGCTAGGTTCCGCGTCTTGCGTACCAACCACAATCCAGCGGTTCTTATGGAGTGCGGCTACTTGACGAGTCTGCGAGAGTCCGCGCTCATCACGCAAGCAGCCTACAGGGAGCGCATTGCAGAAGGGGTGGCGCGCGGGATTATCCAGCAACGCGGTGGGCCCCTCCGAGGCGCTAATTCTGAGAACGTCTCGGAGAACGGTGCCGAGAGAGTCTTCTCTTTGAGCGCTCCTCAGTGGTAGGCGTTCGGAGTCTCCGTTCCTTTGAGCCATGAGCGTACCGCCCGTCGTCCCGAGTCCCATGGACGCACCCGCTGACGCCTTTAGCTTGGTTGGACCCGCCACCAGCGACACCGACATTCTACTCGCCACGATTAACGCCCGCTACATTCACGCCGCAGTCGGTTTGCGCTATTTGTTTGCGAACCTTGGCGAAATGCAGTCTCGGGCGCGCATTTTGGAGTTTGAAATCAAGCAGCGCCCGCTGGAGATCGCCTCGGAATTACTTTCACACAGACCGCGAATCATTGGGCTGGGTGTTTACATTTGGAACACGGCGCTCACTGGCGAAGTAGTGGCTATTATTAAGCGAGTCAGTCCGCAAACGGTGGTGATTCTGGGCGGGCCCGAGGTCAGTTACGAACTAGATACGCAGCCTTTGTTGGAGTGGGTAGACCACATCATCACAGGCGAGGCGGACGTCAAGTTTGCCGAGGTGTGCCGCGCTATCCTCGGGGGGGCGCAGACCTTGCCCAAGGTACTAGTGGCGAGTCTCCCCGCAATGGCCGAGCTGGAGCTGCCCTACGACCTGTACACCGATGAGGACCTTGCGCATCGCGTGATTTACGTGGAGGCGTCGCGGGGCTGTCCGTTTACGTGCGAGTTTTGTTTGTCCTCGCTGGATGTGCCAGTACGGGCGCTTGATCTGGAAAGGTTTCTGGCGGCTCTGGAAAAACTGATGGCGCGCGGAGCCAAGGTTTTCAAGTTTATCGACCGGACCTTCAATTTGAACCTGAATACAAGTCGGGCGATCCTTCAGTTTTTCCTAGATCGCTGGCAGGACGGGATGTTTGTGCACTTTGAGATGGTACCCGACCGGATGCCCGAGCCGCTTTTGGAGTTGCTTGCAAAGTTTCCCGAGGGAGGCGTGCAACTGGAGGTAGGCATCCAGACTTTTGATGAGCTCACGGCCAAAAACATCAGTCGCCGGCAGAACTACGCGAAGCTCGATCAAAACTTGCGCTTTCTACGAGCGCGCACCGGTGTTCATGTACACGCGGATTTGATTGTCGGTCTGCCGGGGGAAAGCTTGGAGAGTTTTGGGCGCGGGTTTGACCGGCTCTTGGCGATGGGGCCGCAGGAGATTCAAGTGGGGATTCTCAAGCGACTGCGGGGGACGCCCATTGTGCGCCACGACCGAGAATGGGGGATGGTTTACAGTCCGCACCCGCCGTATGAGATTTTGCAAAATAAGCTGCTCAGTTTTGACACGCTTCAAAGGTTGCGCCGGTTTGCGCGGTTTTGGGATTTGCTCGCGAATAGCGGGCGTTTTGTAGAGACGCTGCCCTGGCTTTGGGTGGGAAAGGCGTCTGCGTTTGAGAGTTTCTTGCACTTTAGTGACTGGCTGGGAGGGCGCTTGGGGCGCAATCATTCCATTGCGCTGGTGTCACTTGCGGAGCAGTTATTTCGATTCCTTACGGAGGAACTTGGACACGCCTCCATCGCTGAAGTATTGGCGCGGGACTGGTTCCGTGGAGGGATCAAGCGGGAGCGGCTGGCGTTTTTGGAAGGGGCGCTACCGGCTGTGAGCGAGGCACTTCCTCGTGACGGTCTTCCCAAGACGGCTAAACGCCAGCAACGACACCGCGGACAGTCGTGACGTGACGCTGGGTTTGAGAGCGGCCCAGTCCATGGCGTGTACGCAGACCTTACCTTTCAAACTGGAAGTTTTTTGGGCGATCGGGGCGCAGTTGAGTGCGTCCACCAGCGCGCTGACGAAGCGCGTCGAAAACAGAATCAAGACCGTCGACTTTCATCTGGTGGACCATTTTGAGGAGAACACCGAGTCGACCCGAGGGAAAACCGCCTTTGGCTGCAAACCAAGCTAGGTACTCGACTGGCAGATCGTAAATGGGCACGCCGTGGGGCGGGTGATGGGCGGGGCCATGCTTACCAAAAGGCATCCGGGTCCGCTCGATTTCTTCCAAGTCACGTTGAATTTGTGCGGCGAGCTCTTCCATGAAGCCAATGAAGTGCGCGTGAGGGGAGCGCGTCGAGGCGTGAGTTCTGGAGTAATCTTAAAAACGGCAAAGAAGAGCGATCAGAAGGTCTATACTGTCCATGCGGATGTGAGCTGGTCTACAGCAAATTTGAACGCATCCGCAGGGTGAGCCTGAAGCGACGAATAGGCGTCTGGGAATGACGGTCTCTGGAGAGGTTTGTTCGAGCAGACTGAAACTGGCTCTGAGCTGAGGGTCCCAGCAGAATACGCGAACGAGAGCCAGCAATGGAATGCTGTTGGCAGCGAGCGCGGCGAAGCGCAGGAGGACGTGGAAGAGAGCCTGTGACTCATCGAGGCCATACAGTGCGACCAGATGGCGGAAGCTTTTGCGACGGCTGATGAGGATGGATTTGCCCAGGAGGTTTTCCTGCTCAATGACACGGCGGAAGTCGCTCAGGCTGGTCAAATGTGGCGCTTGAACCAGGAGTAGTAGTTCCTGGAGCATGATCGCCCTTGCAAGTGCCCGCCGTCTCTGACGCGGAGAAGCCGAAGGTCAGCAGAGTGTTAGGAAACCTAAAATGCGAATCACTCATGAGGTGGAGCCACCCGTGTTGAAGGTATGTTGTTTACTGCGCAATCTAAGCATCAGTAAGCAAACCTTTAAAACGTGGGAGAGGCTCAGGTAACGTGTGCGTGAATGGACACCCCCGGGCAGAGAGGTTCGTGTTCCTTCTGCTCAAGTCCGAAACTGATCGACGTGAGCGCGCCCTTGAAGCGTTTTGTCTCGTGAGCAAAGGATTGAGATATTAAGGGATTCGTCTCAGTCGTCTTTGTTGCCGTGCGCGGTTTGTTGATGTTTGTGTTCTCGATGAGGCCTTTTTGGCTTAAGGTCACGGGTCTTCCATGACTCACGAACAACGCTTTGCCTCGCCACTTTGGCCCTGTGTCAGAGAATGAGTTCCGTCGGTTTGTATTGGTTTGTTATGGGAACTGATGTCGCTTTTATACTCGCATGATGTCTCTCTGGAAATGGATGCGCCTCGCTAATGAGGCCGAATTGCCTTCACCCTCCCTCGTCCTGCACTGGGAACGTGTGGAGGACAACCTCCGCCGTATGCTGGACGTGGCCGGCTCTGCGGGCCGGTTGCGCCCTCACATCAAGACGCATAAGCTTCCTCAGATCGTTGCCCGCCAGATGGCCCTGGGTATCAACAAATTTAAGTGTGCCACCGTGGCCGAGGCGGAAATGGCTGCCACGGTCGGGGCGGCTGACGTGTTATTGGCGATGCAGCCCGTGGGCCCGAACATCAGCAGGTTGCTCCAGCTCATGCGCACGTTTCCGCGTACGCAGTTTTCTACGATTTGCGACGATCCCGCCGCGTTGAGGGACATTGCGCGCTCTGCGGCGGCAGCGGGACTGGTTGTGGAGGTGCTGGTGGATTTGGACGTTGGCCAAGGCCGCACGGGCATTGCTCCCGGAGTGCGGGCGCAGGAACTGTATAAAATGCTCCTCTCCGAACGCGGCGTGCGTCCGGGCGGCTTGCATGCGTACGACGGTCATCTTCAGCAGTCGGATCCGGCAGAGCGCGGGGCGGCTTGTGAGGCGGCATTTGCGCCGGTGGACAAGCTGCGCACTGAGCTGCGTGCCATGGGGTTGCCTCTGCCGCGCGTGGTGGTGGGCGGCACGCCAACGTTCCCGATGCATGCGCGCCGGTTTGGCGTGGAATGCAGTCCGGGAACCTGTGTGCTCTGGGACGCGGGGTATGCGAGTAAACTGCCGGACCTTCATTTTCTTTCGGCAGCCACTGTGCTTACGCGGGTGATTAGTCGGCCCGAAGAAGGGCGGCTGTGTTTAGATTTGGGGCACAAAGCGGTGGCGAGCGAGATGGCGCATCCCCGGGTGGTGTTTCCCGCGTTGCCGGACGCGCGTGTGTTGGCGCATAACGAGGAACATCTTGTGTTGGAAACAATTCATGCTAAGAACTTTGTGGTTGGAAGCGTGCTGCATGGTATTCCGTGGCATGTGTGTCCGACTGTGGCTTTGCACGGGACGGTGCAGATTGCAAAGAAGGGCAGGGTGGACGAGGAATGGCCCGTCACGGCACGCACCCGCCGTTTGAGCGTTTGAGTTTTCTCCTCCATGGCAGCCCCGCATTCCCAGGATTTCTCGCTCACCAAATCGGGAGGCAAGTTCGTGCGCGTGATTTTGGACGATTCAGGCGGACGCATTTTTGATTACGCCGTGCCTGAGGGCGTCGCTGTGGCGCTGGGCTCTCGGGTCAGGGTGCCTGTGCGAATGCGTACGCTGCTTGGGACGGTTTTGGAGGTGAACAACTCCTCGGAGGTCAGTGGCGTGCGGTTTGTTTCGGAAGTGCTTAAGAGCGATGCAGGCATGAGTCCAGCGCTGCTCCAGTTGGCGGTGTGGATGGCAGACTATTACTGTTGTCCGCTCGAAACAGCGCTGCGTTCGGTGTTACCGCAGGTGATTCGAAAATCTGAGATGACCCATCAGCAGCGTCAGATGGTCCGCTTGGTGCGGATGCCGGATGCGGACGTACTGGCTACGTTGGAAAAACGCGCTCCACTCCAGGCGGCTGCATTGCGCGCGTTGGATGGAGAGGGGAGGCCGGTGGCTGTTGCCGATTTGGCGCGCCGGACGGACGCCTCGCATGCGGTGGTGCGGGCGCTCGAAAAGAAGGGATTTGTATCGGTGGAAGCTGAGCGAGTGGAGCGAGATCCCTCAAAACACGAGCAGTTTATGGCGGCGCCTGCGTTAGAGTTGAATGCCGAGCAGGCGGTGGTGTTCGCACGGGTTTGCGCCGCGTTGGAGTGGCGTGCCGCAGATGCGCCTGCGCCGAAGCCGTTCTTGCTTCACGGAGTGACGGGTAGTGGGAAAACGGAGATTTATCTTCAAGCGATCCAACGCGTTCTGGAACAAGGACGCACTGCGATCATGCTGGTGCCCGAGATTTCGCTGACCCCTCAGACTGTGGAACGTTTTAAGAGCCGTTTTGCTGCGACTCAGCACGAGGTCGCGGTGCTGCATAGCCATCTGTCGGAGGGCGAGCGGCACGATGAATGGCATCGGATTCGGAGTGGCCGGGCGCGGATCGTGATTGGAGCGCGGAGCGCGGTATTTGCGCCATTAGAAAAATTGGGTTTAATTGTTGTGGATGAGGAGCATGAGCCCTCCTACAAGCAGGAGGAGGCACCGCGTTATCATGGGCGGGACATTGCGGTGTTACGGGCTTCGATGGAGAAGTGCGCGGTGCTTTTAGGGTCGGCGACGCCGTCGCTCGAAAGCTTTCACAATGTGAAGCAGGGAAAGTACGAATTACTGAGCATCCTTTCCCGCGTAGACGACAAGAAACTGCCCTACATCCGCATCATCGACATGCGCATGGAGTCTAAAAAGCAGTGTCCTGTGATTTCCTCAAAACTCCTTAAGGCAATGGAGTTGCGACTGGAACGGCGGGAACAGAGCATTCTGTTTTTGAACAGACGCGGCTTTTCGACGTCGCTTTTGTGCGAGAAATGCGGGTACGTCTGTCAGTGTCCAAACTGTTCCGTATCATTGACTTTTCATCGGGCTGTGAACCGGATTGTATGTCACATTTGCGGGCACTTGGCGTTGGCTCCGAAGCAGTGTCCGGAATGTAAGGATCCCGGAATTCGGCAGCAGGGGACAGGCACGGAGCGTGTGGAAGATGTGGTGCAGAAGTTGTTTCCCAAAGCGGTGGTCCGCCGGTTGGATGCGGATGTTTTGCAGCGGAAAGAGGCGTTTCGGGAGACGCTGTCGGCGTTTCGGAGCGGAAAAATAGATATCTTAGTGGGTACTCAGATGATTGCGAAGGGGTTACATTTTCCTAATGTGACCCTTGTGGGCATCATCAACGCTGACTTGGGGTTACACATTCCAGATTATCGAGCAGGTGAACGCACGTTTCAGTTGCTCACACAGGTGGCGGGGCGCGCCGGGCGAGGGGATGTGGAGGGGGAAGTGTTTGTGCAGAGTTACACGCCGTTTAGTCCGGCGATCCAGTTTTCAAGGCATCACGATTTTGAGGGATTTTGGGATCAGGAAATCGAGTTTCGTAAGCAGTGGGATTACCCGCCGTTTACGCACTTGGTGCTTATTTCGGTGCGTTCGGAGCACCAGGCGCGGGCTGAATTTTCAGCACAAACGCTGGCGCGACGTTTGGCTGAGGGCTTGCCGGCCGGTGTGATTTTGGGAGAGGCCGCACCTGCCCCCCTGGAGAAGTCCCATAAACAGTTTCGGTATCACCTGATGCTGCGCACCAAGGCGATTGTGAAACTGAGCCGCCATGTGAAAGCGGTCCTGGAGAAGCTGCCCTTTCCCGAAGACGTGTACGTGGGTGTGGACGTAGACGCGTATCAGTTGATGTAGGCGCTCAAGGGGAGAGTTCCTCGCAGCGAGTGCCTTTTGCCTTCTTCCCTGGAGTCCCTCCGACCCCCATTCGTTCCCAGAATAAGAGCGCCTGCCACACCGCCTCATGCCCCCTCCACCGCCCCGCTACCGGTGCGCCCCTTTTTGGACCTCGTAAGAGTTCTGCATCACCTCGAGGATTCTGTTGATGTTGAGGATCTTGTCAGTTTGATAGTCGAGGTTGCCATCGGGCCCGATCAGGGCGATGGCAAACTTGCCTTTGAGCTGAAAGGCGTCACAGGCGCTGGCACCTTCGGGCAGCACGGTCAGCGGGATGTTAGAGTGGAGCCCAGTGCCGTCGTCGTCTTTGAGGGCGACGGCCACGAGGGTTTTGCGAATGGCAAGCCTATCAAAAGCCTTTTCGATTTCCTTGATTTGGGTGCGGAGGGCGCTGCGGCTGGAGGCGTCTGCGAGCAACACGATGATGGGTTGGCCGCGAAAGCTCTTGAGAGAGAGCTTTGCACCGTCCACGGAAGGAAAGGCGACTTGCGGGGCGGGGCGGACTACATCGGCGTGGGCGAGTGTGCCGTGAGCGATGGCAAGGGCAAAAACAAGGGCGGTTGCTCGAGATTTCATGGGGTTAGACCTTCATGATGTCTGCTTCCTTGAGCGCGGTTGTGTCATCAATTTTTTTGACGAAACTGTCGGTCAGCTTCTGGATTTCCTTTTCGTAACCTTCCACGGCGTCCTCGGCGAGACCGCCGTCTTTGCCGGCCTTTTTGATGCCATCCATGCCATCCCGACGTGCCGAGCGGACGCGGATTTTAGCTTCCTCGGACATCTGTTTAACGGCTTTCACGAGATCTCGGCGGCGATCTTCTGTGAGTGGTGGGATAGGCAACCGAATGAGTTTTCCATCGGTAACCGGGTTAATACCGAGCTTGGATTCCTTTAGGGCCTTTTCAATGTCGCGAGTCGTGGCGCCATCAAAGGGCTGTACAACCACGAGGCGCGGTTCTGGCGTAGTGATCATTGCCAGCTGTTTGAGCTTCATTGAAACGCCATATGCCTCGACATCAATGTTTTCCACCAGAGCAGGGGAGGCCTTGCCAGTGCGTACAGCGGCGAATTCGTGCGTGAGATAGTCGTAGCCCTTTTCCATGGCTGACTCTGTTTCGAGGAGGATTTCGTCTGGATCCATAATGTGTAAATCTTGAGAAAGGTGGTCTGGGTTCACTCTGAAGTAACCAGGGTGCCAACGGGCTGGCCCAGCACTGCGTTGCGGATGTTGTTGGGTGTCATCAGGTCAAATACCACGATGGGAACGCCGTTATCCATGCAGAGCGTAAATGCCGTGGAGTCCATCACCTGAAGCCGTTTGGCGAGGGCCTCGGAGTAGCTAATCCTGTCGTACTTGGTGGCGCTTGGGTCCTTCTTAGGGTCTGCGGTGTAAATGCCATCGACCTTGGTGGCCTTCAAAATGACCTCGGCCCCGATCTCGCTGGCGCGCAACGCGGCTGTCGTATCGGTGGAGAAGAAGGGGTTGCCGGTGCCCGCGACAAAAATCACGACGCGCCCGAGTTCCATGTGGCGCATGGCCCGGCGGCGGATGAAGGGTTCTGCAACGCTCTGAATGGGGATGGCAGTTTGAACTCGTGTGGCGATGCCGATGGCTTCCAGGGAGGATTGGAGAGCCATGCCGTTGATCACAGTGGCCAACATGCCCATGTAGTCGGCTGTGGTGCGTTCCATGCCTCGGTGACTGGCGGTGAGCCCGCGCCAGATGTTGCCTCCTCCGATGACAATCGCGACTTCCACCCCCATGGCGTGCACGTCTTTAATTTGTTGGGCCACCTGGGAGACGATCTGTGGAGAAATAGACTCCATGCTGCCCGGTTCCTTCAACGCTTCGCCGCTTATCTTCAAAACGACGCGTCGATAGTGAGGGGTAGCTTGGGAAGAAAGTGTTTCGGCCATGAGGTCAGAGTGTGCACTGGGGAGGGTCGCTATTGCCAAGGCAAATGCGTTCGCCCATGGCTTATGTGCAGTGCGTCCGCCGCTTCAAGGGGCATGTTCTTGCCCCAAGCCCCCGATTGCGGCCAAACTCCCCCTCTTATGGCCTCTAACCGCCTCCAGAAGATCCTCGAAGTTAACACCAGGAAATCGCCAGGCTACTGCCCCGCGCCGAGCACCTGCGCGCGGCCGCCTTGCAACGCAACGATTTTCGTCCTTTCGCTCAAGCCCTAGACTGCGGCCCTCAAGCCTTGGGTCTCATCGCCGAGGTCAAAAAGGCCAGCCCAACCGCCGGCATCATCGCCGCCGACTTTGATCCCGTTGTGATCGCTCAAAAATACGAGCAGGGCGGTGCCCATGCGCTTTCGGTGCTGACCGATAAACAGTTTTTTCAAGGCGATCTCACTTACCTCACTCGGATTCGGTCTCACGTTGCGCTGCCTCTTCTGCGCAAAGATTTTATGCTTCACGAGGTGCAACTCGCCGAGGCCTGCGTTGCCGGCGCGGATGCAGTTCTCTTGATTGTTGCCGCGCTGGAACAGGACCGTCTTGAGGCCCTTTACCAAGAAGCCGAACTGCTCCAGATGGACGTGCTGGTGGAAGTGCACAACGCCGAAGAGCTGGACCGTGCTCTGGAAATCGGAGCAACGCTTATTGGTATAAATAACAGGAACTTGACCACGTTTGAGGTGGATCTTGCGACCACAGAGGCCTTGAGTGAGGAAGTGCCGGAGAGCGTGATTTTGGTGTGCGAAAGTGGCCTCAAAACGCGCTTGGATACGCAGCGGGCTTTCGACGCAGGGTGCAACGCAATCCTTGTGGGAGAAAGCCTGATGCGCGCCGGGGACATCGCCGCGCAGATTGATGAACTGTTAGGCGTGCAGTAGCAGGTGGTCCGGCGCAAGGGCGGAATCTCCAGAATTTCCACGAATCCCGGGGTTTCGTAATTCCAAGGGGTGGCTTATCCGAATTTATCCGAATAAGTCGGCCTGCTTTGGGGTGGCGAGGTGTTGCCATTCCTTGGCCATTTCGTCCCGAAGTGAACGGAATCCGTCCGTTTCTAATGCTGCCACCAACGCCTCGTATTGGGGTGAAATTCGGAGTTCGTCGGGTGCTGTGGGAAGTGGGAGGTCCAGGTCGAGGCGCACCATTTCCTGATTTTGAAGGATTTGAGGATGCGCCGAGGCTAGTTTTTCCCGCAGTTTGATGGGGGTAACGGTTTCGAGATTGGAGAGGGCGGCTGCTAGGGAACCGTGAGTGTTTAGAAGCGAGGCGGCACCTTTGGGGCCAACGCCGTGGACTCCAGCGATGTTATCGGCGGAGTCTCCAACAAGACTCAGAAGATCCCCGAGTTGGGCGGGAGCGACACCCCATTTGCGCTGGACGGTCTCCGCTTCTAACAGAGCATACGCGTCCTTGGGCGTGGCTAGATCCGTTTTGTTGGTCGAATAAACACGGATGCGCGGGTTGACGATCTGGTAGAGGTCTTTATCGGCGGTGGCAAGGATAGTCTCCCAGCCAAGATTCTGGGCGGCAATGGCATACGAGGCCATGAGGTCGTCCGCTTCGGTATCTGGGAGGGAGACGGAGGGAAAGCCAATGAGGGCGATGAGTTCGCGGAGTCGGGGGAGTTGAAGTTGAAGAGACTCGGGCATCTCAGCGCGCTGGGCCTTGTATTCGGGCTGGAGGGCGGTGCGCCGGGTGGGCATGCCGCGGTCCCAGACGACGGCGGCGCGCTCGGGGTGGAGGTCGCGTTGCATGCGGCGGAGGGCTTTCAGGAAGCCGTAGATAGCGCCGGCGGGTTCGCCCTGGGCGTTTTTGATACCGAGCAGGGCGTGGAAGGAGCGGTAGGCGTAGTAGTAGCCGTCAACAAGCAGCAGTTTCACGCCGTGAAGATAGGGGACGAAAGTCGAATGACGAATGGCAAAGAAGGCGTTGAGCCGTGCTTGGCCATTCGTCAAATGCGACCTGGGGACGCCTTAGACAAGGGCGGCGGGGCCTGCCGCGCAGACCTCGGGGCTAACGCCGGCTTCAAACTGTTTGAAGTTCGCGATAAAAGACGCGGCAAGTTTGCTCGCAGTCGCCTTGTACGCAGCGGTGTCTTTCCAGGCAGTGCCGGGCACGAGGATGTCCTCGGGGACATGCGGGACGTGCGTGACGGCGTTGAAGCCGAAGAAGGGATCCACTGTCGTGGGGGCGTGGGCAAGAACACCTGCATGGATGGCGTCCACAATAGAGCGCGTGTAGGCGAGTTTGATGCGATGGCCGACGCCGTAACTGCCGCCGGTCCAGCCGGTATTCACGAGCCAGACGTTGACCTTGTGCTGGCGCATTTTTTCGGCGAGCAGCTCTGCGTACTTCGCTGGATGCCACACGAGGAACGGTGCACCAAAGCAGGCGCTGAAGGTGGTGGCGGGTTCGGTGACGCCTTCTTCGGTGCCGGCGACCTTGGCGGTGTAGCCGGAGATGAAGTGATACATCGCCTGATTTGTGCTCAGCCGGGAGACGGGAGGGAGCACGCCAAAGGCGTCACAGGTCAGAAAAATGATGTCGGTGGGATGCCCAGCGGTGCAGGGAATCCGGGCGTTGTGGATGAACTCGATCGGGTAAGCGCCTCGGGTGTTCTGGGTAATTGACGTGTCGTGGAAATCGACTTCCAAGCCGTCTTCATTGAGTACGACGTTTTCCAAAACTGCGCCGAAATGTAGGGCCTGATAGATTTCAGGCTCCGTTTCGGGGGAGAGATCGATGGTTTTGGCGTAGCAGCCGCCTTCGATGTTGAAGATCCCATCGTCGCCCCAGACGTGTTCGTCGTCGCCAATGAGGTGCCGTTTGGGGTCGGCGGAGAGGGTGGTTTTTCCTGTGCCGGAAAGTCCAAAGAGGATGGAAGACTGTTTTCCGGTGTGATCGGCGGTGGCCGAGCAGTGCATGGAAAGGAGGCCCTGTTTGGGCATGAGGTAGTTCATGAGCGTGAACACGCCCTTTTTCATTTCGCCAGCGTATTCGCTGCCAAGGATCACCATCTGTTTTTCTTCAAAGGAAAGTGCGATGGAGGTTTTAGAGGTCATGCCTTCGGTGAGGCGGTTGGCGGGGAATTGACCGGCATTGAACAGGGTAAAGTCCGGGGTGCCAAAGTCCTGGAGCTCAGCCTCAGTGGGGCGGATGAGCATCGTGCGCATGAAGAGTGCGTGGTAGGGACGCGAGCAGAGGACGCGGATTTTGAGGCGGTGCTGGGGATGCCAGCCTGCGAACCCGTCGACCACGTAGAGACGTTCGCGGGTATTAAGATAGTCAAGGGCGCGTTCGCGGTTGACGGCAAACGTGTGGTTATCCATCGCGCGATTGACGTTACCCCACCAGACGTCGGCTTCTGAGTCGGGATGGCGGACCACGCGTTTGTCGGCGGGCGAGCGGCCCGTTTTGGAGCCGGAGTAGGCGACAAGCGCACCCGTGGAGGAGATGCGGGTGCCGGGTTCGAAACGGATGGCGTGTTCGTAAAGAACAGGAGCTGGGGCGTTTCTGAGGACTTCAGTGACAAGGAGCCCGTAGGCGGAGAGGTCAAGCGTTTGCATAGGCGGAGGTTTGACGCGCATAGCCCCTGGGTGGCCGGGTTGCGAACGCTATCTATAGGGCGCACGCAAGGACGCGCTTGCAAGCTAAAGCCGCCCATGGGAGGCGATGCACTTTGTGTTTTGTGCTCTTGCCTTGATCCCCTTGATCCCCATTCCCTCTCATAATGAGAACGCCCACCTCTCCGTCTACGGCTCCCACCTCACCGCCCAACTAAAGCAGCACCAAAGCGACGGCCGTCAACATCAAGGCGGCTCCCGCGAGGCGGCGAGCCATCACAGGAGCCCCTGCGGCGCTTTCCCGGTTTCCGAAAACCGTTCCGGCCCCCCAAACGAGCGCCACACTCCACACACCGCGCGAACTGTAAAGCAGGTTTGCCCAAGCGGCCCCCTTCAATTCCACCACGCAGTAGGCCATCAGCAGAACTTGCCCGATGGTCGCCGCTAACCCCGGCAAAAAAGCCCGTCGCGCCGTCGCGGGCAATTGCCACCAAGGCCCTTCTAGAACAGGCAGTAGTGCCAAAGACCACACTCCCATGGCAATGGCCACGCTTGCCGAAAAACGCCAAACCCCGAGGCTTCCTGCCCATTGCTGGTACATCACGTCCACCACCGAAAAGGCCAGGGCCGCCCCCAGGCCACCTGCCAACCCCGGAACCAAGCTGTTCCCGCTGCTGGGCTTGCCGATGCCCAATAAAACTGCGGCAGCCGTACTAATGGCTGCCGACACCCACCATAGCAGCGGCAGCTTTTCGTGCGCTCCGCTCGTCACCAGCGCTGCCACAATGATGACTTTGATGCCCATCACGGGCGTCACCACCGACACGTCGCCGTAGCGCATTCCCGCGAAAACGCTGAGCTGCCCTACAAAAAAAACGAGGGAGGTCAAGACGATGTGCCAGCCCTCGGTGGCGTTGATTGTGCCCTGCCCAAAAAACAAAAGGGGTGCCAGCAGCACGGCCTGCCCCCAGTTCGCCAGGAACGTGATGCGCCAGAGGCCGCCGCCTTCCATCGTCGCCCGTTTGAGGAAAAGTGCCGAAAGTGCGTACACAACGGCTGCGGCCAAGGGCAGGGAGGCGGCTAGAGCGGGAGGCATCCGAGAGTTTGTTGCACAGAGCGAGGGCAAGCAAGAAGCGCTGAGAAGAATGGAGTAGCTTGCGAAAGTGAGTGCTAAGTAGTGGACTCGCCTGAGGGTAGTGATCTCGCTACCCGCTACTTTGTTTCCTCCTATGAAAAAGAAATCCGCCCTTGTTTTCCTCGGAATCCTGACCGCGATGCGCGGCATCGGTTTGAGCGCCGATGGTCCGGTCACTGCCGCTGATCTTCTGAAGGATGTGACTGTAGCAGAGGGTTTTGAAGCGACAATCTTTGCCACGCCAGATCAGGCAAATTACCCTGTGTTCTCTGCCGCCGCACCGGACGGCACGCTGTTTGTCAGTTCTGATCGCAATGGTTCGATTGGGCGTCTTCCTAACATGGGGCGCATCTTGCGCCTGCGCGATACCAAGGGCACGGGCCGCGCCGACGAAGTCAAAGAGTTTGTTCCCAATGTGGACTCACCGCGCGGTCTGGTCTGGGACAAAGACCGGCTTTATCTGGTGCATCCCCCGCATCTGAGTGTCTTTATCGACAAGGACGGCGATGGCGTGGCTGACGAGGAAAAAGTCCTCGTGAAAAATCTGGCTTTCACCTTCAAAGATCGCCCGGCCGATCACACCACCAACGGCCTGTCCATCGGGGTGGATGGCTGGCTTTACATTGCATGCGGCGACTTCGGGTTCATGGAGGCCGAGGGCACGGATGGCCGCAAGCTGCAATTGCGAGGTGGCGGGGTGATCCGAGTACGTCCCGATGGTACAGGGCTTGAGCTGTTTAGCTACGGAACACGTAATATTTTGGAGGCAGCGATCAGTCCACTTTTGGACGGGTTCACTCGGGACAACACCAACGACGGGGACGGCTGGGACATCCGGTTCCACCATCTCACAGGGTTGGAGGATCATGGCTATCCCAAGCTCTTTAAGTTCTTCCCCGATGAGCACATTAAGCCGCTGGGCGATTACGGCGGCGGCTCCGGATGCGGTGCCGTTTGGATTGACGAGCCAGGCTTTCCTTCCGCCTGGAACAACCTTCCCTACACTTGCGATTGGGGCCCGGGCCCGCTTTACCGCCACACGGTGCGGCCCAAGGGCGCAACTTTCGAGGAACTCGAAAAGCCCGTTTCCCTGGTCAAGGTTCCGAAATCCACGGATGCGGATGTGGATGGCATGAGCCACGTCTACGTGAATAGTTGGCGCAATGGCGGTTTTGTTTACACCACACCTGACATTGGCTTCATCACGCGCGTGACTCCGAAGGGTTACTCACCCGAGCCGCTTCCGGATTTTGCCAAGGCCGGAGAGGCGGAATTGCTCAAGCTGCTGGAAACCAACAGTCATCGTCGTCGTCTTGAGGCTCAGCGTGAACTGCTCCGACGCGGTTTGCAGCCGAGCGGTATTGCGGTGTTGGAAGGGCTGAGCGCGAACTTACAAAAGCCTTTGGCGACGCGGGTGGCGGCGGTTTTTGCCCTCAAACAGGGCCAAGGGGCTGTTTCCCATCCGTTTTTGGCGAAACTCTGCGAGGACCCAACCATTGCCGCCTGGGCCATTCGCGCTTTGACGGATCGGTGGGATCAGCTCGAGGGCGTGCCTACAGAGACGATTTTGCGTTTCGGGATTCAGAGTGCCGATGCTCGCACGCGGCGTGAGGCGGTGACGGCGCTAGCGCGTTTGGGGCGGCTGGAGCTGGCGAAGGCGATTGTTCCGCTCATGGAGGATGCCGATGAGGTGGTCGCTCATACGGCGGTTCAGGCGCTCATACGTTTGAAAGCGGGTTCCGTTGCGTTGGAAATTGTGGATCGCAAAGACGCTTCTGAGACGCTTCGGGCTGGGGCGTTGCGTGTCCTCCAGACACTCCACGAACCCGCGACGGTAGATGCTCTCGTGGCTTGCCTGGAGCGCGAGGAAAACGCAGGCCGCCGGCTAGGACTATGCCGCGCGCTGAGTCGGCTGTACTATGTCGAGGGGACGTGGAAGGGGGACTCCTGGGGAACACGGCCAGATACGCGTGGGCCGTATTATCAACCGGAAAAATGGGAGCAATCCGATCGCATCGGAGACGTGCTTCTGGCCGCGTTGAATCGGGCGGGGGGAGAAGAGGCCGCTGCTCTGAGTTCTGAATTTGGCCGGCACCGGATCAAACCCGGGGACGCGATTGGGAAGCTGATCAAAATGGCGGAGAGCAATCCGGCGGTGATTCCAACGCTGGCTCGGCAGCTTTCTCAGGAGGATACGGTGCCAACGCAGGCGGTGCCGATTCTTTTGGGAGTGCTTCGGGATAAGGAGCAGCCCACGTTTACACGTGCAATGGCGGCGATTGCATTAGCGAAGGTGGGCGGTGAACAGGTGTTCATGGCGTTGTTTGAGACGCTTCCCACGATTCCCTCCGGCGGCAATGGGTCGGATCTTGATAAGGCAAAATATGCATTTTGGGATGCGCCTCAGTTGGAGAATTTCCATCAGAAATTTGAAGAACTCGCGGCATCTGCAAAGGGTGAGGCGGCGAAACAGGCGGACGTTATTCTCTTGAAACTGGCGAGACGCAACACGGGCGCGCCCGAGTCGCGGATTCAGTCACAGAAGGCCCTGGAAGAGGGTTGGCAGGCAAGCACGGCCCGCCGGATGCAAATCATGCGGGCCATGATGATTGCTCGCACGTTCCCCGCCCTCGACCTCAAATTGGTCGCGGCTTTGGAAGATGAAGACGCCTCGGTGCGGAAACTCGCTGCGGATACGCTCAAAACGCTCCGGTTGGATCCGGCGAAGATTCTCGCGGCGGCCAAGCCCAGTGGTCCGCTGATCAGTACCTTGAAAGGCGAGGAGGTGATCAAGGCGGTTGTGGGTACAAAGGGCGATCGCAGTCGGGGCGAGCAACTATTCACGCAGCAGGGCTGTATTACGTGCCACACTGTGGCGCAAGGCCAGCCGCTGAAGGGACCGTATCTTGGCACCATTGCGCAGACGTATAATCGCACCGAGCTTGCGGAAGCGATTTTGTATCCGAGCAAGACAATCGCCCAAGGGTTTGCCACCAACGTGTTTACCCTCAAGGACGGTGCTATTCAGATGGGCTTTGTGGTGCAGGAGGAGGCGGACAAGGTGCGCATCCGCAACATTGCGGGTCAGGAGATGACGCTTGAGAACAGCAACATCGCCAAGCGCACCACGGACGAGAAGTCCTTGATGCCTGAGGGCCTGCTGGGGAATCTAGCAGTGAAGGACTTTGCGTCGCTTCTCGACTACTTGGAGGCGCTGGCGAAGGGCGGGCAGTAGGGGCCTTGTCCAACGACTGTTCGGCCCTCAGGCAGCTTCCGCTTGGACGTCCCAGCTATGCATAAAGTCGATGCGTAGCTGGGAAGCGGTTGTTCATCTCTCGTTTCTTCCTCAATCATACGATCTCAAACGTATTGTGTCACACGGCTTGAATGAACGGGTCAGAGTGATGGAGACCAGTCAGTTTTTTGCCATGGAAATGGCAGATACTCTGCTCACGGAATCCAATGTTCCGCACTTTATCGTCGAGTTTACACGGTCCGGAGCCAGTGTTGAAATGCCTCGCGCGCCTGCTTTCGGTCGTGGGTTTCAGTGGTACATCTTGGTTTCCCAGGAAAACGCCCTCCAGGCGGAAGCTATTTTATCGGCACTTGCGTTTGATGGAACCGCAGACGAATGCCAACCTGCGGGTCGGGAGGAAACGGCAAAATCTAGGAGATGGTGGGGCTATTATCTCCTTCTGCTAGTGATCCTGTTGATCCTAATATTCTATGTAGTTATGAGGGGTATTAATTGAAAGAAACTTCTTTCTTCATACCGACTAGCCAGGGGCATCCTAATAAAAAGCAGCTCCTGAGGTCTCATTGCTAATCTCCCACGCTAAGCTCGGCTTTTTATGAAACTCCTCCCGTCCGTTACTCTTGTCGTCCTTCTGCTCTCAAAACTCGCCTCTTTCGCCGCGACGCCCTCTTTTCCAGGTGAAAAAACGGACTATCACGGTGTTTCCCTTTATTCCTTTGACCTTGGTACGGACAAAGTTTCGGTGCTTGTACCGAAGCAACGTCTGCCCATGGCAGCTTGGATCCTCGCTCCTTCCCTCTACAACATGGAGAACCCAGCCGTTGCAAACATGGCGCGCACCGAGTTGGAGTTAGTGAAATTGGGATTTTATGTGGTAGCATTAAGCCCGGGGAATACGTTCGGCGCACCTCAGAGCATTGCTAAGTGGGATACCCTTTATCGTGAAATGACCCAGACCTACGGGTTGAACCGTAAAACGGCACTCATTGGGTTAAGTCGCGAGGGACTTTCTATCGCGCGCTGGGCCGCGAAACATCCCGGTAAAGTGTCGGCGCTTTATATGGATAAAGCGGTTTGTGACATCAAAAGTTGGCCTGGTGGCAAACTTGGCTTGGGCAAGGGAAGTCCAAAGGACTGGACCAACCTTCAAGAATGTTACGGCTTTGCGTCAGAAGCTGATGCTCTCTCATTTAACGAAAATCCAGTGGATCTGGTGCCCAAATTAGTGGAGAGCAAAGTCGCCATAATTTATGTCGCAGGAGACAAGGACGACGTGGTTCCCATTTCTGAGAACGGGGCACGCATGCAGGCCGACTACGAGAAACTTGGGGGAGCGTTCAAGATGATTCACCAGGAAGCCGAGGGCCATCACCCGCACGGGTTGCAAGATCCCAGCGCAGTCCTCAGCTTTCTTCAGTACCATTACTACGGAAATGCTGAGCCCACCTATCAGTCGGTCTCTTATGGCCCGCATCCCAAGCAGATTATCGATTTTTGGAAGGCACCCTCCGATAAACCGACCCCGGTTGCAGTCTACATTCACGGAGGCGGATGGGGTTCGGGAAGTCATGTGGATCCGGGCCTCGTGGATCACTTTCTGAAGCTAGGTATCTCTGTGGCCGCAGTCGAGTACCGCTTTATTGATGAATCTATCGCAGACGGGATGAATCCTCCGGTCATGGGGCCGATGACAGATTGCGCCCGAGCCGTTCAGTTCATTCGTAGCAAGTCTACAGCGTGGAACCTCAGGAAGGATCGCCTGGGACTTTGGGGTGGTTCTGCCGGGGCCTGCACCAGTTTGTGGCTGGCCTTTCATAAAGATTTAGCTGATCCAGCCCACAATGACCCGATTGCGAGGGAATCCACGCGTCCGACGTGTGTGGCTGCCGACGCGCCGCAAACATCGTTGGATCCTCACCAGATGAGGGAATGGACTCCCAATAGCACTTACGGTGGGCACGCTTACGGAGTTAAAAACTTTTGGGATCCGGAAACTCGTGAGACGATCTTGCCGTGGATCAACGAGTACTCTCCCTATGCTCTTGCGGCTAGCGATGCTCCCCCGATTTTTATGAACTTCAGAACCCCACCCGCTTTGGGGCAGGATGCGAAAGATCCGACGCACTCCGCTAACTTTGGAGTGAAACTCCATGAGCGCCTTCAAGAGCTCAAAGTTGAATCCGAGTTGGTTTATCCAGGAGCCCCCGCGTCCAACCATAAAACCGGCGCGGAGTTCTTGATCGATAAATTGTCCCAGCCCTAGCAGGGAGCAGCGCAGTTCATCGGTAGCGTCGAGAGATTCCAGAGTGTGACGGGTACACCATTTGTGCCGGCGAACGCTCTCGAAAGTTGGGGTATCTCCTAAAAACACTCGCCCGGCGCGTGACACTGGGCCGTTCACCGGGCAATCTTCTCGTCCTATGCAGAAGTCCGATGGGATGAATTACGCACCGGTGGGTAAGCCTTCGCCGGTGGTCAAGCCAGGGGAATTTCCCTTTGCCGCTGTGGCCCTTGATCATGGCCACATCAATGGTCAGTGTCGCGGCCTCACTGAGGCAGGCGGTGAATTGCGCTACGTCTACGACCCGGATCCCGCCAAAGTGGAGAGGTTTTGCGCAACGTTCCCCGGCGTTGTGCCGCTTCGAAGCATCGATGAGGTCCTCGACAAGCCCGACATCAAGCTTGTCGCTTCGGCTGCCATTCCCTGTGACCGTGGCCCTTTGGGGCTACGCGTGATGGATGCTGGAAAAGACTATTTTACCGACAAGGCCCCTTTCACCACCCTTGAGCAACTCGCGGCCGCGCGCCTTAAAGTCGCCGAAACCCACCGCAAATACGCCGTTTACTACGCAGAACGTATCCACACGGAGTGCGGCGTTCGTGCCGGCCAACTGATCGCTGAGGGGGCCATCGGCCGCGTGGTGCAAGTGATGGGGCTGGGGCCACACCGCTCGAACCCCGCTTCCCGCCCCGACTGGTTCTGGGATCCCGCACGCAATGGGGGCATTTTGTGCGACATCGGTTCGCACCAGTTTGAGCAATTTTTGACCTTTGCCGGAGTGCAGGACGCGTCTGTCGTGCGATCAGCCGTGGCGAACTACCATCACAAAAATCACCTCGATTTTCAAGACTGGGGCGAGGCTTCACTCGTGGGCGACAATGGTGCCACCAACTACATCCGTCTCGACTGGCTTAATCCGCAAGGCCTGCGTACTTGGGGCGATGGCCGCACCTTTATCTTGGGCACGGGGGGCTACATGGAGCTTCGCAAGTATCTAAATGTGGGTGCCGAGCTCGAGGGGGATCATTTGTTTCTGGTGGATGACAAAGGCGAGCATCATTTGAAGTGCCATGGTCAGGTCGGCTTCCCGTTCTTTGGGCAGTTGATTCTCGACTGCCTGAACCGCACTGAAAATGCCATGACTCAGGAGCATGCCTTCAAGGCCGCAGAGCTTTGTCTGATTGCTCAAGGCGCCGCTGTTAAGATCGAGTAGTCCGCTTACTTTACTGCCCGTCATGGAAACTGAACCCTCGCCCTTATCTTCGTTGTGGGCCCCGTGGCGGGTCGAATATTACAACACCCCACGAAATCCCGATTTCCTGCGTGAAGCGGGGCAATCTCAGGATGACTCCGCAAATCTGGTACTTCTGAGGAGACGCTACGGGTTTCTGATGATGAACCGTTATCCTTACGCCGTGGGACATCTTATGGCGGTCCCCTATCAGAAGGTGGGCGAAATGGCGGATCTCGCCGAGGGAGAACGATTGGAGCTCTGGGACCTCGCTGTGGTGGCACAGACGGTTTTACGGCAAACCGTTGGTGCTGAGGGCTTCAACGTCGGATTAAACCTTGGGGTGAGTGCTGGCGCTGGGTTTGCAGATCATTTGCATCTACACATTGTCCCTAGGCGGGCAGGGGATCACAATTTCATGCCAGTGCTGGGCGGGACACAGGTTTTGTCGGAGTCTTTGGACGCGCTTTACCTTCGGTTGCGCGATGCGCTTATAGCGTTGGGAGAGTGATGGCGTAGCTTCCTGCCTCTGGCCCGCATGAACCCCAATTTGCGCCAGCCTTTACCGGACGAAATTGTTCCGTTAGCAGAGATGACGGTTCTTGGGGGGCGCACTCAGGAGTGGCGCACGGGGGCGTCTGATTGTCCGGCGTTGGCGGTGCATGGAATAGCTCATGTGGGGGTATGCCATGCGGCACCGCCTTTTGAGGTCGTGCGGATGGAGCTCAACGGGGCCTATCTGCTCTCGTGTTTTGCGGGGCGAGGTTCCGTGTTGCAAGACGGTCGGTGGCAGACAGTTGAGGCAGGAGTTGCGTTTTTAGCGCCACCTCAGATTCTATTGGCGTTTAAGGCTGAAACCGGTGTGAAGTGGGGTTTTAGCTGGGTTCGCTATCAGTTGCCTGGGCCCGCCAAGCCGGTGGTTTCGTCGTCTTCGCCATCGCTAGCAAAGATGGCGGGAGAACCTCTGAGACATGCAGCCCTCGGATTGCATCACGAAGTTTTCGGGGCGCATTCGCCGGTGACGGCTGCTCTTTGGGCCCAGCTGATTCATGATTACGTGGTTAGGTTTGCGATGCCTGAGCCCAGGGATCCGCGATTGCAACGTCTTTGGGATGAAGTGGCTGTCAATGTGGGAGCAGAGTGGACTTTAGAAAAGATGGCTGCCCGCTGCAATCTAAGCGAAGAACATCTTCGGCGTCTGTGCAACCGTGAACTCGGTCGCAGCCCCGTACATCAGCTCATTCACCTGCGGATGCAGCGAGCGGCGGAGCTATTGGCTCGGACCAACGACAAGGTGGAAGTCATCGCGTGTGAGGTGGGCTATGCCAATGCGTTTGTGTTTTCGAACACGTTCAAACGGTGGGTGGGTTGGCGTCCCAGCGAGTACCGGCGCAAGCGGCAGCCCTAGTGCGAAGGGGGGAGATTGCAAAGGATTGAGTTGCTTGGTGGCTAGCTTGTGTCCGAGTGGTTCTCCTAAACTCAAAAATATCTCAAGTATCCCCCATGAAACGTACCCACTCTTTTTTACCCATATTACCCCGTCTGCTGACGGCTCTGTGTTTGTCTTGGGCTGTCACTTCTGATGCAGCGGACGTGACGGTGCCTGAAGGCGTCAAGTTTGAGCGAGCCATTGAGTTCGCAAATCCCGCTGAGCAGCATCTGCAACTCGACATCGCCATGCCTCAAGGGGAAGGTCCGTTCCCGGCGGTGCTCTGCATTCACGGCGGTGGCTTCCGCGCTGGTACCCGTGAGGGTTTCGATGGGTTGTGCGTAACTTTGGCTCAACAGGGCTATGTCGCCGTGACGATCACGTACAGACTGGCGCCCGCATTTCGTTTTCCCGCCGCCGTACACGATTCTAAGGCGGCAGTACGTTGGCTGCGAGCAAATGCCGCAAAGTACCACATCGACCCCGCACGCATCGGAGTCACTGGCGGGTCGGCGGGGGGGCATTTAGCCCAATTTCTGGGAGTTACTGCCGGAGTATCGGAGTTCGAGGGTGAGGGTAATTGCGAGCAGTCGAGTGCGGTGCAATGTGTAGTTAATCTATACGGCCCAAGTGATTTCACGCAGTCCTATGGCAAGAGCGTAGACGCGGCTGAAGTGCTCCCTTTATTTTTGGGGGGGAATCTGGAGCAAAAGCGGCGGGAGCACATCGTAGCCAGCCCGTTGTATTGGGTGACGCCCGATGCCGCTCCGACGCTCTGCATCCACGGCACCGAAGACAAGTATGTCGCCTTCGAACAAGCCGTCTGGCTGGTGGACCGTCTCAAGGCGAGTGCCGTGGAGGTGGAGCTTCTTAAAATGGAAGGTGCCGGACATGGATTTAAGGGCCCCGACCAGGCGAAAGCTCAGGAAGCGATGCTCGCATTTTTTGCCAGGCACTTAAAAAAGTAGGCGAGGTGGTACGCTTCCCAGCTTTTGGCTAGCGTCCCTACTCCCGTGCGAAGGCGGCGCTGGCTTTGTCGGTTCTGGCACTTCAACCCAGCGTGGTCCGGCCCTCGAACACAAAGTCGGCTGGACCAGTGAGCGTCACATCGTGGAAGGCGTCGGTGGTACGTTTGAAGGCGACGTGCAAGGTGTCGCCTCCCTTCACTCGTACCGACACGGGAGAGGGCGCGCCGTGGAGCAAGTGATGCAATAAAGCCGATGCCACAACACCGGTACCGCACGCCAGCGTTTCGTCTTCGACACCACGCTCATATGTACGAATGGCGAGGTTCCCGCGTGTTTCGACCGAGACGAAATTGGCATTGGTGCCTTTAGGCGCAAAATGTGCGTGGTAACGGAGCGCAGCTCCCAAGCGACGAACATCGGTGCCGGAGAGATCTTCGAGAAAAACAACGGCGTGCGGTACCCCTGTATTGAGAAAATGAACATTCAAAGCATCGTCTCCAACGGGAAGTGCAGCATTCAATGCGGTGCTGTGTGGTTGGCTCATGGCGAGCTGCACCTGCTCTCCCAGAAGACGGGCACTCAGGACTCCAGCCAAAGTTTCAAACCCGATTTTCTCCGTCAGCCCAAGCAGCTTTGCTCCAAAGCGCGAAAAGCAACGTGCTCCATTTCCACACATCTCAGCTTCACCGCCATCGGCGTTGAAGTAGCGCATCTTCAAATCTGCTCCGTCAAGAGCGCTCAATTCGGCTGCAATCAAACCGTCTGCGCCTACTCCGCGGTGGCGGTCACACAGCCGCTCAATCACACTGCGCTCATAGTCAAAAGAACCAGAACGATTGTCGATCATCACAAAATCATTCCCCGCGCCGTTCATCTTAGTGAAGTTAAGCATGTCGGAACACTAGCAGGTGCGGTGGGAGAACTTCCAAGGGTAAATGCTCCAAGGGGGGGGGAGCGAAGCACTTCACTCAGGACTCTCACCGTCCGAGCCGTGCTCATTCTACCGTGTTGGAAATGGTAAAGTGCATCTGTTCGCCTAAGAGC
>CAIWVL010000352.1 GCA_903916085.1 uncultured Spartobacteria bacterium
CATCGCGGCCGAAGATCTTCTGCACGATCTCGGCGCTTTCTCTATGATGTCCAGCGACTCGCAGGCCATGGGTCGCGTCGGCGAAGTCATCACGCGCACCTGGCAGACGGCTCACAAGATGCGCACCCAGTTCGGCAAGCTCGACTCCCCGCTCGCAGCGCATGCAGCTGCGGACAATTTCCGCGCCCTGCGTTACATCGCCAAGTACACGATCAACCCAGCCATCACCCACGGTATCGCACACGAGGTGGGATCGCTGGAGCCAGGCAAACTCGCCGACATGGTCCTCTGGAAGCCCGCCTTTTTTGGTGTAAAGCCCGAGCTTATTCTGAAAGGCGGCCTCATCGCCTCAGCGAACATGGGCGATCCCAACGCAAGCATCCCCACGCCGCAGCCGACCTTTTACCGCCCCCAGTTCGCGGCCCACGGGCGAGCGCTTTACTCCACCTCGCTTACGTTTGTGAGTGAAGTCGCCCTGAGGGAAGGCACGCTCGCGCCTCTCAACCTCTCCAAACGCCTGGCCGCTGTGCGCAATACCCGGCACGTCACCAAACGCGACCTGCTCTGGAACGACGCCCTGCCCCACATCGAAGTCGATCCCGAGACCTATGTGGTCAAGGCCGATGGCCGCGAATTACGCTGCGCCCCAGCCGCCACCCTCCCCATGGCACAGCGGTATTTCTTGTTCTAACGGGCAATCACCAATGAAAAGCCGGATCGCTAGAATCTCACATGCGACGATTCATCACAGCACTATAAGTCATCGAGCCGGAGGCTCATAAGAAATTAGCCGGTGGTGATAGTCGCGCAGCGACTGGAACCACCGGATTACCGTCGCAAACGGAATGCGCTCCGGCAGGAGCGCGAGAGCGTTCGCCTGGCAGGCCCTCGTCTAACAAATTTTCATTCAGAGTACCCCGTCGCCATGCAAATCATTCACGGAGCGTTACAGAATCCTCCGCCCTGTGACTCAACCATAATCCTCAAAGTCGACCGGCTCCGCCTCGCCAAACGACGCTGGCGCGGGTTCGCCGAGGACGGCACCGAATTTGGCTTCGACCTCGACCAACCCCTCATGGACGGCGCGTTTTTCTTCTGCACCGCGTCCTGCCTTTATCAGCTCGCCCAACTGCCCGAGCCCGTCATCGACATTCCCTGTCCCGCAAACCCGTCAACCGCCGCGCATCTGGGATGGCTCTTGGGCAACCTCCACTTCCCGCTCCAGCTCTTGGAGGGCACCCTGCGCATTTGCGACGATCCAGCCGTACGTCAAATGCTAGTACGCGATGGAATTGCCCACACGCTCAAGGACGCCATCTTCCAACCGATCAAGGGCGGTCATTCTCATGGAGCTTGAAGCTACTTCCGAGTCCGCGCAAATGGCCGCTTGGTTGCCCGCGCTCCTCCAGACCGCCGACCCTCTTTTTCCCACAGGCGCCTATGCGCATTCCTTTGGTTTGGAAGAATTAGTGCGACTAGATGTCGTGCGCAACGAGGCAAGCCTTGCCAACTTTCTAATCCTCCAAATCCTCCCTCAACTAGAGCGTCAGGAACTCCCGTACCTGCGCTTTGCCCACGGCGCAGCAAGCCAGCCCAACGGCCTGAGTGCGCTCTTGGCCATCGACGACGAGATAAACGCGTGGAAACTCGCCGCCGAGGCACGTTCCGCCAGCATCCAGATCGGCACCCGGCGCATCACCGCCCTCCGGACCACAACCGACCATCCTCTCCTTGTGGAGTTTAGCGAAGCCGTTCGCACGAAGAAAACGCACGGACACCACCTATGCGCCTGTGCCATTCAGAACGTAATCCAGAACTGCCCACTAGAGGCCGCACTCATCGTTTACGGTTACCAAGCTCTAGCGGGAGCCTGCACTGCCGCACTCAAACTCATCCGCATCGGACAGGACGGTTGTCAGCGCGCACTCACACAGAGCATCGCGCTTTTGCCAGCGACAGTACGTCGCTCGCTAGAAATTGAGCGCGACGAGGCGGGATGTTTCTCGCCCCTGTTAGAAATCGCCTCGATGCGCCACGCCACCGCCCACGAGCGCCTGTTCATTTCGTGAAAAGCGCAACCGACCAGCAATCAGGAAGACGATTCGCTCAAGATTTGAGTGCACTCAGGTAAATTTTGGCATCGAACTGAATTGAGGACAAATGCTCACATTCATCCACCAACGAATCGCCACATCCCATTGAACCCGAAGGGTTCACAGCGGGTAGCCGGTGGTTGAGCGAAGCGACACCACCGGAACACACGCCAATAAACCCACGCACCCCAACGGGGGTGCCAGCGACGCACCAAGGCGAATGGAGGCCACGCCAAGGGAGACGCACCTTGCATCCCGATTGCTCCGGTCCCCCCCCTACCACCGCGGCTCCCGGTTCAACAACGTTCGCACAAAGAACCCCTGCAACCGATTTTGCCCATACGGCATTCCCGCCACACCGTGCCCCGCGCCCGGGACTACCAGCAGCTCGTAATCCTTCCCCGCCTTAATCAGCGCGTTACAAACCTGCATCGTACTCGCCGGATCGACGTTCTTGTCCATCTCCCCCACCATCAGGAGCAGTTTGCCCTGTAAATTTTTCGCCAGCGAAACGTTGGACTGTTCGTCGTAATGCTTGTCCACGGGCCAGCCCATCCACTGCTCGTTCCACCAAATCTTGTCCATCCGGTTGTCATGACAGCCACAGTCGGACACGCCTGCCTTATAGAATTCGCCATGCGTTAGCAGAGCGCCTAACGCATTCTGCCCGCCAGCGCTCGTGCCATAAATCCCGACCCGCGTCACATCCATCTCCGGATACCGCGCCGCCGCTGACTTAATCCACAGAATGCGATCAGGAAACCCTCCATCGCCTAGGTTCTTCCAGCAAACATCGTGAAAACTCTTGGAACGCTGGCTCGTACCCATCCCGTCCATTTGCACCACAATAAACCCCAACTCCGCCAACTCCTGCATGCGCGACACCACACTGAACGTCTTCGGCGTAAATGCCCCCTGCGGCCCAGCGTAGATGTGCTCGATCACTGGGTACCTCTTGAGCGGATCAAAGTGCGTTGGCCGCACGATGACGCCGTAAATGTCCGTGACACCGTCGCGCCCCTTGGCGACAAAACGCTCAGGAGCCTTCCAACCAGCCTTGGCTAGCGCACTCATGTCGGCAGATTCAAGCGTACACACAAACGTCCCGTCCTCTGCACGGCGCAGTTCGGTGATCGGCGCTAAATCGACCCGAGAGTAAGAGTCGAGTACGAACCGGCGGTCGGGGGAGAACTCGGGTGAGTGCGACCCATCTCCCTCCGTCAACAAAGTCAGCCCGGTGCCGTCAAAATTCACCCGAGCGTAGTGCACAAAGTACGGATCCTGCCCCGGCACGATGCCTCCGACGCTGAACCAGATTTGTCGTTTCTCAGTATCTACCCGATCCACGCCGCGGACCACCCATTCGCCTTTCGTGATCTGGTTTTTAACAGTGCCCATTTTGGCGTCATAAAGATACAGGTGATTCCATCCATCCCGCTCACTCATCCAGATGAGTTCGCCGGTGGTATCTAGCCAATGGAGGAAGTTTTTCCCTGTGTAATCGATGAATGTCGCACTGCGCTCATCTACCACGGCCCGAGCCTCGCCCGTACGCGCGTCCACACCCACGATACGCAGCACCTGATGGCCGCGTTGGTTATAGCGGAAGGTAAACCGCAAGGAATCTGGCTCCCAGCGAACGTCCAGCCAGCCACGTTCCGAGAACGGATTGGGGAAAAGCGCGTCACTCACAGGAATCCGGCGCTTTGTATCGACCTCAAACAAAACCGGACGCGGATGCGGCAACTTGTCCCCAGGCTTGAGGTAGTCAAAGGAAAGCAGCCTCGGCTGCAGTTGCTCGCGCGGTGACGACTCCACCGCGTACACCTTACGCTCCTGGCCTTTCTCCACACGCAATGCCACGAAATGTGCGGAGTCCGGGGCCCAATAAAAACGCGCGCGGTAGGCGTCGCCCTCATTACCATCGGTTGTGAGCGTAGTCTCTTCACCTGAGGCTATGTTTTTGAGAACCACATTGTTAGCCCGGACAAAAGCACGCCATTTCCTGTCGGGCGAATTTTCGCTTACGGCGGGCGCTGGAATGCCGGCGTTGGGAATAGCGACTCCCTTGCCAGCAGGCGCGACCACGGCGACGCTGGGACTCGTAATTGTCGCGGAGGCCGGTTCATCTACGGCCGCGAATGCCGCCAACGTTTTCCCGACGCCATCCACGGCAATCCAGACGTGCCCAGCAAACGTGTGCTGTTCGCGGTGCGCACCGGGGGCGAGTTTGCCATAACCCTGACGCTTGCCGGCCGCATCGAGCCAAAACAACCCAATCTCGCCCTCAGTTTGGTTGATGAAGTTCAATGAAGTGCCTTCGCCATTGCCCCGACTCGCTTGCGGCATAGCGTCCGGTGAAAGGGACGGAACCGTCCGTACACCAGCCTCACCCAGATCCGTGAGAACCGCCGCGGCCTCGTCGAAGCCCCAGCGCCTGCCATTGGCGACGAACTCCAACGCACCATTCGTCCACTCCAACCGGCACACTGGCAGCCGGTCCGAGCGAACGTCCTTCAGTCCAGCCGAGTGTAAGGCTTGAGCAAGCTGCATGTGATCAAACGCTGGTTTGCGCTCCCCTTTCTCTGCATCAACGCGCACGAACTCGAACGTATCTTTACCTGTGCTCACCTTGTACCAAAACTGCGTATCCCCTGGCAGCCAATGTGTATCCACGCGGTTCCGGAACACTTTGCCTGAAAACTGGCGGGCCAGGCCCGCTGACCGTTCATAATCAGCCCTAGACCCCTGACCCCAAGCCTCATGCGCAAACGCTATTCCCATCACAAAGGCAAAGATTGCAAACGGAAACTCGAGGCATCGAACGCTGAGTGAGGACGAGCTTTTTTCTCTCATAGGATGAGTATCAGAACGTCCCAGAGAACCGCGACAAAGGGACATAAAAGGAGTTGCACTGCTGCGTAATGTGCTAACACACCGACGGCATCACGCACGCGGAAACGGGCAATTTCACCGAACACGCATAGCTGTCCCACACGAGTAGGCTGTTCGGGCAAGAAAGTCGGTTCTCCTGTGGACATTTTTGGAATGAATCCTTAATGATCGCGGAACGCTTCCTACGCCCCCGCGAGGGGGCTAAGAAATTAGCCGGTGGTGATGCGAGAAACGAGCTGAACCACCGGTGATGTCCAAACGAAGGTCTGCGCGCCAGAGGTGCGCGAGAAACCCCTCACATAGAACTCGATCCGCGTGGGTTGCGGATGTTTCTGGCACTCCTGCCGGAGCGCAATCCGTTTGGTACGGTATTCCGGTGGTTCCAGTCGCTGCGCTCTTATCACCACCGGCTAATCTCTTCCGAAGCCTCCGGCTCGGTTTCCGACTTGGATCTTCTATTAATCCGAACAATTTCGCCGTACTGCCTACTAGAATCCTCAAATTGCCGGCATTCCACTGCTTTTCCTTGTAAAATTCAGTTCACCTCGCCGCTCCTCATAGAAAACGATTTTTTGGTGAGAGATTTCTCACCGTCTCACGAACGTGACAGGATGAATCACTGCACGGCAACACCTTCTACTCGACTCGTTAACGATTCATCCATAGCTGCACAAGCAACTTGTGCATCACCCAGTACATCTCATAGTCTTCTAACAGGTCTTTGTGACAGCCGGCACCCCCTGCCATTGCCCCCTTTATCACGCCTAATCTAAGACCGCCCACGCAGTAGAATCTACATCTCTAAATCTACCGCTAAATATCACCCCTTGAGCCATACAGCTTTATTTTGAAAATAAAATCCATCCTTTTTAATCTCACACTTTTAGCAATCCTCACACCACTCGCCCACGCGCGCTGGAAGACTCCCGAGGAAGCTGACACAGTTCGTATTCAAAAGAATCTAAACGTTACCGTCAAAAAGAACGGATCTTATAGCTTTACCAACGAAACCCTTACGGAAATTAAAAATGAAAAAGGCCGTGCCGAATTAGGCACCGTCGCATTGAGCTACAACCAACGAGCAGGCAGCTTAACCGTACTGTCCGCCGAAACTCGCCTTTCAGATAAAATCTACAAAGTAAATCCCCGCTTCATCGAAGACAAACCTGTAGCAACGGACGTCCATGGGTTCGATCAAATTAATCAGATCAAAATTTCATACCCAAAGGCTGATGTCGGTGCGAGGATCTATCTAAAGACGTTCACAGAACAAAAAGAGGTACCCATACCAGGCCATTTCGATACGTTTCTCACTTTCGGCAATGGACTTGTTCAAAAACACTCGAAAATAGTGATCGCATCCGAGCTGCCGTTAGAATTTGTCTTCAACGATCCCACTGGATCACTTCAACACAATTACGAGATCAAAGGAGGCCGCCACACACTTACCGTGTGTCAGCTCAAACCGATCTATCATGAATTTGCAAATGAAGAGACAAATTCTTTCACCCCCCTCAGGGCTAGCACTTGGGTATCAGTTTCTACCACAAAATCCTACGCAGAGCTCACAAAGAACATCGTCACAAAATACGACCACATCACCTCCCAACCTCTCCCTCCCGATTATGAAGCCATCCGGAAAGCAGCCCAAGATATCACCCCATTTACAGAAGCAGCCAACACCGTTACTTCCTTACTCGCAGACAAACTGCGCTACATGGGCGACTGGCGCCCAATCCGAGGAGGGTACATTCCAAGACCTTTAACGGAAATTGCCTCTACGCACTTTGGAGATTGCAAAGACATGGCGGCAGTCACCACCGCCATCTTAAGAAAACTCGGATACAATGCATCCGTCGCCTGGGTTTATCGTTCGACAGCAAACCACGCCTCGAACCCACTCGTGAACGCATCTTCATTCAACCATGCCATCGTTAAGGTCGAAAACGAAGGCCGCTCCTACTGGTTGGATCCCACAAATCCCTCGAGTTTCGCACAAGGCATTCCAAACGACATCTTTGCCAGACAA
>CAIWVL010000353.1 GCA_903916085.1 uncultured Spartobacteria bacterium
ATTCCGCTACGCTCCATCATTCTGCCTGAGCGGCAGAATCTAGTTGCGCAGCTTTTACAGACAAAAATTTACACCGCCTAAAAATCTTCCCCATCTGCCCCCAAATACATTGGGCCATCGATCTGTCGTGGTGATGCACCTCTTTTTACCAATGTCTTTCGCTTGATTGCCTGAATGTCCCAGTGCTCCGGCACATCGCCGAGCCATGGGATGCATGACGGTTTGAGCTCGGGGTAAGTGTGAGGTGTCAGTCTGAGGTGTCAGACACTCGTTGCGGGTCGCCCCGGTCTTCGGATCGGGGCGCGGATGGGAGTCGCCTGGTGTCTGAGTATTGGCTTAAAGCAAGCCGCCCAGCACCACCATATGAACAATCTGGTCTATAAAATGGACAGCCATGCCTGCCTGACTCATTAGAATCGGCCTAACCTCTCAAAAGCCACTCAAAGGGCGCAAAACACGCAGGAGAGTCTTCCTGCATGCCCCAAAAGCCGACAAACGCGGGCTGACATCTATCATCTCAAGTCGGGGGGGGCATCAAATTGGATGAGTGTCATTCATCGGCGGCGGGGGCCTTTGAAATACTCGCCCTATCCAGAGGCGCTCCATAGACCATAGCCGATGGCACGGATTCACGCGCTGATGGCGCGGGGCTCGTCTCTCGGAGCCGATTTTTTGCGCTCCAACGCAGTGAAAGGGGCTCGATTTAGCCAAATGGCATGTCCCATACGCCAGCTAGTGTGCTAATAATCAGCAATTTATGCTCGGTGTGACTTTTCGCTTGCTAGCGAGCGATCACGCGAACATTATTACAAATGGTAGAGGCGGAACGGTGTTTCTGTGTTAAATGCTTTTCTTCCAAAGGTGCTTTTTAGAAAAAGACGCTCTATCTGACGTCGGATCGGTGTTCCTCTTGGAGCGCTCTCTTCCTAGGAGGTATGAGCGTCTTTTATTTTTGTCCGTATTTCAGCCAATCGTAAATTCTGATCAGTCTCTTTAGGTTTGTTTTATCGCCACTCTTTCCAGCATGGAGCACTTCGGGGTTACTAGTAATGTGTTCCTTTAGGAAGGTTTCCAGTTCCGCGATGCTTTCACTGGGATTCTGAACTCTAGGGAAAAGCTCAATCCACTTTTCGTTGGTGGATGCCTGTTGAGAGAGTTCCGCGATTGAGCTAATGGGATGGGCGGATCGCTGATCTTGCAGTGATTTGCTGAAAAGTTCATCCACAGAGTGTTTGCAATCAGCAATGAGTTTAGCAGGTGGTTCCGCGTGGAATTCCTTGCGGTAGGCACTTACGTATTTGTGGATAGGCAGGCTGTGAGAGTGACGGGTTTGCAATTTAACCAAAGCCCCTTCGACAAGAGACCTGAGATCGAACTTTTTGTTATCTAACACAACGTCACAAAAAAGATCACTTGGGTCAGGAATGTGATGACCCCGTTCGCCACCCTGCGCGTCCCCGTGCACGCCGACTCCAGCTAAGACGCCGACGTTGTCCAACCCTTCGTCATCTTCAATATCCGTGATCTGAAATCGCTCGACCGGCTCATTGGTTGCGACCAACTGGTAAATGTCTCTCTTTAGTTGGCGTAGCAACTTAGGATTGTATTGGTACTTCTGTGCTACCAGTTCGGAATAGAAGGGCAGAAAATCATTCAAAGTGATTTTCGTCATCGTTATGGAGCGAGGTCCAGCCTCGAAGTTTACAGAGTGCTCGGTGATTTCTGGGTCCTCTCCAACCGCATCTGTATATTCGACGAAAATCATTCGCTGCTTGAGAATGCGAAGATTTTTCTCGCTCAAGCAACCAATGATCGCTTCTAGAATCGATTGGACATTGGGGTCCGAAAGACTGTATCCCATGAAAATGATCGGATGTTCGACGAATACGGTCAAAAGCTTGGCCGCTAGGTAGGCATTCTTCCGTTCAAATTGCTGATAGTCCTTGGCATTAATGATGATGCTTTCGGGCTGGGTACAACACCCGTGGATCTTGTAGATCTCGCAGATACCCTGAGTTTCTCCAAAAAGAAGTTGTTCTTGGCCAATGAAGGTCGTGTATCCCTTGAAGACTTCTTCAGGAAGCAAATCATAATTTGTCGTGATGACTCCCGCGACGCTCCGTTTCGCCACGTTTGTGAGACAGGAGAGTTCATCGAGAAGATGTGGGACCTCTATCGACTTTTCTGCAGCGCTGACAAGAGCCGAGAGTTCCAATTTGAAGGGCGAGACACCCGCCCTTACCGAATCCTGATAGATTTTTCGTTGGGTGCTATATTCCGGAGATGTTAGCCAAAGCTGGTTAAATTCGGTTTCTATCAGCGATAGGATCTCAGGCCATCCTTTGGCGCTCGACTTATTTTTAAATGTCTCGAGAGCCAATGGGTTATCTGGATGAATCTTTGACGCAAAGTGCCGTAAAAGCTCCTCCCAGTTTGGAAGATTCATGTACCTTCGAGAGATCCCAGAGCCGATGAAGAGAAATGGCAAATGCTTTAGTGTCGAGATGAGTTCACGATACGGATGCTTTTTTTGAGGGACATGTGCCAGAAATTTAGGGTTGCTTCAGGTGTCGCCTGAAAAGGGCGTTGCTTAAGGAACGAGAGGAAAGCGTTCTGGCTCGCAAGTTTTTAATACGACCTTTTTTTGGGCCAAGCGAGGCTACCTGCATGCTGCTGTGTCGTGGCTACACGAGCAAATCGTATCGCAGGTTTCAGTCTAGATATTTGACCGTTGCATTGGGGGGTGCCATACCGCCACTTTTGGGAAGTTGCCTGTCCAAGGCTGGCTTCTTTCCTAACGGGCTGGAAGTAGAGGTATTTCCCCTCCGACAAGCGGGAAAAACCGTGCACGATTTTCAAAGATTTACACAAGTTGTTGGAAATCAGGAAAGCGACTCAGCCTTCCACGCTGGCTATGAGGATTCGACTCCCTCGACCCGCTCCATCTTCTGGAAAGCGGGCGATCATGAGTTGAACATTGGGGCCCTTGCTGCTAGGGAAATGGAACACGTTTTATCTACCGTACCCGATGCCAAACACTGGACCGTTGACGATACCGGGCATTTCTTCGACGGGAATGGATCCCGCCTGGCTGGGGAAAGACTCAAACAGTCCTTATCCGATCCCGGATGGGATGGAATTGGAGTTTCAACGCTTCGTAGAGGAGCATTTTCAAAAACCCACATTTGGGATGCAGGCAATATTCAAGGAAGCGGACCCGCTTTATCTGAAGCGGCTTTGCTTAAGAGCACGCAGGATGTTTCTGGAACAGCTGCCAAAACCAATACCGGGGATCTCGTCGACGGGGATGGATCCCGTTTGGCTGGGGAGCGACTCAGACAATCGTTATCCAATCCCGAAGGGGATGGAGACGGCGTTTCAACGCTTCGTAGAGGAGTGTTTTCAAAAATACTGCTTTCATCTGAAACTGGAGAGCGCGACAAGTCAGGAGTATTGGCGAAATCTTCCGGGGAGACTCCGCAGAATGTTTCTGGAGCGGCTAGCGACGGACGCCTCCTTGGCGATTTAGAGAGGGTCCTCTACTCCCAGAAAGAGGCAGAGCCTTTAAACCCCGAGGCCGAGAAGTTCGCTGGCGCATTCGCCCCAGTGCTACAGGCTGCGGGAGCGGCGCTCGAGCGGGCGCGTGGGGAGTCGGAGGTGTTGTATTCGCAGGCGAGTCAGGCGGATGAAATTGCCAAGGCGCTCAAGGCTGGGACCACGGGTACAAAGGCGCTGGAGCTAGTGAGCACAGCGGCGGGGCGCAAGCTGACAGTGGCGGAGAATCGCAACCTTCAGACGCAGATTCTCAATGCAGCAAAGCGGGTGGATCCTACGGTGTTGGACCCGGACGCACGTTTGGAAGCGGCGGCAACGTTGGTGGCACGCAATCTTTGCCTCGGTGTTGAGCTCGGCGTCTTTGGAGGCTGTTCGGGAAGCGCCCCATTTGACGGAGCGGCTGGAACAACGGGGAGATCTGCGGCGTTGGCGGGACAGGGTGAAGACTCTTAGCGGCGGTGCTTGGAGGGTGTGGGAAATCGATCTACAATGCTGGTCCCCATGAAAAAAAGACCGCCTCTGACTGATGCTGAGGGTGAAGTTCGTGAACTCACGCAGAGAGACATGAGGGACTTCAAGCCTGCTTCAGAAGTGCTGCCAGCGGAGTTTCTGAAGCAATTCAGGCCTCGGGGCCGGGGCCCTCAACGCGCGCCCAAAAAGCCAGAAAGCTCACGCGTCGGCAGATAGCTTTTCACTAGAGGTCGATCTTTTCTAGCAGCTCCTCAACGCTCAGTCCGTGATGCGCCGCCACATGCTTTACGCTGCTACTGAGCGTTCCGGTTTTGATGGGATGGTGATAGGAGATAACCTCGTGATTCTCTCCGTTCAGTTGCGTTGTCACGCGAACGTAGGAACCCTTTTGCCGATCCACCGAATAGCCAAGCACATGCAAAGCTTTTACAAGCTGGGGACCGTCAATGTCGCGAAGGAGTTTCATCGCGCCAGAACTTCATCCCTTACGAAGTGCAGTCGGATCACGCGAGGCGCATCCTCTGTTTCATCAAAGTAACAGTCCACGGCGTTTTTCACCATGGACCTGAGCTCTTCGAGAGTGTCGCCCTGAGTGTGGATTCCATACCCCAAGGCGGTAGCGTTATAGCCTCCATCAACCTCGTCTTCTTGCACCTCGAAGATGATTTCGTTCATTGCGTTAAGCTATTCTCAATACGCTTTTCAAGCAACGCCGAAGCTAGCGGCGGCGCTTGGCGGGCGTGGGAGAGAGACCCACGCGGGGATGCGGAGAACGCGGAGCTTTTATAAAAACTCATTTTGAAGGTTAAAGGCACTCGCCGTCCACCACCTTCAACGAGGCCTAGATTTCTTTCAACGGTTGAGGCGCTTCGTATTTGGTGGGTTTGCGACCGGTGGGCGTGGATGCGGTGAGCGGTGGCTTCGAGGATCCCACAAATCTGGTGATTCGATCTACTCGGCAGCCGCTGGATTTTTGCGGCGTAGGGGAAATGCACGGGCTTGCAGCAGGGGGCGGGAGTGGGCAATTTTACGGAATGCGTTTATTCTCACTCATTGGACTTGGCCTAGCGCTCGGTTTCGCGCCTCTTACTGGGATGGCTGAATCAGCACTTATTAAAGGCGAAACGTTTCTCAAACAGAATGCGAAGGTAGAAGGCGTCAAGACCCTGCCTAGTGGTTTGCAGATCAAGATGATCACAGAAGGAAAGGGCCGTCAGCCCAAGGCTACCGACGTCGTGGTAGTCCATTACCGTGGCCGTCTCATCAATGGCACCGAGTTTGATAGCTCCTACAAGCGTGGCCAGCCTGCGGAGTTCCCCCTTAATCGCGTCATCAAGGGTTGGACCGAAGGGCTCCAGCTTTTGAAGGAAGGCGGCAAGGCAGAACTCTACATCCCCGCCAGCCTAGGTTACGGCTCACAGGGTGCCGGTGGTGCCATTGGGCCAGACGAAACGCTCATCTTTGAAGTTGAGTTGGTCTCGGTGAAGTAAGGACTCTCCTGCTAAGTGCGCGTGTTGAACGCGCACTTAGAGCCCCTAAAAAGACAGACTCACGCGGAGGCGCGGAGAGCGCGGAGCTTGTTTACGACGCGCGTGTTTTTAATCCGTCTAGCCAGCGCTGGGGGACGTCGTTTTCGAGTCCCAAAAGGGCTCCCACAACCGCGCCGCGATGGCAATTGTCGCCGCCGCAATGTGTGTTGGCAATGATACCGGCGGAGAAGTCATCGGCGTATTTCCAACTCAAGTAAAGGGCCGCTGAAAATGCGTCCTTAATGTAGCAGGCCGGACTCAGG
>CAIWVL010000354.1 GCA_903916085.1 uncultured Spartobacteria bacterium
ACTCCACGTACCTTACTGGAGAAGAACGCGCCCACGGCGAATTGGACGTCGTCAACCGCCTAGCCAGTACCGATGGACTGGAAGTCGAACTCCCACCGCCTCCCATAGGCTATCGCTGGAAGTTCAAGGCCCCCCAGAAAACCATTCGTATTCGCATTGCGGCCCGCAATACCGAACCTCCTTTGCGAGGCGAGCAGGAGGATGTTGGAAACGCCTTGGTCTTTCACGCCAACGAGGTGGAGGTTCCAGCTTTTGACGCAAGCTGCCTTCTCGAACGAAGAGAGGAAACCCTGCCGACACTGCCTTCGTCCTCGGATGAGCGCCTCATCAAATGCGCCCTCTACATCGACACACCGGGTCAGGAGGGCCAATGGGGAACCAACCAAGCACTCAGGCTCTTCGCCAAACGTCGCCTTGATTCCGAACAACCAGACTTGCAGTGGCTCGGGCTTGCCGCGAAAGCACCTATTCCGGCGGTAGTCTGGCAGCGCCTTTACACTAAGCTGCTAAGCACCTTCCTTGGCCGTGTCATCATTGGTCCCGTGGACCGTCATGGCGACAAAACATTCGCGGCGGTGGACTACCTTTACGAGGGAACCCTATGGCGCATGTTGAACCTGCTCGCCTTTGTTTATCCTGACTGTGTCCTCCCCTGCAAAGGTCTTGATTTCGAGATTAACAAGGCGAGTTCTTCTTACCCGCAAATCCTTCAGGACCTAGAAACACTGGCCGCTCCACAAACACAAGTGCTTCACTTCGCAGAGTCGCCCAAGGTCACCAGCATTCTCTGGCAACATCAGGCGTCTTCCGCTGCTCGGATCACGGAGGGACTACTAAAAAACGGCAAGAAAGGGTTCGGTGACGCCTCGGATGTCGGCTCGGGTAAGACCCTCACCAGCCTCGCGATTATGTGCAATCTCGCCCGGCACAACTTTGAAATGGGCGACGAGACGGCGGAATCCTTTCTTGTTCTTGTCTACAACGAGACGCTGATCGAAACGTGGAAGACCGAGATTGAAAAGCACACCAGCGGCTTTCATTTCGTTTGTCAGGATGCGTCAGGACATTTGTCCCAACCCCTGCGCGGTCACTCGATCCTAGTTACCACGCTGGGCCGGATGCGAGATACTCCCATCACTCGGCGCTGGCACCTCGTGGTCATCGACGAATGTCTATCGGTCCAGAACTCTAACGCCTTGTGGACTCAGGAAGCCTGGAAGCAGGTCGCTTGCTCGCAGCGCGGCGTTCTTTTATTGAGCGCCACGTTTTTCCGTACCCGTTTCAACGAACTGTTTTACCTCCTGCGCATGCTCCGCACCGGCCTCCCGGAAACGCAGGAGTATCTTGATGCCATCCTCTCGGAATCAATCCTCTGCCACCTACCCGAAAACACGCCCTGGCACTGGACGGAAGAAACGCGCCTTCTCCCTCTGGATCCTGACACAAGGCAAGTCTATGACTCACTCCGAGAAACCGGCGGTCCCGCGAAAATGCTTTTTGGCAGGCTGGATTCGTTACTAGTGGAGCGCTTCGACTTTGCCGCCCATGTCTTCTCGCTGCTGGATGAACTCGGGCAAGGAAGCCGCGCGTTGATCTTTGCCAGAAGCGGGCAGGAGGCATCTAATCTCGCTAGTCTGCGCCAAGACGTGAGCCTGTTTCCGGACATCGCAGGGCGTCACGTGGTGACAACCACAGCGAAAGCCGCTCGTGGCGTGAACACGCTGGTCGACTTCAATGTCCTTATCTCACGCCCAGTGGAGCCAGATCTGGTTCCTCAAATGAAAGGACGGCTCGCGCGTCCGGGCCAGAAAAACGATCAGTTGCGTTGGATCTGGATGGTTATCGAGCAAACCATCGAGCAGGCGAAACTTGAGCGGAACCAAATGGCGGAAAAGTTTCACGACGAACACATCATGCCTCTCGCCAGCTTTTACCACCGCGCCGTCGCAATCTGAGGACCTCAAGCGAACTTCGGGCAACTGCTTTAGAAAAGACGCTATTCGTTCGATGGGCAGCCTAACCTAGCCCGCCATCATTATAGAGGGCTGCGGGGCGAGGCTGGCAGTGTAAATTTTTGTCTGTAAAAGCTGCGCAACTAGATTCTGCCGCTCAGGCAGAATGATGGAGCGTAGCGGAATCGTCTGCCTGAGCGGCGGAGCCTTCCCTACCAAGGGTTGCAGTGTC
>CAIWVL010000355.1 GCA_903916085.1 uncultured Spartobacteria bacterium
CGCTACAGTCCATCCTTCGATGGATCTAGTTTGATAAGTTGCTTCCGGGGCAGCTGTGACGCTTGCAGTGGATAAAAGCGTTCCAGTCCACAGAATAATCCGTTGGATTAGCATTGTGAGTTTTGGTTTATGAACGTTTTAAACACAGTGTTATCCGAGGCCAAGGGACCGCGCCTTTTGGAGCGTTAATCTACCGATACTTTTGGTGCGGCGATCTTAATTGGCGCTGGTTTCGGTGGAGCGCCCGGAACTGGAGGGGAAGGCGGTGCGGAGGGCTCGGCTGGCGTGAACTCTACCGTGTAGTTTCCCGGAACATTTTGGGCGTATAGCGGCTTATCGTACATCTCCCAGCCCACGGGCAACTGTTCTCGGTCAACGATGTCACGTGCGGCGAGATACGTCGGAATGGAATCTTTGCAGATGTGAAACCAAAGCACGGCCTTGGGATTCGTTTTCAGGGTTCGGAGTTGAGAGCGGAAGAAGGAGGCCTGTTGGAGGGCCTGCTCTGGTGTTTCACCTCCATCGGGACGTGGGGCCAGTCTGAGCTGAATGGTCGGGGAGTTGGGATTTGCGGCGACTTCTACGAGCAGATCCCGGTTAATGTCGCGCGGCCCAGGTTTGCGGCTATTGAAGAACTTGTTGAAGAACGCGGTCATTTTCGGACTGTCAAAACTCATTTTGCGTACCGGGGAGGCTACGCCTCCTGCGCTCTTTTTTGTCAATGGCTTGCCGTCCGGACCTTTGAGTACCTCTTTTTTGAGGAGGTAGGCAGGGTTTTCCTTTTTAAACTCCTCCTCTACGACATCCATAATCTCCTCATTGCGCAGGAAAATGAGTCGCCCTCCGGTGACGAGAACACGCTGGATCTCGGCGTTTTCGGGCATTGGTTTGGGCGCAGGAAGTCGCACCGCAATGCCTGGCGGCGGGACATAAGCTGGAGTCGTGTCTAGACGCACCTTGAGTTTGTCGATTTCCGCTAGGAGTTGATCGATCAGCGTCTTGCGCTCCAGTCGCTCCTTTTGAGCGGCGGTGAGTTGGCCTGTGATCTCCTTAAGATCCACGACCGGGATGGGGTCTTTTTCCTGCGCAGCCTCAAGGTCTTTGAGTTTTACGAGGGTCTTTTCAAGCTCCGCCTTCAAGGTGACCACTTCAGCGTCCACTTCTTGAGGGTCTTTTTTGGCGTCAAACGTCTTCAATTCCTCCGAGAGCTTGGCGTGTTCCTCCACCGACACCATCGGCAGGTCGGAAAGGACCTTTTGTACCGACTTTGCGAGGCCAATGCCGATCATCACCAGAACGATGATGAGAACCCCCACGACATTGGTCATGGTGTCCATCAGGGCGACGAAGGGGAGTTCTTCGTCATGCGGTTTTGCTTTGCGAGCCATAGGACAGGGGAGGGGGTTACTGTTTTGGCGGTTGCGCTCCCGGTGGGGGCTCTGGGGCAGGGGCGGGCAGCTTTCCGAGAAGCTTTCCAAACAGCTTCATGTCCAGTTCGCCTCGGCCGGGTACTGGTAGTTTCCCGACCTGCTCTGGCTTGAATCCGTACTTGGACTGAGCCCAGCCCGCGCCGAGGTTAAAGCAGTTCATTCCGTCCTCACGCAGGAGAAAGATGATTTTGCTCTGTGGGATCTTTTTGACGGACTCCAGGAACGCGTTGAAATTAACGTCTGACACAATGACCTCAGGCACAGCGGCTACAACGGCTTTATCTTTCTCGTTCCAATAGTAGGTGAGCTTGTCGCCGGCTGCGTCCGCAAAGAAAATCACGGTTCCCTCGGCGAGGCCAGAACCTGCGGGGTTGACCAAGACGCGCGGTTCCTTTTTTTCCGGAGCCTGAAGTTTGGTGATTTCCGCTAGGAGGTCCTCGATTTTTTTTCTGAGGTTTGGCTCAGCCTCTGTGAGTCCACGGATTTCAACTTTGAGCCTTTCAATTTCAAGCTTCAGTTTTTCCGCGTCTAATTGATCGGCTTTCCCCTTTTCACGGAGCGCGTCGGCGTTCGTGAGCTGGTCTTCGAGCATTTTGCGCCGCTCGGATTTCGCGACACTCTCCTCTTTCAGTTTTTCGAGTGCCTGAAGTTTCTCTTCAACGCCCGCGAATTTCAGGAGGTTTTCCTCCTTAAGTTTCTTCATGCGCATGAACTCTTGGGCGCGGTGCAGTTCTTCCGGAGTCCGCCCGTTGATACGCTGGGTTTGAGCGACAACGAGAACGACGATGATGAGCACCAGAACTCCAATTAATGAACAGAGAATGTCCAAGAACGGGATGAGCATGAGCTCTTCGGTCTTGTGCTGCTTGCGTCTGGCCATAAGGGGGGAGGTTGGGGGCGCTTACCGGGGGGGGGGAGGGAGCACGATCGTGCGTGCGATTAGTCCCGACTGAACCAGCCCTTTTTCTTAACCTGCTGTACGATCACCTGCTTTTGGCCAAGCTGTTCGAGCACGGTGTTTAGGCTACGGATACCCGTTTCTAAACTCGCGAGTGTTTTATTTGTCGTTTCAAGGGAGGTTTTGAGCGAACTCTCAATGCCGCTAGACATGGCTCCTATCTTTTCAGCGAATTGCTTCACCGCGTCCTCCTGAAGCCGTTGGATCGTATTCTGATAGTCGGCGGAATCGTTTTTAAGCGACTTTACGTGTTCGCCGAATGTGCTTACGGCGAGTTGGGTCGTGTGGGCTGAAGCTGCAACACCGCTTTCAAGTCCGGCGGTGACGGAATGCAGTTTTTCGGTGAACGCGCCGATCAGCTTAGTCTGGCCCTGTAGCATGGCGTCGTAAACGCCCCGAGAAGACTGTTCGAGTTGCCCGATGCTTTGGTTGAAGGATTGCAAGGCTGTTTCCTGATGCTGGCGCACCAGGTCCATGTGCTCGGAAGCGCGGGAATCCAGCGCACCCATTTGTTCGGCGAGATGTTGAATGGCCGCTTGTTGGTACTGCTCGTTCCGGTTTTCCAGAGTGTTGGAGTAGTCCAGCATCCGAGCCGAAAGCGTGTTGAGGTTATCTAAAAACTGATGCTGAGAGGCGGTAATGGATTCCGCGATGGCCCCTGCAATTTGTGAGAGGTCGCTCTGGGAGGGTTGGTGTGAGCGGTCTTTTTGTGCCTCGGCATCGGCGGTGCCATCGTTCAGCCTTGGGAGTAGAACTTCATTGCAGTAGGCGTCGATGTCGTTGAGTGCTTCCTCCTCGTGTTTTGCGAGGGAGTTCATCGGAAAGTTAAGGAACACGGCAAAAACAAGGCCGAGCAGCGTCGCATCGAAGGCGGTGCCGAGGCCGCTGGTCACATTGTTGATGGAGCCGACGATTTTGCTGACATCCTCAACGTTGGAAAAACTCATGCCGCTAATCGCGTGCGACAGACCGATAACCGTGCCGATGAAGCCCAAGAGCGGAATCGCCCATAAAAAGGCTCTTACGATAATGTAGCTCCCCATGATGCGGGAACCATCGATGGCGGACTGGCTTTCCATGAGGGAGGCAACATCGGCCACATTTTGGCGGACTTCGAAAAACTCGAGGGCTTTGCGAATTCGATTCACCATGAGGCTGTCTCGCAGCTTCACGGGCAGGCCGTAAACATGGTCGATGAACAGACCGACATTCTTGGCGTTAATTTCATTATCGATTGCGCGAGGCAACACATCCAGCAGCATGGCGCGGCGCTGGTGTTTGAGCTTCAGCAGTTTGAGGTAACAGATCGCAGTGGCCCACGCGAAAAAGAGCGTGTTCACAAAGCTGACCGCAAAGTGCTTGTAGAAAAGATTGGCAAGCGTCTCGCCGGTGGTGAACTCGCTTGAAACCTTTCCGGGCGGAGCTTGAAAGAAATAGATGAAGGCGAACCAGACCAAGGTGATTCCCATGCCGGCACCAAAGCTGAGGGCGGCATTGGGATTGGTGGGATCGGTTTCCTTCCAGACGTTGCGATCTGGTCGACTGGTGCGTGCTGCGTCGGTGTGGGAATCTCCTGAACCGCTATTTGCCTCATGCTCTGGTGCGTCTGGGATGTGGAAGCGGAAGTTGCAACCGGGACATTTCACAACTTGTCCTGCCATCTGGGCTTCGGCCATCAGTTGCATGCTGCAGGAGGGGCAGTTGAAGTTCATGGGGGTGTTTCGAGGGGGTTAGTGACGCAGTCGACAGAAAGAGTTCGCCAAGGATTCGTGAGTGGCAACTTTTCAGCTGATTTATGTTTCTGTGAGTTAAGGCCGTGCCGAGGTACGTTATCTGGGTGGATCGAGCAATGCGGGCATGTGCGAGATGAGACTTAGCGCGCCTAAAAAAAGGCAACCTCACGCGGAGATGCGGAGAACGCGGAGCTTTTCTAAAAACTTATTTCGAAGGTTATTCGGTAATTTCTCCACGCTCTCTGCGCCTCCGCGTGACCCTTCTTTTTTGAGTTAATTTAGGCGCTCTTAGGCGGCATTCGGCCGAGTAGGCAGTGCGGGCTAGAAAGTCGGACCTAAAACAGATTCCCCCGAGAACAAAATTTCCTCCCTCTCTGTTCCTGCTGAGAAGTATCGGAGGGATTAACAGGAGGGAGCAGAGAAAACGGAGGGCTGAAGATTCTGGCTAAGGTGCCCTTACAGCTGACTCCATCGATCCGATCGGAGGAAGGTGTGACGGTTCAATGGCGGATAAGGCTCGCGGGAACGAGCGCCTGAGCCTTGCTCGATGTGTAGCGCCGGAGATTGATGTGGGAATGTCTGCTTTTGGGAGCTAAGGAATCAGTCTTTGCAAGCCTCTTAATGATGATCCATGAAGTCTAACTACGTCCTTTTTTTGACCCTATTTGTTGCCGGCCTATCTGCTGCTGCCGCGAGCGATACGAGAGTGCTCGTTTGGGATGAGCAACAACCCCAACAAAAACTGGCGTATGCGGACAAGTTCCTGGGCGAAACGATTGCTGATTATTTAAAAAAACAGCCGAATCTCTCTGTTAAAACTGCGCGTCTTGACGATGCCGAACAGGGACTCGATGACGCAACCCTCGACGCCACAGACGTACTGGTCTTCTGGTGTCATCGCCGCGTTAAAGATCAGGACGATGCCCGTGTCGAGGCTGTGGTTCAGCGCGTGCTTCAGGGTAAACTCGCCCTCGTCGCTCTGCACTCCGCCCATTGGGCCAAGCCCTTCGTTCGCCTGATGCAGGAGCGTGCAAAAACGGACGCTCTCGCACTTGTACCCGAGGCTGAGCGCGCCTCTGCAACGTGGGAGTTTCTCAACGAGCAGCCCTACTACAAGGGCGTCAAGAGTGATGCGCCCCTCACTCCGTCTCTCGCCCATACGGGCAACGTTTGGCAACTCACGCTGCCGCAATGCGTGTTCCCCACCTACCGCGCTGATGGAGCGCCCAGTCACCTCACGACGCTGCTTCCCCAGCACCCTATCGCCGCTGGCTTGCCCGCGCATTGGGACATTCCCCAGACAGAAATGTACGGTGAGCCTTTTCATGTGCCCGTCCCCGACGAGGTTATTTTTGAAGAGAAGTGGGATAAGGGAGAGCATTTCCGCAGCGGTAGCGTGTGGAAGGTGGGCAAGGGCCGTGTGTTCTACTTCCGGCCAGGTCACGAAACTTATCCGATTTTTACGCAACCCGAACCCCTTCGTGTTGTGGAAAACGCGGTGCGCTGGCTGGGTTCAAGTCTGCCTGCAACTGCACCAAGCCCCCGCGATTAGCGTATTACTTTGCGTTCAGTGTGAACGTCTCATTCCGTTGGCAAAAGAGCACTTTGCCGGTCTATCTAACGCATTAATGGAGGGAAAAAACGCCTCCTCTTAGCGCCACTTCCTTCAAATAATGTCCCTGATTCAATTCTGTCGCCCTCGGCTCCAAGCCTTCACCGCTATTATCGTTGTAGCTTCTGCCATTCTTTCGCCAGGGGTGACTATCTCCCATGCTGGAGAACCAGAGGCAGCCCCGCGCTGGCCTGTGCGTCCCAAGTATCCAGTCAAAATGGATGACATGCCGGAGGCCGAGTTTGGACGCATGTTCTTTGGTGAGATCGACCTAGAACATCCTGACATGCGGGAGGTGAAGCCGCTGGTCTTGGCTGGCAATTTCCAAGAGGCCGTCACTGCCTGGAGCAAGGTGTTTGTGCATCGCTGCCGAACTCTGCCCCTCGCGAACCTGCCGCGAGTGAACTACTATTCGCTGGATTCATTCATGAACCGTGACGGTGTAATCCTCCAGCACGGCGATGTGGTGAAGAACTTCGGCCCGCCCGGCCAGATGGATTGGTTTGGGCTCAAGGACTGGTGTCTGCATGTAAACATGATGTGGCATCCTTCAACGCTTCTTCGCGCACTGGAACAGAATGCCCGCGCGGCGCAAGGCAATGGCAAGGCATCCACCTACACTACCGAGGAGATGCTCATTCGCTGGCGGGATGTCTGGCGTGATTTCGTGAATAACAACTGGCGTATTGGTATGCCCTACGCTTACGACCCGAAAGTTCGCGATGCCGCACTGGCCAAGGCGGGGCTGACGGCGATTCCAGGGGAATGGGCCAGCACGGTCTCGTTCCGCCAGCAATTGGTGGTGGAGTGGCAAATTTCCAACTGGTTCATCAACATGCAACATGCCAGCCGGGCCATGCCTGAAGAGTTTGACAGGCTTGTTCCAGCGCGGGTGTTGGCGGAGATGGCGTATTTCATGGTGGTCTGGCCGCTGAGCAATCTTCTCGACGAAGGCCGTCTTACACCGGAACAACTTGCCAGCGGCGCTCCCAATCAAAATCAGGAGAAAATGTCGCAGTTCATGCGGCTCGGTTTATTGGCCCCTGAGTTTCACCGCGCGGCGAATCTTTCCAAGACGGCCGATGCTGCGATCCGGATCGTTGTGGGAGGGCCTGGCTGGGAGAATCCACGCAATGACCACCAGAAGGATGGATCCGGCACTGAGCTATCGTTCAACTACATGAAAAGTTTGGTCGATGCCGGCGAAGATTGGCTCTCCATTGCCAACGCGTATCCAGAGCCTCCCGACTGGGTGCCTCGCGTGCGCGAAGCGGTGGAGCAGCGCGCCAAATTTATGGCGAACCTAGAAACGCCGACGGGACTTCAAGTGCTTTGCAAGGGGGTGCATCGGCGAACAGCTGCAACCCCGCAGCCGCATCCCGGGTACACCTCCATCGCATTTCCCTATCACGGCCTCTACTCGATGCGCAGTGACTGGAGCCGCAACGCACTCTTTTTATCGCTGCACAATCCGCGGCGAGGGCAGGGACATGAGGCGAATGATGGAAACAAACTGATGCTTGAGGCCTTCGGTCGCGAGTTGCTTGTCGCTAACGGAGGCGAAAGCGCATGGGCGAGTCGCAATCAGACTTTCATGCTGGTCGATGGTCTTCCACAGGTGCGGAAGTCCGCCCCGGTCCACGGTGCGTACTCAGAACCGCAAGCGGGTCGTTGGCACAGTTCGGCAGCTTTTGATTTTGCAGAGTCCACTTACACGTACGGCTGGGGTGCTGTGGACAAGGGCCGTTCTGGTCAGGCTTCGGCACAAGCCAATCCACAGGCCACACAGCCTTGGGCCAAGGTCAACGATGTTTCCCATCTGCGGCAGGCTGTTTTTGTAAAGGAAGCCGGCCTTTGGTTTCTCGTGGACACCATGCTCGCACCCGATTCCGCGACGCACAGTTATCAGCAAGCCTGGTGCTTCGATCACAGTTTTCCGAGGGAGTGCGTCACTGCGCGCGCTGAATTAGGCACGATTTCCACCAACGAACACGGCAAACCGAACCTTTGGATCCTCCAAGCCGGCCCGGAATCGCTTCGTTACCAAGAGCATTACGCAGAGGGAAATTCTTCCGGACGAGACACACCGGAGGTGGAAAAACTCACATTGCCCGCCTACGGCTGGCAAGCCCTAGCGACCGGAGAGCGCGAAGGCGACATGGTTCCTGCCGTGACGCTGCACGCTGAATGGAACGGCGCAGGTCGCCAGACCATCCTAAGTGCCCTGGTTCCATCTTTAACGGAAGAGAGCCCGGTGGTGTCACAAGAGCGTGTTGTCACGGCAGACCGTGTGGGCATCAAATTAAAGCTCAAAAGTGGTCGTTCTGTCAGTTGCTTCACCGCTAGCACGGAGCAGGGGTTCACTGCGGATGGAAAGAGCGTTCACATGAGCGTTTCAACCGAAATGCCGAATGACGACGAGCACTGCCTGCTTTTGGACGCGCCCAACACCACCGGCACCGAATTTGTTCGCCACGGCAACGCGCGCGAGGTGATCGCTCCCGTGCGAGTCCCGACCGGATTCCGCTGGGTAAACAAAGGTGCGGTCGAAGTGCCCGAGTACTTTCAGCAATGATCTCCACCGCATGCTCCAGTTTGCGGAAGTTTTCTCGGATGAGCAGATTCTCGCCGCACTGCGACGACAATTTGGGGTGGACTTATTTCAAGGCCATCATTCTCCTCAAAAATTCGCTTGCCCGCGACTTCTACGCCGAAATGTGTAGGGTCGAGCGATGGAGCACCCGGTACCCGACTCGATCGGCCACGCACACACTTTCGCACGCGTAAAATGACAGTGACGGCGGCCGCCGCTGCACCTCTCCATCGAGACGCTCGCATCGCAAGGACTGCGATCCATGTGTGGACCTCGCCAAGGTGCTCCCCAACCTACATTGGGCAGTTGCGGACATCACCTCTCTTGATCCGAGAGGGTTGCCGTGTGATTTCATTTCCCACCGTCACTGTTTAGTGGCAATGGACAGGTGCATTCCATAGGCTCCGCCCACTCCCCCGCGCTCCGGCTTTCTTGTCCGCGAGGTCGCTTCGCATCGTAACTTTCCTTCGCATGGCAAACGACTCCATCCGTATTGAGTACAATCACGCGTTGCAGCCGCTGAAAGAACTGCTTTCCAGTGTAACTCACCCTGGGGATTTCTTTGTTAGTAGCACTCTGGAAATCCCCATGCCGAAAGTAGTGGTCGATGAAGTGGGCGTGTTGTCTTTCCCCGTTCCCCAGTCTCAAATAAACGCCCTTATTCAGCGAGCCGCTCGCGCACCTTATGGCCGCGGACCCGAAACCATTCTCGATGAATCGGTCCGCAAAGTATGGCAGATAGCTCCCGACAAAGTACAAGTCACTGGGAAGTCTTGGGGCGCAAACTTCGCTGCCGTGTTGCATAAGGTTGCCGACGGCCTCGGCTGTGATTTTGCGCAAATTTCTGCCGAACTCTACAAATTCCTCGTCTACGACAGCGGAGGATTTTTTCTTCCGCATCGTGATACAGAGAAAGCGAGCGGCATGTTCGGGACGCTGATTGTAGTTCTGCCCGCAGCGCATTGTGGCGGTGAACTTGTGATTCATCATGCAGGTCGGCAGGTAATCGTGGACATGAGCCAAGGCGAGTCTTCGGAAATCGGCTTTGCAGCATTTTACGCAGATTGTGAACATGAGGTGCGCCCTATCCGAGAAGGCCACCGCGTCTGCCTTGTGTACAACTTGATTCAGAAACCGCTAGCGCGTGGCCAATCACCCTTGATCAGCCCGCCAAACTACGAGGCGCAAATTGTGAGGGCCGGCGCCTTGTTGCAGGAAGCACTCGGCGGGCCTGAAGCTCCGCTTAAAGTCGCCTGGGTGCTGGAGCATCAATACAGCCCGGAAGGGTTGTCCTTTGCTGGCTTAAAGTCCACCGATGCGCCAGTGGTGAACGTGTTGGCAAAGGCGGCCGATCGGGTCGGTTGTATCGCGCATCTGGGTATCGTACACATCGAGGAGTCGGGTGCAGCCGAACCCGAATACAGTCGCGGCTGGAACTACAATGGAGAAGAGGACGGCGACTTCGAGATTATTGAAATAGACGATTGGCGTCATTACATCAGTCAGTGGCGTAACCTGCGCGATGAACCTGTCGCTTTTGGTGAAATCCCACTGGCCCCCGGAGAGCTTTTACCCGATGGCGCTCTGGATGATGCCGTGCCGGATGAGCAACGGCTTCTAGAAGCTTCAGGAAATGAGGGCGCAAGCTTTGAGCGATCTTATCACAGGGCAGCTCTCGTCATCTGGCGGAAGGAGCGTTACGCCGCAGTGCTTTTGCAGGCAGGCGCAGATGCTGCATTACCTTATTTGAAGGATTGCATCGAGGTGTGGGAGGCTAACCCTCAATCGCAGGATGCTAGAAATGCGGCACTTGAAGTCGCAAGACTGCTTGTCGACTCCTGGACAACTGAATCGCCCGGAACGTCCGGATTCCAGAGTAACAAGCACGCTCAACGCGATGTTCTCCTACTGCTTCTGGCGAGACTTGGGGACGCATCCCTTCTGGGATCTTTCATTTCCAGCGTGCTCAGGCATGATTACGATGGCACCGAAAACAAGGCACTCCTTGTTGCCTCACAAACTCTCGGCCCGGAAAAAACAGGATTCCTTTACGCCGAAATTGTGCGTTCAAAGATGCCCAAGTTGCCTTCGGCTTGTGTGGATTTGCTGCACTTCTTGACTTTTCAAAAGCACGGTTCCGCAGAATCGGCGTGGCGTTTAGCACTGTCGCAGATTGCAGAGGCCGCAGTTTCTAAAATAGAGGAAATCAAGAATCCCGGTTCCGTCTACGATCCCGGCCCTGCAAAGGTCCTTGCCGTAACCCCAGACTTTGTCGCCAAGTTATTCAACGCACTCGGTGAACTTTCAGCCGCTGGCTTGCGTACTGAAGCTGTACGGAGGATTGCAAAAAACTATCACGTTTTCGATCCTGTGACGGTTTTGGTGCCGGCTTTTGAGCTGATCGACGTGCGCGATTTGTCTGTCACGCAGCTTTGGGAATATGCGGTTGAGTTTCTGCTCAATAGAAGCGCATTTCCTCCGACAATCCCGACGGATTGGAAACAGGAGATGATACGCACCTGTTCCTGCGCTGATTGCATCGAACTGGAAAGTTTTGCGTGTAATCCTAACGAGCAAATACATCGGTTCCGAATGCGCGACGATAGGAGGAAACATTTGCAAAATGTTATCACAAGTCTCCGAATGGATCTGGATACGGCAATCGATCGTAAGGGCTCACCTCAGACATTAGTTTGCATGAAAAACCGCCGTAGTTATCGGATGCGCTGCGAGCAGTACCGCAAAGAAATCGCATCACTCAGAACGCTGGTTGAATTTGCTACAAAAGGGGTTTCTGAATCCTCTGTAGAAAGGATGAGTGCCGCGATTGCCCGGGCCGAGGCATACGACAAGATTTGACAGTACAAGCGATCTCCAATGGTTTTCTTTGGATTGGACCTTTGATAATCGCCCAGTCCTCCGAAGCCTCTGGCTCGGCTGCCGACTTGGACCTTCTAGCAATCCGAACAATTTTCTGTGTTGAAAAGTAAGAGAGCGAACGAGATACTCTCATGTGCGATCTTTTTTGAAACAAACGGCCTGCACCATCTTTTCAGATGCTACGGGCTGCAAAGCTAATACAGGGCTGACGCGCCTTAGAACTTGATGCCGAACGTTACTCTCTAGTTATGGACGCGCGCCTAGGAAACTGGCCCAATTGATTTTCTTAAAGTCCCACGCAAACCAGTCTTGTTAAAGACGCTGGATCCAACGGACCGCCCATCAATGGAAAGGAAGTTCCGCTGCCTGTGGAGAGTGTTAAGGCACGAGCCACGGATCCGAAGTCCATGATGTCCGAGGGAATGGTCGGTAATCTTTCGGTCTAAGATTCTGCATCTAGTCTGGATTACCTCAATACCATTGCGAGCGGCGGAATGTAATGGTGGGAGAGAAGCCAGTGTCTGGAATCACTTCAGCCATCCGCTCACAAAGCCGTCACATGAAACATGATCATTCCCTCCCGACTCTTCTGATTGCCCTCGTTGCCTTAATCGCCAGAACCACATTGCTGGGGGCTCAAACCAACGACCCGTTTGTACCCTATCTCGACGGCAAGGCCCCTGAGATTTTGCGTGAGCTGGCTTCAAGCGATGCACCGCCGGAGAACATCACCGTGAAGAGGGTTATATTCCGCTCACGGGACAACTCGGAAATTTTTGCGGTGATCGCCACGCCGAAAACATCCGGCAAGCATCCCGGCATGCTCGTGCTTCACGGCGGTGGCGGCTACGCGGAAGTCGAAAAAGCGATGGCTTGGGCGCAGCGCGGTTATGTTGCCGTCACGCCGGACATGCCGGGCATTGCCGATCCGAAGAAGCTCACAGAGACGAAAGGCAAGTGGAGTTCCTTAAAATACGGCGAGGGCCGATGGGAGGCCAAACCGGACGCGAGCGCGAGTACGCTCTTCGACGCGGTGCTTGCGGCGATGAAGTCGCTCTACTTACTCCGGTCACAGCCCGAGGTTGATGTGACGCGATTAGGCGTGGTTGGTGTTTCATGGGGAGGGTACATGACAACGATGGTCTGCGGGCTGGCCGGCGATCAGGTGCGAGCAGGAATGGGACTGTATGGCTGTGGCTTTTTTGATCGAGGATATGGGCAAGCCGTGCTTTCCAAAATGCCCGCGGATAACCGCGAAGAATGGTTGAACTATCTGGATGCCGGGCGACGCGTGCCAAACATGAAGGCGGCCTTTTTTCTTGCGGCGGCGAGCAACGACTTCTTCGGTTACCCCGAATCGGTGCAGATGACTCTCAATGCAATCCCAGGCGAGAAGAACCACGTTTTTGCGCCCAACGCGAATCACAAAATCCCGGTCCCGGGCGGTAGTGTCTTCGACAACAAACCTGTAGCTCCGTTCATTCCTACGGCCTTTCAGCCCTATCCGACGCCAAGCGGCGGCAAAGCAAACTGGCTTGCGATGGAAGTTCCTTATTTTGACTTTCACCTTAAAGGCGTCGGACACGCCTTCCCGAAGGTGAGCCTAGAAAAGACCGACGATGCGTACGTCGCCCGGTTTGGCGTCAACGCGTCGCGCCCGCTCACAAAGGTGGAAGTCTATTGGTCCAAGGCAGCCCCTGCTGTACCTACGCAGGACGACATAAAGAAACGTGAATGGTTTGCGTTGCCGGCAAGGAAGACTGCTGAAACTTCATTTGAGGCCGAACTTCCCGTTGATACCGCCGATTGGTTTGCCCTAGTGAGCGATGATACCCCCGTTACAGTGTCCAGCGACATGGTGCACATCGCCACCTCGACAAGATAAGGAGCCCGCATGTGATCCTTACAAACTGGAGGCCGATAAAACTGTGGTGTAGGTATTTATGATGTTTGGGGCTGTTTATGCAGCCACCCTCTGTTAGCAAACGCTGTTTTCTCTCCTCAGGACAAACCAAACCTGATGCTCGTTACCTTCCTCGTTGGGCGGTAATTTTACAGAGACTTGGGTGGGGCGCAGGAAGAGGCTGTGTTCGGCGGCGTATTCACGAAAAATCCTGACCTCTTCGAGGTAATGGAGATTACCGCCCTGAAGACACGCAGCTGCTAGAGCGCGGCATCGTAACTCTTCAACATGTGCTTTGAGCGGGATTCCCTGATGCGTGACGACAGACTCATACTTAAACAGTAGTGGGCAGTAGCTGAAAAAACAAACCGTTCAGAAATAGGCCCCAGCCACTGTCTCTCGCATCTATTCGCAGTTCACCCAACGAAAGGCCAGTGAACGCCTCTCCTTAGAGTGTCCAAGGGTGCTTGGTATCGACGAGCACACCCTCCACAAAAAGAAGCAGTTCGCCACCACCTTCTGTGATCTGGGCAACCGCAGGGTATTTGATGTTGTCCAGGACAAATCGGCCTCGGATCTGGAAGGTTTTCTCTCCCAACTCAAAGGCAGGGAGAAGGGGAAGATGGTTTTTATCGACTTGTGTTCGGCCTTTCGCAGTTTGGTGAGGCGTTATTTTCCAAACGCCATTCTGGTTGCCGACCGCTTTCATGTGGTGCGGGTAGTATCGCATCACTTTATCCAGCTTGCTAGGAATCTGGCGCCGGCTGCGTTCGTTCGCAGAGGTATCGGAGGACTGCTACGCAAGGGGATAAAAAAGCTCGCTGTCTCTGAAAAGGAACGCCTTGAAAGAGTTTTCAAAACTCATACGGTGCTCAGGACTGTGCATGCAGAAATGCACGAATTTCGCGAGCTACTGAATCAAAAGCACCAAACGGTAGTGCGGGCCAAAAAGCTCATCCCCAAACTTCTATCCTACATCAAGAAGTACAAAGCAGAGAAGTTCGCGCCGATGCAGACGCTGGCTAAAACCCTTCATTGCTGGAGGGGTGAAATTGCGGCCATGTGGCGCTTTACTAAAAACAACGGAATCACCGAAGGCTTTCACCGGAAAATGAAACTGATCCAAAGACGCGCCTACGGCTTTCGGAATTTTCAAAACTACCGCCTGCGAGTGATCGCTGCTTGCGGTTAAACAATCCGTTCCCCCCCCCGAATCCACAACCAAGCATCAAGCAGTACCTTCAACTTACACTAAACCCCTCCCCAAACTTCGGCGTAGACCCGTCCCTCAGTGGTCCCTCTGTTTGGGCAAAAAAGAAGGCCTGTAAGTCTCTGGTTACAGAGTAATTACAGGCCTGAAAGGGACTTAAAAAAGTGGAGCGGGTAGAGGGAATCGAACCCTCCTAGCCAGCTTGGAAGGCTGGAGCTTTACCACTAAGCTATACCCGCAGCAAAAAAGCTGGCTGAGACAATCGCCTGCGGAAGCCTTCAATGCAAGCGGGAATCTAGTGAATCCCGCTTTTTGGGGTACTCTCAGTGTTCTTATGGCCCCCTCACACAAGCTCGCTGTCATCCCGCCGTTCTAAGCGCATGAGCTGCTTCTTCACCGTTTCCACCTGCTTGGTGAGCTCGAAAAGTGCCTTGAAAATTTCACTCTGCGTCGGTGCATCCTCTAAGCTGGGCGCAATCGGGTGCATGCGCGTCACCGTGGCCGCCAATTGGTTGCACTCGGCTCGGAGCTGTTGAATGGCGTCAGTTCGGGTCATGGCGAGAGTCTCGCGCAGGCCGAGAGCAGAGTGCAAGCTCCTGCATCGTTGCGCCGATGGCTGCATGTGTTAGATTACGGTTTGAGACTTCTTTCCTCCTTTCTAGGTCTATGCCGAACCAAGAGAATTTTTGATATAATATATATTGTTTGTCCAGGATATCCACCTAAAAAACTAACTAGGATAACTGATACAAATTGGACTTTTTCCACAGTAGTGTTTAATGAACCTCCTTATCTGGATGCAAATGCTACTACAAATACACTTACTTTCAGTGCAGTAAGCGGAACTGGGGTAACTTGTACAGCTTCCTCAAGTACTTTTGTTTCTACTGATGTAGGCAGATATATTAGGTTTAAAGCTGGACCAGACGATACTGATGCCCTTTTAAATGTACCTATATCAGGAAAAGTGTATTTCGACATACCTTTTTACC
>CAIWVL010000356.1 GCA_903916085.1 uncultured Spartobacteria bacterium
CCCCCACCGAAGACGGGAAAGAGGCGCAATTGGACGACCCCGGCTTCTATCGTTTCCGGCGCGCAGGCGAACGGCACGCGGTAACGCCTCCGGTGATTCAGTCCTTCCACTCGTTTGTAAAGACCAACAACCCGGACGATTACAAGAAGTACGTCGCGGCAGTGAAGGCGCAGCAGCCCATTTCCTTCAAGGACATGCTGGAGTTGGTGCCCAAGTCGAAGGCGGTACCGGTCGAAGAAGTAGAGTCCATCGAGGACATCCGTACGCGGTTCACTTCGGCTGGGATGTCGCTCGGGGCGCTGAGTCCCGAAGCGCACGAGGCGCTCGCAATCGCGATGAACCGGATCGGCGGCAAGTCGAATTCGGGCGAAGGCGGCGAGGATCCAGAGCGTTTCAAGCGTCGCGAAAACGGCGATTTGGCCAATTCTGCGATCAAGCAGGTAGCCAGCGGCCGGTTCGGTGTGACTGCGGCGTATCTGGCTAGCGCAAAGGAAATTGAAATCAAGATGGCGCAGGGTGCGAAGCCCGGTGAAGGCGGCCAGTTGCCCGGTCACAAGGTGACGGCCCTCATTGCCCGTCTCCGGCACACGGTGCAGGGCGTGATGCTGATTTCCCCCCCTCCCCATCACGACATCTACTCGATTGAGGATTTGGCGCAGCTCATCCACGACCTTAAAGAAGTGAACCCGCGTGCCAAGGTGTGCGTGAAACTCGTCGCTGAAGCCGGCGTAGGCACGGTGGCTGCAGGCGTTGCGAAGGCGCACGCCGACATCGTACTAATCTCCGGCCACGACGGCGGCACAGGCGCATCGCCTCTGTCCTCAGTCAAACACGCCGGTACTCCTTGGGAGTTGGGCGTGGCTGAGGCGCAGCAGGTTCTCATGATGAACAACCTGCGTAACCGCATCGTGTTGCGTACCGATGGCGGGATGCGCACGGGCCTCGACATTGTGCAGGCAGCGATTCTAGGAGCTGAGGAGTTCAACTTCGGCACAGCTGGGTTGATTGCTCTGGGCTGCGTTTATGTGCGCCAGTGCCATCTGAACACCTGCCCCGTTGGGATCGCCAGCCAGGACGAACGCCTACGCGCCAAGTTCAAGGGCACGCCCGAGATGCTTGTGAACTTCTTTAACGGAGTCGCTCAGGAAGTGCGCGAGATCCTCGCAAGCCTCGGTGTGCGTTCGCTTAAGGAAATCATTGGGCGTACTGAGTTCTTGCGTCAGCGCATCGTTCCCGAACATCCCAAGGCGAATACGCTGGATCTCTCGCGTTTGCTCACGGACGTGGCGGCCTCCGATCCCACACAGCCGCGCTATTGCACGCGTAGCCGCAACAACGCTGTCCACGAGGCGCCCCTCGACGACTCCGTATTGCAGGACGCCAAGGACGCGATCACGGATCAGCGCCCCATCTCCCTCAAGTACAAGGTGCACAACACCAACCGTTCCGTGGGCACGAAGGTGTCCGGCGAAATCGGGTATCAGTGGGGCGACGAAGGTCTGCCTGAAGGTACACTCGAACTTCTTCTGGACGGCAGCGCCGGACAGAGCTTCGGAGCGTTCCTTGCTCCAGGCGTCCGTTTGGTGCTCACCGGTGAGGCCAACGATTACGTGGGTAAAGGCATGAGCGGCGGCGAAATCGTCGTGCGTCCTCCTCTTAACCACCGCTTCGAGGCCCATCACAACTCCATCGTGGGCAACACCTGCTTGTACGGAGCGACGGGCGGGAAGCTATTTGCTAATGGCTGCGGCGGCGAACGTTTTGCGGTGCGTAACTCGGGGGCAACTGCTGTCGTTGAAGGCATTGGCGACCACGGCTGCGAGTACATGACGGGCGGCACAATCGTAGTGCTAGGCGATACCGGTAAGAACTTCGGCGCAGGGATGACAGGCGGCAGCGCCTTCGTCCTCGATGTAGAGAACAAGTTCCCGGACCTGTACAATTCCGGACTGGTTGTCATCAACCGATTGGATGCAGCAGGAAACGCCACACTCCATCAGCTTGTGGAGAAGCATCTGGCAGAGACAGGGAGCGCGCGCGCGAAGGAAATCTTGGCGGATTGGCCCAAGTTCGCGGCTTCCTTCTGGATGGTGCAGCCCCGGCCTCCGGCGGCGAAACCCTCTGAATCCAAGCCTGCAGCTAGCAGCGAAACGGTGATCTCCGAGAAGGTGATCGCAACGCAGCCGTAGGCGAACTAGGAGATCATCACAAAGAAAAGGGGAAGAATCTCAGGCGGAAGCGCCTGGGGCTCTTCCCCTTTCTGTTACCGAAGGCACCTTTGGGGGCTCGTGGAGAATGGGAACCCATGGGAGTCAAGGGGTCTCAATGGAAGAACAAAAAACATTTGCGGCATAGCGCACTCCCATTTCCTCCCATTTCCCTACGCGAGCGCGGTTTGCAGCGCGGCCTCTACAGAGCGATGGGCGGCCTCTGTAAGCACAGGTTCCCCAGGGCCCACGCCTTCCAGTTCGGGA
>CAIWVL010000357.1 GCA_903916085.1 uncultured Spartobacteria bacterium
CTCCTATCACCACCGGCTAATTTCTTAGCCCCCATCCGGGGGCTTTTGAGCACGCAAAGATTACGTTTTTAATTTCAGGGAAGACACGATAAATTTTAATCTAAGCGATCCGTCTATTTTAACATTACAGAGGGCTCAGGCGTGGGTCCGCCTGCATGGCCTTGAGTAATGCGGACGAAACCGCCACCTCGTTGCGTCGCCCGGCGGTGACCGTCCTGTTCTCTGGCCATTCATGGTTGTGAATGAAGATCACAAGTGCCTTCCATTTGCCGTTGGCAGTGCGGTGGGGGCGCAGCAGCACGGGTGAGGCGAACCGGCCCTCGCGCGTGTTCCAATCGAGCGTTTCTCTCCGGGACGTGAACCGCTGGCTAAGAGGGAGCCCGAGGGCGGCTCGGAACACTGCCGGCGGACGCTCGCCCCCGAAGAGGATGGCGGCACCCAGATCGTGGTCAGACTGTGCCCACCTGAACCCTGCGAATTTTTGTTCGTCGTTATTTCTCCCGGTTTGGCCGTAGGCGCGCCAAGATTTGAGCCAATTCCCGAGTACTGAGATGGCGTTGTCGCCGTTGGTGGCGTCGAGAGATTTTACGGAAATGACCGTGGGGTTACCGAATCGTGCGAGTGCCTCAGGCAGAGTTTGGAGCTCCTCCGCACTGAGTGCACCCATCGCGCGTCGGCCACGGAACCCTAGTGAGCCCAAGTTTGCGAACACGCTGATGAGCGCGAGCAGGTCTGGCCACAAGCTGGCGTCGCCTTTCCAGAGCATTTGGAGTTCAAACTTCGAGCCAGCCTTAATGGTGGCCCGGGCGTCCTCCTGAGTTCGGAGGGGCCACAACAGGTACCCTTTGCCTGAGAGCTGGGGCGCATCCAGGTCTACCATGGTCATGGGCGCGCTGGAGATTGGAGCTTGAGCCACTCGGATTACGAGCGGACTGGCGTGCAGCTCGTCCTTTGCAATCGACCCGAAAATTGCTTTTTCGCGATCTCGCACCGTACCTGTCTGCGACTTAAAGCCGCCCAGCACCCGGAACCACCAGCGGAGCTGTCCGCGAATGGAGGCAGGCCGGATCTCGGCTGTTTTTTTGGGGGTGGCTCCGCCTGCTATAGCTGGCGTGAGGACTTCAAACTGAAAGCTGGCGCGGTTCATGGCATTTTATTTCCGGTAAGGCTTTTGTGCATGGCTCGAATGGCATCAGCGACTTTGGCACGATCGCCTTTGTTGGCCTTTTGTTTGAATGCATTCCAAGCCTCCAAACGCGGGCCGCAAAGTGCACGTACAATGGCTTCCTGTTCAGGTTTTGGCCTTTTTAGAAAATCGACTAACTTCTGCTCGAACTGTTGCGGGTTAAGGCCAGCGATGAGGAGATCTTGTCGTTCCGGTTCGGGAAGGTCTTTTAAGAATCCTTCCCGGATTTTCGGAATTTGCGCTTTGATTTCATCAAGCGCGATCTTTTCAGACTCAATGGTTTCGAACCAAGTCAATGGCGTCTCGTGAGAAGCAAAGATACCTATAATAGATTGTTTGAATTGCGCTGGATCGGTGGGCAACTCGGTGAGCTGTCGTTGACTCGTAGAATCAAGAGCATTGATCCGGGTGAGAACATCCGCTTTGACTTGTTTTAGTCGTGTTTCGGCTGCGTTTTTCTCTGCAGCCACCTTTGC
>CAIWVL010000358.1 GCA_903916085.1 uncultured Spartobacteria bacterium
AGGGTCTTATTTCCTAGTCGTAAATGCCTCCAAAATCGACGAAGACTTTGCTTGGATTCACTCCCACGCCAGGGGCTCGGTTGCCATTGAAAATCACAGCGCACAGTGGGCCGGGCTCGCGCTTCAGGGGCCGTGCGCCAAGGAAATTCTCAGGCGCATTCTGGGTGCCGAACTGCAACTTCCCCCCCGCAATGGTCTACTGGCGCTCGGTATCGCCAACGGCCCCATTCTCATTGCTCGAACTGGCTACACCGGCGAAGACGGTTTCGAGTGGTTCTGCCCCGCGCAAATAGCGGCCCTTTGGTGGGAGAAAATCCTACAAGCAGGTGAGGAGTTTGGCATACTTCCTTGCGGCCTCGGCGCTAGGGACACACTCCGCCTCGAAGCAGGCTTTCCGCTGAACGGGTCCGACCTTTCCCCGACGCACACTCCGCTGGAGGCGGGCCTCGCCCCTTTTGTGAAATTTGATAAGGGCGCGTTCATAGGCTCGGTTACACTCGAAGCCCAGCGCGCCAACGGCGTCCCCCACAAGCTCGTGGGACTGCTGATGGGCGAGAAGACGCCACCGCCCCGTCCGCATTATCCCGTAGTGCATCACGGCGCGGTCATTGGCGAAACCACCAGTGGCTCCCTCTCCCCTACCCTAGGCCGGGGCATCGCCATGGCCTATCTACCCGCCGAACTCGCCGTCCCCGGCACCGCGCTCGAAGTAGAAATCCGCGGTCGTCGCTTTCCCGCTACAGTCGCGAAGCGCCCGATGTATCGTCGGCCCGCCTGAGTGTCCAGTTTCCACCCTTAATCACCTCTGACATGTCATTGCCTACCGATCTTCTATACGCCACCTCCCATGAATGGCTGCGCCGAGATGGAGCCTCCGCCACCGTGGGCATCACCGACCACGCCCAGCACGAACTCACGGATGTGGTTTACGTCGAGCTCCCTCCGCTCGGCACCAAGGTGGACGCGGGTCAGCAGATTTGCGTCGTAGAATCCGTGAAGGCAGCGAGCGACATCTACTCGCCCGCCGCCGGGACAGTGATCGCCGTGAACGAGGCGTTGTCGGCTGATCCCGCCCTAGTCAACACCGATCCTTACGGGAATGGGTGGATTTTCAAGCTAGAGCTGGAGGCTGGTGGCGATTTGTCCGGGTTAAAATCGCCGGCTGATTACGCGGCACTGCTCCAGCACTAGTAGGCTGTGCGGGCTAGGAAGTGAGATCTCCTATGGACACCTTTGGAATGGACCTTCGATCATTGCGCAGTCCTTCCGAAGCCCCCGCGAGGGGTCTCAGAAATTAGACAATCCGGTGGTGATGTGAGGCACGTGCGGAACCACCGGCTCATTTCTTAAGAGCTTCCAGCTCTTATTTTTATTCTTATTACCGGCCATGACTCCACCCCGCCTCTTGCTGGCCTCCAGCTCACCTCGGAGACGAGATTTGCTGACGGAATACGGTTTTAGCTTCGAAGTGTGCACAACGCCTGTAGAGGAACTCAATGACGCCACCCTAGGGCCATCCCGACTGGTGCAGGAGAACGCTCTACTGAAGGCCCTCCCCGTTGCCGACCTGCATCCGAACAGCGTTGTACTCGGAGCGGACACCGTAGTCGCGCTCGGGGAACGTATTCTGGGGAAGCCGCGGGACATGGCGGAGGCAGCACTGATGCTTGAAGAGCTCAACGGCCGAGAACACACGGTGCATTCTGGGGTGTGTGTGGCGCACCGTTCCGGCGGGAAACAGAGAGTGTTTGTGGAGACGACAGTGGTGCAATTTCGCCACTTAAGTGCATTGGAGCGAGCAGCGTACCATGCGGCAATCCAACCACTAGACAAGGCGGGTGCGTACGCCGCGCAGGACGATCAAGGCAGACTCATTGCTCAAACCGTCGGGTCGTTCACTAACGTCGTGGGCCTGCCCATGGAGACGCTCATTGAGCACCTCAAGCACTTTGGCATCCTGCCAGAGCGCACCCGAGAAAGATGCCAGCACCGGTGATCGCGATGCCATCGACCTTCTGGACCGAGGCGTGCGCTGGTACTGGCACCCCGACGCCGCGTGCCTTGCAGAAGGTTTTTCCAAAGTTTCCGTCCGCTTCCGGGTAGTCTAGGTGTAGCTGAGTTCCTAGGACCTCTAACCTTCACATCCCATGCTCGACACTCTTTCCTCCTCTGGTTCCTGCTCCCTGTCGCGGCGTTCCTTCCTCGCGCAGTGTGGGATGGGGTTTGGGCTGCTTGGACTAGCCGGCCTTTCTGAACAGGCCTCCGCATCTATGGGCACGGCGTCTCCCTTGGCGGCGCATCCTTCTCAGTACCCGGGCAAGGCCAAACGGGTGATCCATCTTTTTGCGAACGGCGGGCCTTCCCACGTCGATACCTTCGACCCCAAACCCGAGCTCACCCGGATGCACGGGAAACCCCTGGCGGCCGGTCATCTCAAAACTGAACGCCCCACGGGAGCCGCCTTCGGTTCGCCCTTCAAGTTTTCCAAACACGGCCAGTGTGGTACCGAAGTCAGCGAGCTTTTCTCCAATGTCGCCAAGAACGTGGATGAAATGGTCGTCATTCGCTCCATGTACGCGAATGTGCCCAATCACGAGCCTTCCCTGATGCTCATGAATTGCGGCGAAGCCCGCCTGCCCCGCCCCAGCCTTGGCTCGTGGATTAATTACGGTCTGGGCACAGAGAACCAGAACCTGCCTGGCTTTGTCACTCTTTGTCCCGGAGGTTACCCCACCGGCGGCGCGCCCAACTGGCAGTCGGCCTTCCTGCCCGGCTCGTTACAAGGGACCTACATCGACACCAAACACACCGATGTAGAAAAACTCATTGAGAACATCCGCAATAAAACCTGGAGCCCGACGGAGCAACGAGCACAGCTGGATCTGCTTTCTACCCTGAACCGGATGCACCAGCAGAGCCGTCAGGAAGACGGTCAGATCGATTCCCGGATTCAATCCTTCGAACTGGCTTACCGGATGCAAATGGACGCAACAGACGCGTTCGACCTCTCCAAAGAGCCCCAGCACATCCGCGACCTTTACGGCGACACGGTTTACGGTCGCCAATGCCTGATTGCACGGCGTCTGGCCGAACGGGGAGTGCGTTTCGTGCAGCTCTGGCACTCGCCCGGGCAGCCTTGGGACAGTCACGACGATCTTGAAATTCAGCACCGCAAATTGGCCCGCGAAAGTGACCAAGGGACGGCTGCGTTGCTTATCGACCTCAAACAGCGCGGGTTGCTGGACGACACGCTGGTGGTCTGGTCTGGCGAATTCGGCCGCACGCCCACAGTAGAACTTCCCACGCCAGGCTCCAACGCCGGCAAAGTGAACGGCCGTGATCACAACCACTGGGGTTTTTCTGCGTGGATGGCAGGTGGCGGCGTCAAGGCCGGGACCGTGTACGGTTCCACCGATGAGTTTGGGTTCAAGGCTGCCGAAAACCCAGTGCACGTCCATGACTTGCACGCCACGATTTTGCATCTGCTCGGGATGGATCACGAAAAACTCACGTTCCGTCATTCGGGCCGTGATTTCCGGCTCACGGATGTACACGGCAAGATTGTGAAGGGGGTAGTAGCATGAAGCGGGAGAGCAACGTGATAAGCAGTTTTTCGGTGGGCGTGCTCGCCTCCACCCTGTTGCTCGCCAGCGGAGCGAATGCGTTGGCAGTGGCGGCCACCGCACCAGTCGTGGTTCCCGAGGCGGTGCAGGCTGAGTTTTTTGAAAAATCCGTGCGCCCTCTTTTAGAAGAGCACTGCGTGGAATGCCATAGTGCCGCTAAGGGTAAAACCAAGGGTGGCCTAGCGTTGGACAATGCCGCGTCGGTTCTCAAAGGAGGGGAGAATGGGCCTGCCCTTGTGGCCGGAGCGCCTGACAAGAGCTTGCTCGTGAAGGCCGTCACTTACGCAGACCCCGACTTCCAGATGCCGCCCGACAACAAACGGCTATCGGCGGAACAGGTGGCCATTTTACAGGAATGGGTGCGTACCGGTGCTTACGATCCGCGTCAGGGAAAGACGGTGGGATTCGATAAGGAAGCAGCCAAGCACCACTGGGCCTTTCAGCCTGTCGTTAAGCCACAGTTGCCTGTGGTTAAGGATGCTAAATGGGCGCGAACAGACGCCGACCGTTTTGTCCTCGCAGCGCTGGAAGCCAAAGGGCTCAAGCCCGCGCCGGAAGCAGACCGCCGAGTCCTCCTGAAGCGACTTGCCTACGATTTACAGGGGCTTCCCCCCACAGAAGCGGAACTTGCCAGCTTTGCCACAGATCCGGCTCCAGACGCCTATGAAAAAGCCGTCGACCGGCTGCTCGCCTCGCCCCGGTTTGGAGAACGTTGGGGACGCTACTGGCTCGATGTTGCCCGTTACTCGGACACGAAAGGTCTGCCTGCGCCGATTAACGCCGATCGTCGCTTTCATTTCTCTTACAGTTACCGGGACTACGTCATTAACGCGTTCAATGCGGACAAACCGTTTGATCAGTTTATCGTAGAACAGCTTGCGGCAGACTTGCTGCCTGAACCAAAAAAGCCCGAAGCCTTGGCGGCTCTAGGTTATTTAACGGTGGGCCGGTGTTTTCAAAACAGCCAGAACGACATTATCGATGACCGTATCGACGTGGTCACTCGCGGGCTGGTCGGGCTGACTGTCACGTGTGCGCGTTGTCACGACCACAAGTACGACCCCATTCCTACGAGCGACTACTATTCGCTACACGGCGTTTTCCTGAGCACGGAGGAGCCCAAGGAGCGCCCCATCATTAGCGAACCCGCGCAGACGCCTGAGTACGCCAAGTACCTCGAGAAACGCGCGGAACTCATTGCGAAAAGGGAGACGGCCCCAGATGGAGAGGTGACGAAGGCGAATGCCGAGCTTCTGAAAAAGATAGGCTTGTATCTGATTGCCGCAAAAGAGGCTCCACTGCCAAACAATGACAAGCCAGCCGGGGATGCGGCAGCGACGCCAAAAGTCGCGGCAATCAAGTTTTCGGAGGCCGATGAAAAGGCGCTAGATACGTTTGCGGGCCAGCGCAATCTCATCGGCGTCCCCCTGAGGCGCTGGATCAAGCTGCTCCAGAACACGGGTGAAGATGCAGTGTTCGGTCCATGGGCGGCGCTGTCTGCGCTGCCCGCAGCCGAGTTTGAGGCGAAAGCGGCCGCTCTGATTGCAGGGTGGAAAGCCACGCCACCCGCCGGATGGAATGCTGGCGTGATTGCTGCCTTGGGGCAAAAACCGCTCAAATCGCTCGCCGAAGCATCGCAGGTGTACGGGAAGCTTGTTCTCGAAACAGGCGAAGTCTTGGACAAACGCGCGCCTGAGGATGTCTCACCTCTCGTCGACCCAGTTCAGGAAGCGGTTCGACTCAAGGTATTTCAGGCCGATAGTCCCGCCCGTTTGAGCAAAGCGGAGGTAGAAAAGGCGTATTCGCGCAAGGTGTTCGAGGCGAAGAATAAGGTTCAGGACGAACTGGATCTGCTGGATGCCACTGATGCCAGCGCGCCCACGCGGGCTATGGTGCTCCTAGATAAGCCGAAGCCCGTTCAGCCCGTGATTTTCCTCCGTGGTAACCCCAGCAATCGCGGACCAGTTGTACCTCGGCAGTTTCTGTCCATTCTCTCCGGCCCAGATCGCAAACCCTTTACGGAAGGCAGTGGCCGTTTGGAAATGGCCCGCGCCATTGCCAACCCCACGAATCCCTTAACGGCGCGCGTCGCGGTGAACCGCATTTGGCTGCACTTGTTTGGGAAAGGACTGGTGGAGACGCCCAACGACTTCGGGGTGCGCACGCCGGCTCCGGCCATAGCGGGCGAACTGGATTACCTAGCGTCGCGGTTTGTGGAGTCGGGTTGGTCCACGAAAAAGATCGTGCGTGAACTCGTGCTCTCGAGCGCCTACCGCCAGAGCAGTGCGGCCCGGCCTGAAGCGCTTGCGGTGGATCCCAGCAACGACCTCGTACACTCGATGCGTCGGCGTCGGCTCGATTTTGAGTCGCTCCGGGACACGCTTATTCTTACGGCAGGCAGCCTCGATGAAACTCGCGGCGGTCGCGCAGTGGAGCTTACTAAAGAGCCCTTCTCTAACCGTCGCAGCGTCTACGGCTACATCGACCGACAGGATTTGCCGTCGATGTTCCGGATTTTCGACTTCGCCAACCCTGACATCAGCACTGGCATCCGTTTTGAAACTACGGTTCCGCAGCAGGCGTTGTTTCTCATGAACAACGGCTTTCTCAAAACACTAGCGGAATCTGTCGCGAAATTGCCGACCGTCGCCGCCGCCGCTTCTGGGACCGACAAAGTGAAGGCACTGTTTCAGCAGGTGCTGAAGCGGGAACCTCTTGCACAGGAGCTGGAAGCCTCGCTCAGTCTGGTGGCCGCCTTTGGCAACCAGCCCGACAAACCCTGGGTGTCGCTCAGCCAAGTGCTGTTGCTCACCAATGAACTCGCGTTCGTAGACTAATCTCTCCCCTTACTATGAGAAGATCCCTTCCCCTTGCTTGCGCGGCACTTACCCTATGGGGTGCCGTTTCTGTGATGTTCGCGTCCGCAACGGAGCCCACAGTGCCTGGCACCTCCGCCGTGCAAGCCGCGGCTGCAACAAGGGAGAGCATCCTCGCCGCAAAGCGCGTCGTCTTCTTTGGGGACAGCATCACCGCCAACGCCACGTATGTGTGGGACGTGGCTGCCGCCTTGCGCAGTCGCAAGCTGCCTGGTGGCGGCCCGGAAATCCTAAGCGTTGGTCTATCGAGCGAGACGGTTTCGGGTCTGTCTGAGGAAACCCATCCATTCCCTCGGCCCAGCGTGCACGAGCGGCTTTCGCGCGCGCTCCCGGCGCTCAAGGCGAATGTGGTGTTCGCCTGTTACGGGATGAATTGCGGCATCTACAAGCCCTTGGACGAGGAACGGTTCGCAGCCTTTCGTGACGGCATGCAACGTCTTCACGACGAGACTGTAGCCAGTGGCGCGCGGATCATCCACATCACGCCGCCTTACTTTGATCCGGACAGCAAACCGCCTGAACAAGGATTCTACGCTTCGGTACTATTGCGCTACTCGGAGTGGCTCGTGTCCCAGAGAGCTGTGGGTTGGGAGGTGATTGATTTGCACACCGCAATGCGGGCTGAGGCACTGAAGCGGAAGGCCGCGGATCCGAAATTCACCTTTTCCAAAGACGGGGTGCATCCTAACGACGAAGGGCATTGGCTGATGGCGCAGCAAGTGTTGGGCTGGCTAGGCGATGCCGAGGCCGCTTCCGCCCAGTCGCTTTCCGCGCTGCTGGAAGGGCGCCGCGTCCCGGCAGAGGTCGCTACGCTGTGCAAACAGCGGGTCAACGTAACCAAGGACAGCTGGGTAGAAGCCATCGGTCATAAGCGCCCAGGTGTCGCGAAAGGGTTGCCCTTAGAGAAAGCGGCGGAACTGGCAGCAGACATCGACGCCAAGTTGGACGGGCTTTTGAAGTAAGGAGAGGGTCAGGGTGGGGATCGTTCGTTTGGGTTAACTTACTTCGGCGCACTCCAACGCTGC
>CAIWVL010000359.1 GCA_903916085.1 uncultured Spartobacteria bacterium
CCACCATAATCTGATCCATGGTGACACGCCCCAACACGGAGCAACGGCGTCCTCCGATGAGCACGGCGACTTTTTGCCCTGAGAGATGACGCCGGAACCCATCGGCGTACCCAACGGCTAGAGTTGCCACCCGCATTTCCCGAGGCGCGTGAAAAGTGCTGCCATAGGAAATCCCGCGTCCTGCTCCGATGTTGCGCACGAGGGTGACGTGCGTTTTCCAACTCAGCACGAGACGTAGGACCGCCTGAAACTCCGGTCGGGGCGCGCATCCGTAAAGGGCGAGTCCTGCGCGATACAGTTCGGTGGCTGACTCAGGGAAAGCAAGGACGCCAGCGCTGTTAGCGATGTGGGCGGGGCCTTCGACGAGCCCCTCGGTACGCAACTCGTGCGAGAGCGCGGCAAAACGACAGGCTTGTTCACGTGTGAAGACATCATCCTCATCAGCAGAGGGATAATGAGAACCCACACCCGTGAGACGCACGCCGGGCAAAGTCTGGATGGCGCGAGCGAGAGCCATGGCGTCGCGCTCCCAAACCCCCATACGCCCCATGCCGGTATCCACCGAGAGGTGGACGCCTACCGGGCGGTCAGCAGCGACTTCAGCGTAACCAGCGGCCTCGGCGAAGTCTGAGACGACTGGAACAAACCCTTCAGCGGCAATGAGCTGGCGCTCACTAGGGAGCGCGGGACTGAAGATCATGACTGGCAGGTTTTTCGCCAATAAACGCACTTGCCTAGCCTCGACTAGGTTGGCGACGCCAAACCAGTCCACCAGGTGAGCTACCGCAGGGACAACGCACCCGAGGCCATGCCCATAGGCATCTGCCTTTACGACAGCCATTAGCAGAGCACCCTCGGGTGCCTGAGCGCGCAAAGCAGCGACGTTGTGAGCCAGCGCCGAAGCGCTGATTTCCACCCAAGTGCGGTTAAGAGCCGTGGAGTGCGTAGTCACAAGACGAGGTTAGGCGAGCTAGAGCGGGGAAAGAATGGTGTCCAATGGGAGGGACTGGGAATCAAGGGAAGAGCAGACGCGAGGGGTGTATGGCACCTCCCCATTGCCTCACGGCATCGTTTCGCAGAGGTACACCCACAGTTGTGTCCCAAACTCTTTCCCGAGGCGTTCGCCCAAGGCGTAACCAGCCTCTTTTTCTCGCAGCACCGCAAACAGCGTCGATCCTGAACCTGTCATCAGCGCACCCTCTACCTCCGGTTGAGCGATCAACCACTGCTTCAGGTCTGCCAAAAATAGATACTTCTGAAACACCGGGCGCTCCAGGTCGTTCACCAAGGTTCCCGCCGAGCACTCCTGCTCTCCATAAGGTACGCCAGGAACGGGCTGCGAGTCTTTCCAATTCTGGAATGCCCACGGAGTCGAAATGCCAAAGGGCGGCTTCACCAACAAGATAGGCACAGACGCAAGTCCATTAAATGGAGCAACATGTTCGCCCCGACCAGAAATCCACGCTGCAGATTGATACACAAAAAACGGCACATCCGAGCCCAGCTCAGCACCGAGCTCCGCGAGTGCCTCGCGACTCAAACCCGTCTGGTACAGCGCGTCCAGAGCCAGCAAAGTGGTAGCCGCGTCGCTACTCCCCCCACCCAGTCCTGCGCCATGCGGAATTTCCTTGGTCAGGACGATGCGTAGTTGCGGGAGAATACCGCAGGAAGCGCAAAATAAACGGGCCGCGCGCACGACCAGATTCGAGTCGTCCACGGGCACGTCCGGTGCGTTGCAGAAGAACTCGAGATCTCCGGACTCCTTGGCCTCCAAGTTAATCTCGTCGAAGACCGATACAGGCACCATCAAGCTCCGGAGTTCATGGAAGCCGTCTTCACGACGTCCCTGAATCCGGAGCGAGAGGTTAATCTTAGCGGGGGCTAGCCAGCGCATGTAGGCGCCTCAGAACTACTTACCCAGGGAGGCGCGAACTTCAGGGATCGTCCCGGCGCAACCAAGCTTTACGCTCTTTGCTGCGATGAACTTAGCGTACTCATCCATGAAAATCTTACCTGGAGGACGGAAATCAAATTCGCCTGGCTTGCTGTGGAAGAATTCGCGGTGTACACGAGTCCATACAAGGCGGCCGTCGGTGTCGATGTTGACCTTGGTCACACCGAGTTTGGCGGCGGGCAGGTATTCGTTTTCGTCCACGCCACAAGCGGCGGGATCGAGGGTGCCACCGGCGGCATTGATGCGAGCGACTTCATCGGCTGGCACGCTGGAGCTGCCGTGCATGACGATAGGCGTCACGGGCATGCCAGCGGCTTTGAGCTTGTCGCGGATGCCTTCCACGACCTCAAAGTGCAGGGACTGACGTCCACGGAACTTGTAGGCGCCATGGCTCGTGCCGATTGCTGCCGCAAGCGCGTCGCAACCCGTGCGGCGAATGAACTCAACGGCTTCGTCTGGGTCAGTGAGACAAGCGTGTTTTTCGTCCACAACGATGTCTTCTTCGACGCCACCGAGCATCCCGAGCTCAGCTTCAACGCTGATGCCCTTTGCGTGAGCGAGATCGACAACACGCTTGGTAATCTCCACGTTTTTCTCAAACGTCTCGTGCGAGGCGTCGATCATGACGGAGGAATAGAAACCGGAGTTGATACAATCGATGCAGGTATCTTCATCGCCGTGATCCAGATGTACGGCAAAGATTGCGTCAGGGAAAATCTCCTCCGCAGAGCGGATGATCGCCTCTAACATACGCTTATCCGTGTACTTACGCGCTCCCTTAGAAAGCTGGATAATGAAGGGCGCCTGGGCCTCGATACAGCCACGGAAGAGCCCCATGGTCTGCTCGGCATTGTTGATGTTGTAGGCCCCGATGGCGAATTTGCCGTAGGCTACCTTATACAGATCTGCAGTGGTGACGATCATGGGGGGAGGGCTACCTTGAAATCACGCGGGAGCCAAGAAGAATGCCACGTGAGGCCCGTTTCTAGGGGAGGGAGTGGTTCTGGGGGGAGCCTGCGGAGGGCGTTCTGTGAGGAGATGGGGAAGCGCAAAATGCACTCCGACTCACTCTCACTCCCACCGTCGGGCGCGACTACTCCTTTGCGGCTCGGTACTCGTGCAGTTTATTGCGCAAAGTCCTGATGCTAATCTCCAATACGTCGGCTGCCCGGGTTCGGTTGTTGGAGCACGCCTCCAGCACCTTGAGAATGTGCTCTTTCTCCACCTCGGCCAGAGGCACAAGAACTCCCGTGCTCGGTTTCGTCCGATTTTCAGCGGGCTTGTCCGCCCCCTCGTTTTCCTCCTCAACCGCGTTCTTGGCGGGGTGAATCCCCTGCCCCAAGACCGCCGAAATCAGCGGCGCGCCGGGTTCACTCATGATGACCGCGCGTTCAACCGTGTTTTGAAGTTCACGCACGTTTCCCGGCCAGTGATGGCCTTCCAAGGCGGCAATGCACTCTGGGGTCAGGCGCAACTCAGGGCGGTTATACTGCTTTGAATACCGCGCCAGAAAATACTCCGACAAAACTCGAATGTCTCCATCTCGCTCCCGTAACGGAGGTACGGAAACTGGAAAAACATTCAGGCGGTAATACAGATCTTCACGAAAATCGCCATTATCTACCGCCTTACGCAAGTCCCGGTTAGTCGTTGCAAGCACCCGCACATCGACCTGAATGGTCTTGGTGCCTCCCACTCGCTCAAACTCGCGTTCTTGCAACACACGCAGCAACTTCGCCTGAAGACGCGGAGAGATTTCACTAATTTCGTCCAAGAGCAGCGTTCCGCCATTGGCCAACTCAAAACGCCCTTCACGCCGCTCCATCGCACCCGTGAACGCTCCTTTTTCATGCCCAAAAAACTCGCTCTCCATCAGGTTCTCAGATAGCGCAGCACAATTGACCCGAATGTAGGGCAGATTTGCGCGGGTACTCGCATGATAAAGCGCCAAGGCCACGAGTTCTTTGCCCGTACCATTCTCACCTTGAATCAGCACCGTGGCTTCCGTAGGTGCCACCTTCCGAAGCATGTCGCGGAGACGACCGATGGAATCGCTCACACCCACCAAATCTTTAGCTCCGGCAACCTCAGCCGACAGATACTCATTAACCTGAAGCATCTGCCGGTAACTCTCGGCCTTTTTTACGAGAACCTCAATCTGTCCGATTGAGAAAGGTTTGGTCAGGTAATCGAAGGCTCCTGCCCTCATGCACTCCACAGCAGACTCAATCGTGCCAAACCCGCTCATCATGATCGCAAGCGGCGGCACGTTGGACTTCGCCATACGCTCTAGAAGACTCATGCCCGCACCATCCGGAAGACGGACATCGACGAAAACAACGTCGAACTGCTCCCGCTTCATCAGGCGCTCTGCTTCAGCGATGGAGCTAGCGCTGCTGACACCATAACGCTTCCCTCGCAGAACCTCCTCGAAGGTTTTGCGAATGAAGGGTTCATCGTCAATGACGAGTATTTTTTCGACGGCCATGTGAGGTGAAGCGCAGGGGGACGCGCCCCTTTACTTGCACCCACTCGGCAAAAATGTCATCCCTAATTCTGAAATTCGTACCGTTTCCGCACCTGTTTCGCTGTCGGCTTCGGAATAATCTGAACCTCACCCGAAGACGAAGACAATGCGTGCTTGAGCAAGAGCTGCTCGTTTTCCTTGTCCAACAACATCGCCTTCAGCAGCACCCTCTGCGCCTTCGCGGCGACCGAACGCAACGTGGGCGTTTTCGCCACTGCTGTCGCCCTGGCCGCAGCGCGCATCTGCTGAAGCGAATCGTCTAAAGCCTTCAACAGCATTCTTTTCTTATCGAGAATGCCGCTCTCCTCCAAACGGCCCGCCCCGCGCAAAATCTGGTTCTCGTCCAGCAACAGGCTATACACTTCCTCACACAGCGTGGAGTGCGCCCAAATCAAATCGATAACCGACACCCGCGCTGCCTGAGGAGTTTCCATGGTTTGCTAGCTTAGCACAACTTTTACCGAGGCACAGCCGACGGCACTTCATTTCCAGCCGTGCTACGCAACTGGCTGCTCGTGGCATTCTCCCATGCCAACTGTTCCACACGCCAAGCCGCCATCTTCACGAGATTACCCGCACTCTGGGGCATTTTCCGCCAGCGAAACTCCGGCTTAGAATTTTCGTCGACGATGTACTTGTAGCACTCCACTGCGCGAGGTTCCAAATGCAAACGCTCAAAGCACAACCCCATCTGGTACACTACCGGCCAGCGCCATTCTGGGGCGGTTTCCAAGGCGGCTAGGGCCTGGTAAATGGTCACCGCGTTAGGGACATCGCCCCGCTGATAATAGTCATTGGCGAACTCGTTTCCGGCCTTTTTCTGCCAGAACGCCCAAGCCTTCGGATCTGCCTCAGCCTTGCCCTTAGCATCGCGCAGCAACTCAATGACCGTGTCGTAAGCGTCCTGCGCACGCCCCAGCGCCTTGTAAGCCGAGGCCAGCATGTAGCGCGCCTCAGCCGCCGAAGGATGGCGGCTGTAATCTTTAAGGAAACGCTCCAGGGAGTTCACTGCGCCATTCATGTCGTTCCGCATGAACGTACAATGAGCGGAACGGAACATCGCCACGGCGCGTTCTTCCTTCGGCAAATCGGAACGCAACGCCATGTTGTAAAACTTCTGAGCCTGCTCGAAGTCGCCCTTCATGAAGTAGGTGTTTGCAATTTCACGCTGCGCCTGCCGGGTCAGTCCCTGGTAACGGGTGAAATCCGAACTTCCCATCTTCATGCCCAACTGAATCACTCCATAATAGCGAGAGATAGCCATTTGATAGGCTCCTGCATCTCGATACAACTGGCCAAGCTTGAGCAGCCATGCAGGGATGTCTCCATCAGACTCCAACACAACGCACAGCTTTTCATAAATAGCGATCGGCTTTGTAAGGTCGCCTTTTTCCTCGTAGATAGTTGCAACCTCTTGGAGGGCAACTTTCTTCTCAGAATCAGGCAGGTCTACGGCCACAAGAGATTCTAGAAGCCCCTGCGCCACTTCAAATTCGCCTCGCTTGATTGCGGCCCGTGCCTTGTCGCAAAATGCCTTAATCTCAACGGCCTTGGCCTGCTCAGGAGTCAGCGGAACGGGAGCCTCGCGCTTCTTACCCTTTTTCTTCGTGCCCTCTTCCCCAAATAAATCCGACCCAGATCCGAAACGGGATTTTTTCTTGGGGGCCTCAACGACAGCACCTTCGATGGCAGGTGCGCCCTCAGGCTGGGCGACAACAGCGCTACCCTCGGCATGCGCGGGCTTACCGGGAGCAGCCTCCGCGACCGGTGCGGCGTGCGAGGCACCTTCAGCCTTTGGCGGCGCTGGCTCAGCCTTCGCCTGATCGGCCTTGAGCTTTTCTCCACCACCCACCTTGGGCTGTTCCGCGTGTTCTGTTTTTGACTCCGCTTTGTCACCTTTTGTTTCCGCCTTGGGTGCCACAGCGCGCTCTGGTTTGCCAGCTGCCGCACGTTCCGCCTTGACAGCTTCGAGGGCAGTTTTTGCAGCGGCGGCATCGTGCTTGTCTCCCTCTCCAGAAGCTTTTGCAGCTTCCACCGCAGCACGAGCGGCTTGAAGCGCCGCCTTGGCTTTTTCAGCGGAGTCCTCAGCCGACTCCTTAGAATCGCGCAAGCCTTCCGTCACCAGAGACTTCTTTAGCGTCGCTTCGGCCCCGTGCGCCGCAGGATCAGCGGCTTGTGCGGAGACTGGCAGCACACAACCAACACACAGCAGGAGAAGCTCCCGCCCCAGTTTAGTTTTTTTGGTAGGTCGCACGGCTTGGAGTTTGGTTGCCAGAAGCGGGCGGCTGAGCAGATTGATAAGAAGGAATCGGGTCGAACAGAAAACGGTTCTGACGCTTCTGCGCATCGGGATCGAGAGGAGGCTGCTGGAAAAACTCCATAACTTCGTTGGAGCCGGTGGAAATACCACCTTGATCCGAAAATGCACTCGGAGCGGGAAGCGCGCCTGGCGACGCACCTGCCGGTACGGGAACAGTGCGGCCAAAGACGCTGCGATAGGTCAGTACGGCTTCTGCCTGAGCCTGCTCCTCAGCCTTTCGGGAAAGAGCGTCGGCGTTTTGCTTAAGCTCGGGGGGCCGAGTTAGCACGGGGACGCGTGGAGGAGTACGTTCGTTGGCGCTGGGACTTGGCGGGCCGAAGCGCATAGGCGATGGTCCCACCGTTGCTAGGTAACCCACCTGACGATAAACATAGGGATACCCCAGGGACTTGTCATTGGATGCCGCGCGCACCGCCGAAGGTGGAGACGATTCACGTCCGCCTGTTTCGCCGGGGATACCAAAAGACGAGCCTGCGGACATGAGCCCCAGAGTCAAAAGTGAGAGTACGTAAGAAACGCGCATTCGATTTTCCGTAAGGTAAGCAAGCCGCTTGCCAGCTCAGGCAAAATCCTCACCTCCGACCGGAAGATTTTGACAAACACCAAGTTAACAGCGCCGGTGACATTTCTCACCAAAAGCATCTCCATTGCCCAGTACGGCCACAAATGACGGATCGGTTCGTTTCTGAAGCCCCAACGGGGCTTGGGAGGTCCGCCTCGCATGCGTCATTTCTCGCCGCACTTGGGAATAGGTCCGCAAATAGTGAGTCCCCCTTGCTTGGCTTTGCATTCGGCCTTCTCACAACCTAGGGTGCGCCCGTGCCAAACCCTAATGCCTGGCGTCCCGCCCTGCCCGAAACAGAGTTCGACGCCTTTATTTTCGACTGCGACGGAACCCTAGCAGACACCATGCCGATTCATTACCGAGCCTGGTGTTCCGCCCTAGGAGAACACGCCCACCTTTTTCCCGAACCCCTCTTTAACGATCTCGGCGGCGTCCCAACCAGCCAGATCGTGCACCTCCTGAACGAACGGCATCAACTCAACCTTCCAGTGGCCGAGGTGGTGACGCAAAAGGAAGCGTTTTTCGAAGCATTCAGCCTGCACATTGCCCCGATCACCCCGGTGGTAGACGTAGCCCGGCGATTCCATCGCCTCAAACCGATGGCAGTCGCCTCAGGCGGCCACCGCCACATTGTGATGCGCACACTTCACACCATCGGAATCGTCGAGCTCTTCGATACCATCGTTTGCTCCGAAGACTACGTCCGGGGCAAGCCCGCAGCCGACCCTTTTCTAGAAGCAGCTCGGCGATTGAACGTCGAACCCTCCCGCTGTCTCGTTTTTGAGGATTCCGTCACCGGTCTTGCCGCCGCACAGGCCGCTGGCATGGAGTGCATTCTCGTCCCCGCGCACAGGTAGGCCCGCCGCCCCCGCTCCGTTCCCTCCATGAAACGCGAAGGACTGCTCGCTCTCCTTAAGAAAACCTTCGGGTATTCTTCCTTCCGTCCTCTTCAGGAGGAAATTATCACCGACGTCCTCTCGGGACTGGACGTTTTTGCCCTTTTGCCGACGGGTGGCGGGAAATCGTTGTGTTTTCAACTGCCAGCCCTAGCGCAAGAAGGGCTCACCCTAGTGGTCTCGCCCCTCATTGCCCTCATGAAGGATCAGGTGGAAGGCCTGCAAGCCAGCGGCGTGTCTGCCACTTTCCTGAATTCAACACTCTCGGCCGAAGAATCCAAGGCGCGTTTCAGGGGGCTATATCGGGGCGAGTACCGGCTATTATACATTGCCCCAGAACGGTTAATGCTACCGGGATTTCCGGAGCGCCTACAGGAGCTCAAGGTGCGCCAGGTGGCCATTGATGAGGCGCATTGTATCAGCGAGTGGGGACACGATTTTCGCCCCGAATACCGGCAACTTGCCGAGCTACGCCCCCATTTGCCGGGCGTTCCCTTTATCGCCCTGACGGCCACCGCCACGCCCCGGGTGCAAGAAGACATCGTGCGGCTGTTGGCTTTACAAGAACCCCGCTGCTATACCGCAAGCTTCAATCGCCCCAATCTCACCTACCGGATTCTTCCTAAAGACAAACCCACAGAACAGGTGGTGCGCTGGGTGCAAGAACATCCTGACGAGTGTGGGATTGTTTACTGTCACAGTCGCAAGGCTACGGAGTCCGTCGCCGAAAAACTCAGGGCCGGTGGCGTCTCGGCGCTGCCCTACCACGCAGGTCTTGAACCTGCGGTGCGGGACAAGACTCAGGAAAGATTTCTGAAGGACAAAGTCCGTGTGGTGTGCGCCACGGTGGCCTTTGGAATGGGCGTTCATAAGCCAAACGTGCGGTTTGTATTGCACTTCGATTTGCCCAAAAGCATCGAAGGCTATTACCAAGAAACAGGCCGCGCCGGCCGCGACGGGTTGCCAGGTGAATGCGTGCTCTTCTTTAGTTCAGCCGATGCCGTCAAACAAAGGGCGTTCATTGAGGAAAAACCCGACCCCGAAGAGCAACGCATTGCACGCGAACAGCTCCAGCAGATGATTCACTATGCGGAATCCTCCGAGTGCAGGCGCGAAACGTTGCTCGCGTACTTCGGCGAAACCCACCTCAACATCCCCTGCGGGGGCTGCGACAACTGCCTGGAACCGCGCGAACGCTTTGATGGAACCGTGGCTGCCCAAAAATTTTTATCCTGCATTTTCAGGCTTCGACAGGCCTCCTCCTTTGGAGTGGGGATGAACCATCTCGTGGAAGTTCTCACAGGCGCAGTGACTGAAAAAATCCGGAAATGGGGGCATGACAAGCTTTCCACCTATGGCATTGGCAAAGAGCATTCCCGGAACGAATGGCAGTCTATTGGCCGAGAATTGATAAGGCTGGGATTGTGCCGGCAAACGGTCGAGCGGATGAGCACGCTTGAGCTTTCTCCTGAGGGAATGGCTTGGCTCAAATCCCGCCAACCGCTCACGCTGACGCGCCCAATGCGCTCTGTACCCCGCCTCAACCGCCCGAAAATCGAGGGCGACATCGTCTGCGACGAGGTCCTGTTTGGCCAATTGCGCACCCTGCGCCGCGAACTCGCCGACGAACGCAACGTCCCGCCATACATCATTTTCGCGGACGTCACGCTGCGCCACATGGCCGCCCGACAACCCGCCACCGAAGAAGAATTTGCCGAGCTACCCGGAGTCGGCGAACGGAAGTTGCGCGACTTTTCTGGGCCGTTTATCGAGGCGATCGCGCGTTGGCGCGTGCAACGCGCGCGCCAGAGCTGAGCGATGCGGGCGGGCGGGCGGTGCGGCTCGCATTCTGGGAGGGAATGGGGTTCAAGGGGCGTCAAGAGAAGAGCACAAAGCACAAAGCACAAAGCACAAAGCACAAAGCACAAAGCACAAAGCCCATTGCCTCCCATTGTCGGCTACTCC
>CAIWVL010000360.1 GCA_903916085.1 uncultured Spartobacteria bacterium
ACCATGATGTTCTGGGCCGTTTCTTTGCCTAGATAATGGTCAATGCGGTACGTGTCTTCCTCGGCAAAGACATGACTGACCTTGTCATTAAGAGCGTGCGCGGTCGCACGATCGTGACCGAAGGGTTTTTCTACAATCACCCGTGCCCAAGAACCGTCCTTGGCCTTGTTCAGGCCGTACTCTGCGAGCTTGCCGAGAATTCCCTCAAATTCGCTGGGGCCAACGCTTAGATAAAAAAGCCGATTGCCCGCAGTGCCGTTCTCGACGTCAAAACGATCCAACTTTTCAGCAAGCGCACGGTACCCTTCGCCATTGCCGAACTCGCTCTGGTGATAGTGCACACGACCGGAAAAATCTTCCCACACGTCTTCCACACGTCCTGAACGGGAGAATTTTGCCAAGGCCTCGCCCAATTCCTGACGAAAGGCTTCGTCGGTTTTCGGCCGACGCGCAAAGCCTGTGATGTGCGTGGTTGCGGGCAAGTCGCCGTCGGCTTCAATGTTGTAGAGCGCCGGGATGAGTTTGCGGTAAGTCAGATCTCCGGAGGCACCGAAGATGACGACATTACAGGGGCGAGGCAGAGGACGGCTGGAGAGCCCTTCCTTGAGAGGATTGGATGACGGCGAGTGAGAGTCGTTCACGGGAAATAAAAGTTATCGGGGCGTTCCTGGGAGGGCAACGGGAAATGACGCACAAAGGACTACGCGCCTTCCCTAAGCTGCCTCGGGGTGGCTTGGCAGCAAAAGGAGGGGCAGCGTATGCCTCAGCTTAGCCTGGAAGCGGGAAGCTGCGGGTGAGTTGACGTACGGAATGTTTGACGGCCTCCAAGGCGCTCGGGTCGTTGATTTGGGAAAGGGCCTGATGGATGAGGTCCGCGATTTGCATCATTTCCTCTTCCTTCATGCCGCGTGTTGTTACGGCTGGCGTGCCAATGCGGATACCGCCACCGAGGGTGATTTTCTCGGTGTCGAAGGGGATCCCGTTTTTATTGACGGTGATGCCAGCGTGATCGAGGGCTTCCTGAGCCTGTTTGCCGTTGAGTTGTTTGGGACGCAAATCGAGAAGCATGACGTGGTTGTCGGTGCCACCGGAGACGATGCGATACCCGTGGTGGGAGAGTTGCGCTGCGAGAGCTTTGGCGTTGTTGACGACATGAGCGGAGTAGGCTTTGAAGCTGGGCTGGAGAGCTTCGAGGAAGCACACGGCCTTGGCGGCGATGACGTGTTCCAGCGGACCGCCTTGACAGCCTGGAAATACCTGGGAATCAACGGCCTTAGCGTACTTGGCTTTGCACAAAATAAGGCCGCTCCGGGGTCCTCGGAGGCTCTTGTGCGTGGTGGTTGTCACGAAATCCGCCATGGGTACGGGGGAGGGATGCACGCCGCCTGCGACGAGGCCCGCGATGTGGGCCATGTCGACAAAGAGATAAGCGCCAACGGAATCGGCAATGGCGCGCATACGTTCAAAATCAATGATGCGTGGGTATGCGCTGGCACCGGCGGTGATCATCTTTGGACGCACTTCCAGGGCGGTCTTGGCGAGGGCGTCGTAGTCGATACGCTCGTCCTCTGGGGACACGCCGTAGTGCACGATGTCAAACAGGCGACCGGAGAAGTTGGCCTTATTACCATGCGTGAGATGGCCCCCGTGATTGAGATCCATCGTCAAAAGACGATCTCCCGTTTGGAGTACCGAAAAATAAACAGCCATGTTGGCCTGCGAACCGGAGTGCGGCTGGACGTTGGCGTGTTCGGCCCCGAAAAGTTCCTTGGCGCGGTCGATGGCCAGTTGTTCGATGACATCGACGTTTTCGCAACCGCCGTACCAGCGACGCCCGGGATAGCCCTCGGCGTACTTGTTGGTGAGACAAGAACCCTGCGCTTCCATGACTGCACGAGAGGTGAAGTTTTCGGATGCGATGAGCTCAATGTTTTCGAACTGCCGCGCAGCTTCCAGTTGAATGGAGGCGAAAATTTGCGGGTCGGATTCCGCTAGGGAGGCGTTGGCAGAGGCACCGGCACCGAGGTGCTCGAGTTTTTCAACGCGGCGTTCGTGGCGACCGCCTTCAAAGGCGGTGGTTAAAAAGGCGTCCACGATGCGGGCAGCGGCGGCGGGATCGACGTGGTTGGCACCGAGGCACAAGACGTTGGCGTCGTTGTGACGGCGGGAGAGGCGGGCATCGTCCGCGTTGGCCACGAGGGCGGCGCGCACGTGCGGGAAGCGGTTGGCGGCGATGCTCATACCGATGCCGCTGGTGCACATGAGAACGCCGAAGTCTGCGTCTTCTGCCGCGACAGACTTACCCACGGCCTGGGCAAAGTCGGGGTAATCCACACTTTCGGTGCCGGTAGTACCAAAGTCGGTAACGGCATGACCGCGGCGAGAAAGCTGTTCGTGAACGGCTTTTTTAAGTTCCAGGGCGCCGTGATCCGAACCGATGGCGATACGGAGCGTACGGGATTGGAGGGAGGCAGCGGAGGGCGAGGTCGGGGTGGAGGAATCGCTCATGGGTTTGGAATCGATGAAACGCAGAAGGGAAGGAATGGCCTTGCGCAAAGTGTCTCGGGTTTGGATGTATCTGGGAAGGTCTTGGCCGAAGGGGTCGGGCACCTGAGTTGGCAGGGAGGAGTCGAACTCGCACACGAGGTGAGCTTTGCGAGCAGCCTCTGGAAATGAGTCCTCCAAGAAGTCTTGGTGGCCGGGGGTCATGCAGAAGATGTGAGTTGCCCATTGAACCAGAGCATCGGTGAGCTGCCGGGACCGGTGGTTGGAGAGATCCACGTGTAACTGCTTGCATGCGGCTACAGAATGGCGACTGGCCGGTTGTGCAGATGTGGCAGATACACCGGCGGACGCCACCTCGATGTCAGTGCGCGTTTCTAAGGCATGCCGCATGAGCGCCTCTGCCATGGGGCTTCGGCAAGTGTTTCCGGTGCAGACGAAGAGGATGCGTTTTGCCGGCTGAGGGCTCATGAGTAAAAATGGCACTCTAACGGGGCTGCTGAAGGAAAGTCAACGCATGGTGGTTTGCCTAAGACCGCCGCCTGTGGGCTCGAAAGCCGGAAGCCGCGACTTGCCAACTGGCTTCCCTGTGAGCGTGAGTTTGGTAAGCTGTGGGTCACCATGAAATTCTCCTACCCTGTTCTTGCGATGGCTCTGCTTGCGATGTGCGGCGGAGGCTGCGTTTCTCCAAGGTTCGATCGAGCTTGGCAGGCGGCTGAAACTCGGGGAACGCCTCAACGCTGGGTGGGCCGTTGGGATAGCCAAGGAGGTGGTGCCGGGGGACGGTTGCGGGCGCTCATTAGCGTGCCGGTAGGGGGATTCGTGGATGCGATGTTTGAGGCTCGCTGGCACGGGTTTACGACGGCATACCCAGTCAAATTAGAAGCGACCCTGCATGGCGACTCGTTTGAAATTAACGGCCAGCACGTGCTCAAATCCTGTATCGGCGGCGGCACTTACACTTACAAGGGCACCCTCGCTAGGGACGCCTTCTCCGCCAAGTACTCGTCCAAGTACGACAACGGAACATTTCAACTGGCCCCGCTCGCACCGCAGTAAACGGGAAGATCTTTGCGAAGTCAGCGAAGGCGCACAAAATCCGGGTGGCTAACCCTGCGGCTGAAAATTCCGGCGCGGGACGGGGAGATGCCAGAAGGCTGTGGCCGAGAATGAGCCGACCCGGAAGTGTGCGAAGAGACGGTTGGCTTAGTTCGAGCCAGCGGGGGCAGCAGGGGCCGGTGCAGCAGGGGCAGGGGCAGGGGCAGCAGGGGCTGGCGCAGCGGGGGCTGGTGCCGCAGGAGCAGGAGCAGCAGCCGACTCAGCGGGTTTTTGGGGCTCGCAGCCGACGAGGAAAGAGGCAGCAACAAGGGGAAGGATGAGATGTTTGTTCATAGGTTAATTTCTCCGGAGGCCCTCTCCAAGTTGGGGAGCGGGTCCTTCAGGCCATGCGTTTGACCCAAACGTAGGTAGAACCTTAGGGGCTCAAATCTCTTTTTTTTCGTTTTCGGTGCGCCCCTTCTGAAGCGTGCGCAGTAGACCGTCGGCGAGCAACCCGATGCCAGTACCGATAGCGAGGCCGAATGGACCGAAAAGCAGGGCCATGGCAGCGATGCGTAGGGCGATCGCAGTGCCCGGAATGTCGATCCCTTTGAGCCTCGGGCTGGCCACGGTAAAGACCATGTACACCTCGGCCAGAATCATGCCTGAAATCGCAAACTTTTTAACCAACGAAGGGTGCCTTTGTTCCACGCCATCCATTTTTCTACGCCCCAAAACAATTGTCGAGCGGTCGGCGTAGAATTGGGGTTGAGAAATTACGAGAAACCGGTTCAAGTTATCTCAGCCCCGATGAAACTCCGAATTTCACTCCTTCTCGCCACAGCGCTCCTCACCGGGGCCTGTCAGCCCACGCGCTTGTCGCCCACCGTTTTGCAGCCACCGAGTCCCACTCCCACCTCTGCGGCACCCACGAAACAGGTGAAGCCTGTCTCGATTTCCTCGAAATCTGGGGCAACCGGCGGCGAGAAGACGGTTTCGAAGGTTTCCAAAACAGATAAATTGGCGGAGGCCGCGCGTTTAGCGGCCAAGCGTAAGCGTATCGCTGCCGCCCGTCGTGCCCAGGCGAGGAAGCTCGCCGCTGCTTCCTTGGAGGCCGGTCGGCAGTTATTGCGGGAGGAACAAAACCAACCAGCGCTCAAGGCCTTCCGTGAAGCGGTACGTCTGAACAGCAATTCCGCTGAAGCATGGATGGGAATTGCCTTTCTTCAGGAGCGTGCAGGCAACACTAAGGACGCAGTGGAGGCTTTCAAAGAAGCTAAGAAGCTCTGGGGAATGTAATTCGTGAGGCTCGAACCTCCACTTCCAGGTCGGTTTGTGGAGGCAGGGACGCAGCATGAATTGCTGCAACATTTTTGATTCATGTTTCAAGTGGTGTTTAATGCGATTAGCGCCGCTGAAATGGCAGCGCTTCCTACTGAACTACAGCTCGATTTGCTTTCCGACTTCGAGGCGCTTCCCGAGGGACTCGAGCAAGCTGATCCTGAACGCTTTGGCGCGATGGATCGAGCCGGTTTGAAGCTTTATCGATATCGAGTTAAGGATTATCGGATATACTTCGAGCGGGTCCCAGAAGGCATCACCGTCCATCGCGTTCTCCACCGCAACACGTTCCGTGACTTCCTCTTTCGTGCGGCGCTTCCTATGCCGTCAGAGGATGTGGAATTAGCCGGTCAACGCAAGTTCTGGGAACTCATTGATGCTGGGCGCGCCGCTCGCAAAGCCTAGGCCTTCTTTCTTGAGTCGATGCGCTCTTTTGACGATGAAACCGCCCGAGTGCGGGCCTTTCCAGTGTGTGAACAGAAGATTTTTCTGGCACACGGCGCCGTAACGGTCCTCCCACGGGTGGTGGCTCAAACGATGGCCGACTACGCGATGCAGTCGGCGACGATGCCGCAGGAGTTTGCGGATGTGCTGCGCGATTTTCGTAAGACGCGTGAGCTTGCGGCTGAATTGATTGGAGCGAAGTGGCAGGAGATTGCGCTGCTCGGGCCGACCTCTTTGGGGCTGAGTCTTTTTGCCAATGGGATTGATTGGAAGGCTGGAGACGAAGTCGTCTGTTACGCCGATGATTACCCAGCGAATGTGTATCCGTGGTTGGAGTTAGAGCGGCGTGGCGTGGTCGTGCGGCGACTGCAAACGATCGCCCCCGGTGCAGTCACCCCCGAGTGTGTGGAGTCAGCGCTGAATGCACGGACGCGGCTTGTGGCGCTTGCGAGTTGCCATTTTTTTAGCGGGTATCGTTTGGATGTGGAGACGATTGGGCGACTTTTGCGGGGAAGAGGAATCCTGTTTGCGCTAGATGCAATTCAAACTCTGGGAGCATTTCCGCTGGATGTATGTCGGGCGCATGTAGATATGCTTAGCGCCGATGCGCACAAGTGGCTCTTGGGGCCCATGGCGATGGGCATCGTGTATGTCGCCGAACAGCATTTTGAGACCGTGCGCCCAACACTCCTGGGAGCATGGAACGTAAACAGCCCTAGATTTTTAACGCAGGATCACATTGAGTTTGTGCCCACCGCCCAGAGATACGAGCCTGGCGTGTTGAATGCGACCGGAGTTTACGGGCTGAAGGCAGCTCTAGAACTGCTTCTGGCCGAGGGAATTTCAAACGTAGCGGAGCGTCTGCTCGCGCTAAAGGCGAGTTTGCTGGCACTTTTGCGTCCGCTAGGCTTTCAAGTGCTGGGGCCCGAGACTGGCCGAAACGCGAGTGGAATCACGACGGTGTGGCATCCGCAAGTATCTGCGAGTGTATTGTTCAAGGCACTGGAACAGGCAGATGTCGTGGCTTCGCTTCGGCACGATCGTGCTGGGCAAGATTATCTGCGATTTAGCCCACACTTCTACAACACAGAGGCTGAGCTACAGCGAGTCGCAGAGGTTTTGCGGCGGGCGCTCGGGTGCTAGAGGAAAGTCCGGTTCGCCCGCCAAGGCCTCAGCCCAAGCTGGCTATGGGAATCAAGGGGAGGAAAGGGGATTCCATGGAAGCGGGCAAGAGACGCTCGCTGCATGGCGCATTCCCATGGGAGCCCACATCACCGGTCACCCGAGCAACACAGCGAGTGAGTCCACGCAGATCTGCGACCACGTCTCCAGACGCTCTCTTTCGGCCAGGAGCGCCTCTTTTTCCCAAAATGCCAGTTCGGCTATCGCGGCCTCGCCACACGCGATTGCATCGCTCTCACACTCAAACACGTGCACGACGCCCATGTGCACTTGCCCCACCTCAGACGAGTCATCATTGAGGAGCGCGACGGCCCGTTGCCTGTAAGAAGTATGAATGCACAACTCTTCCGCGATTTCGCGCTGCAAAGCCCGATGATAAGCCTCCAAATCAAAGGCTTCACCTGCCGCATCCACGTCATTCATGTGGCCCCCGATGCCAATCGAACGCTTTGCTGCCAACCGCTTTTCGCCCCCTTTACCGCCACGTACGTAGCTCAAAATTTTGCCGGCGTGCGTGAAAATCGCGTAAGGGATGATCTGCTTGAAATTCGGATCGGTTTCGGCCGCCGCACGGGCCATAAACCGAGGAATGGGAGGGGTAAGCAGGGCGCTCAGATAGCGGTCTACTTCGAAGTGCAGTCCCTGGAAGGAGCCAAGTCGATCGAACTCGGCGCGCGGGACAACCAAAATCATTTCATCAGACATCGGACTGTTTTTCACAGGGAGACACGGAGGTGTCCAGCCTAGGCATGCTTAGTGCACTCTCGTTTGCTTAGAAACTGGTATGCGAGCTGCAAAGCCCCTTAGGATCGGCTCTCATGGAATTGTCACCCGAACACAAAATGGCTGGTATTTTGGCACCGCTGTTTGCCTTGCGCGGAGTCAACGACTTGGGAATCGGGGATGTGGGGGCGTTGCGCGAGCTTGTGGACTGGTCGGCGAGTGTGGGTCTGCGCGTGGTCCAACTTTTGCCCGTGAATGAAACAGGCAACGACAACTCGCCTTACAACGCTATTTCTTCGGTCGCGCTGGATCCGCTCACCATCGAGCTAACCCCTGAGGTCCTTCCTGAACTGACTTCTGAAATTATTCTGGAGGAAAAAGACCGTTTCTACCTGCGCAGCATGTACGAGGGCCCAGTCTTGTACAAGATGGTCAAACCGCTTAAATACGCCATTTTACAACGCGCTTTTCAACACTTCACCACCGGCGCATGGAACAACCAGACCCCTCGGGCGCAACAGTTCCAACAGTGGCTTTCCGAGCAAGACTCTTGGCTTCCGGGTTTTGCCTTGTTCCGAGTGCTCATGGACGAGCATAACACAGAGCGCTGGGAGTCCTGGCCCCAAGAACAGCGCACCTTTGCCAGCGCACAGGTCTGGCTAGAATCGCAGCCAGTCCAGGTCCGTGCGGAGTGGGAAAGTCGGCAGCGTGAGGTAATGTACGTCCAGTGGATCGCCTGGACGCAATGGGCGACTCTCAAGAAATACGCCGACAGTAAGGGCGTTGCCCTCATGGGCGACATTCCCTTCGGGGTGAGCCTTTACAGCGCCGACTTTTTCTGTGAACCCGAAATTTTTGATCCCCGTTGGAGTGGTGGTGCGCCCCCTGAACCGACCTTTCAAGGGGACTTGTTCACGGCGCGTTGGGGGCAGAACTGGGGCGTTCCGTTGTACCGCTGGGAGGTCTTGGCAAAAAATCACCTCCAGTGGTGGAGACAGCGTGTACGCAAAGTGCGTGAGGTGTTCCACGTCTTCCGCATCGACCACGTCCTCGGCTTTTACAGGGTGTACGGCTTTCCCTGGCGCCCTGAACGGAATGCGGAATTTGCCCCTCTGGAGCAGGAGGTTGCACGGACGGAGGCAGGGGGCGATTTACCCCGGTTTCATCCAAATCCAGACGACACCGAAGTGCAAAAACTCGCCAATCGTGCGCACGGGGAAGCGTTGCTTGCCGCGCTGGTCGAGGAAACGGGCCGTTACAGGCTGATCGGTGAGGATCTTGGAACGGTGCCTGATTATGTACGACCCAGTCTGGAGTCGCTTCACATCGCAGGATTCAAGGTGCCGATGTGGGAGAAGGCCTGGGACACTCGCCTCATTCCTGGAGCGGATTACTGTCGGCTGTCTGTGGCCACCTATGCCACCCATGATCACGAGCCGTTGCGGGTGATGTGGGAACGCTGGATGCAAATCATTGCCCACGGGGAGTCGGGTCGCCCAGAAGATGCCGAGGCGCGCAATGCGGCATGGTGGGAAGTGCGCCGTCTGGCCGCTTGGGCCGGATTTGAAGTCCCTCGTATTCTTGAGTTTGAACAGGTCCACGAACCGCTATTGCGCGGCCTGCTGGCTTGTAACTCCTGGCTCGCGATTTTCATGGTCACCGATCTGTTCGGAACCGCCCAGCGCTTCAATGTTCCGGGAGCCGTGGCCGACTCGAATTGGAGTGAACGCATTGAGCGTCCGATTGCGGAGTGGCCACGGGACCAGCAACTAAGCGCCTTGCTGGAACGCCTTGGGTCGCAATTTGCTAGAAATCCATAGTGCTTGCAGTTTTATCCTCTTGAGTGAAAGTCGGCAGTGGCTACTCTTCGGCGTCCTCCCTGGTGCGCCCCTGTAGCCGAATAGAAAACGCATGCAGCCAATCCATACCTTCAATGTCGTCCCGAAGCTTCCGGAGGTTCTAGAACCGCTCCGCGAAATCGCTCTTAACCTTTGGTGGACTTGGCAACCGGACGCCCGGAAGCTGTTTCGCCACTTAGATCCGGTTCTCTGGCACCGGACGAACCACAGTCCTCTGAGGATGTTGCAGTTGTGCCGTCAGGCCCGACTCCAGGAGGTGGCTGGAGATGAGGATTTCAAACGCGAGATGCGCTCGGTCTACGTTAGGCTCCAAGCTTACATGAGTCGCCCGGATACGTGGGGGAAGCTTCGCGCCGGGGCTTCGCCTCTCAAAGGGCCGGTGGCCTATTTTTCAGCCGAATTTGGCTTCCATGAGTCGGTGCCGAATTACTCAGGCGGCCTAGGGATTTTGTCTGGAGATCACTGCAAATCAGCGAGCGATCTTGACGTGCCTTTCATCGCGTTCACGTTGTTGTACCGGCACGGTTATTTCCGCCAGCAAATCAACAAGGACGGGTGGCAGGAGAGTGTTCAGCTCAACCAGAACTTCTCGCACTTGCCCTTGCTGGAAGCGTATGACGCTGAGGGTAAACCGCTCTTTATTCATGTCTCGATCCTGGGGCAGTCGGTGCGCGTAAAAGTGTGGCGACTACAAATTGGCCGGATCACGCTGTACCTCATGGACACGGATCTTCCAGAGAACACGGAAGAGCACCGTCTCATCACGGCCCAGTTGTATGGTGGAGACTTGGAGATGCGTATTCGCCAAGAAATTGTGCTGGGTATTGGTGGCGTCCACGCATTGCACGCCATGCAGATCGTGCCCTCAGTGTTCCACATGAACGAAGGGCACTCTGCCTTTTTGTCGCTGGAACTGGTGCGGCGGCAGGTGGTGGATCACGGATTGGATTTCTACGCGGCGATTCAAATCGTGGCGGCGGGAAACATTTTTACGACCCACACGCCTGTGCCTGCGGGTAACGATGCCTTCCCCTTGGCTCTGATGGAGAAGTACTTCGGAGATTATCCTTCCAAGGTGGGAATTGACTTTGAGAAGTTTGTGGGCTTCGGGCAAACCCGCAAGACGCCGGACGAACCGTTTTCCATGACGATCCTAGCCCTGCGTACCAGTCGCCACGCCAATGGGGTGAGCGCTTTGCACGGGCTTGTTTCCCAGGGACTGTGGAAGGACGTGTGGGCCGGAGTCCCTCAGCAGGAGGTGCCCATTACGAGCATCACCAACGGCGTACATACCCGCACGTGGATGGCCCCGGAGTTTGCCGCTCTTTATGACCGCTACATGCCTGATTGGGAGGAATATCTGGTGGATGTAGATTTCTGGCGTGGCGTGTACGACATTCCTGACGAAGAGCTGTGGGAGACCCACCAGACCCTTAAAAAGCGCTTAATCGGGTTTGTGCACGAGCGCGTCGGTTCGCAGCGACTGCGCCTCGGAGAGTCGCCCGAGAAACTCAGAGCCGCCAACCGGTTGCTCAATCCAGAGGTGCTCACCATCGGGTTTGCGCGTCGTTTTGCCACCTACAAACGCGCAACCTTACTCTTCTCCGACCCCGAAAGGCTGGTGCGGCTGATGAACAACGCCGAGCGTCCCGTGCAGTTTGTGTTCGCTGGTAAGGCGCATCCCAAGGACGAACCTGGCAAGCGCTTCATTCAGGAGGTGTACAAATTCAGCCGGATGCCGGAGTTTGAGAACCGGATTGTTTTCTTGGAAGATTACGACACGTATGTCGGACGTCGCATGTACCAAGGAGTGGATCTTTGGCTCAATAACCCGCTGCGGCCCCTGGAAGCAAGCGGCACAAGCGGCATGAAATTGCCGCCCAATGGTGGGTTGAATCTTTCCGTTTTGGATGGCTGGTGGTGCGAAGCGTACGCTCAAAATCGCAAGACCGGCTGGGCCATTGGTGAGGAAATTCTCGATGGAGCTGTGGAGTTTCAAAACGAGGTGGATGTCGCCAGCCTGTTTCACATTCTGGAAACTCAGGTGGTTCCCCTGTATTACGCGAAACCTGATGGCCGCTTGCCGCTGGCCTGGCTACAACTGATGCGCGAGTCCATCCGGTCCATCACACCTGTGTTCAATACCCACCGCATGGTGGCCGAATACACGGAGCGTCTCTACGAACCAGCAGCCCGAGGGTACGCCATTCTCTCCGCCGATTCCGGACGCAAGGCGCGTGCGCTTTCGGCTTGGAAAGACTTGATCCGCGCGGCCTGGCCCACGGTACGCGTGGAAACGGTCGAGGTCGATAAGCCCGGAACCAATGTTCAGGTCGGCGATCGTATTCCAGTCCGTGCGACTGTGCATTTGGGGAAATTGGCCCCCGAGAATGTCACGGTGCAGGCGTATTATGGGGAAGAGTTTAATACTGAAATTCTCTCACCAGTTACCACCGACATGCAGTTAGCGGCCAAGCTGGATGGTGGAGCTTACCTGTATAAGGGCGCCATCGCAGCGGCGGAAAGCGGATCTTACGGCTTGAGTGTTCGGATGATTCCCACACACCCGAACCTCATTCAGGCGCACGAACTACGCCTCATCAGCTGGGCGCGCTCTTAACCTCACACGGGAGAGCTGGCTAATCAGGTTGCACACTCGAAAAAATTGCGCTGTACGGCGGATTTTGTGTGAATCCCGCTTGCTCCAGCCGTGCATTCCACCCATACATGAAATCTGTTTTTGTTATCGTTTATGAAACTTAACCGTATCGTCCCCCTCTTGGCCTTCATCATTGGCAGCGCTTCTTTCTCCGCTTCAACTCAGGCGGCTGATCTCAAAGTCGGCACCATTGACATGAAGCTCGTTTTCGATAGCTATTCCAAGACCAAGGAAGCTGAAGGCAAAATCAACGAAGCCCGTGAACAAGCCAAGAAAGAGCTCGATGAGCGCCTCGGCGTTTTTAACAAGGCTCAGGAAGAAGCGCGTAAGCTCAATGACGAAGCCAACAAGCCCGAGTTGACTGAAAAAGCCAAAGCCGAAAAAGCCAAGGTCCTGAACGAAAAACTTCAGGCCCTCGGCACCTTGCAGCGTGAAATCCAGGAGTTCCAGCAAACCCGCGAACGCCAACTCTCCGAGCAGTCCGTCCGTTCCCGCAATACTCTCCTCGAAGACATCAACAAGGTCATCACCGACAAGGTGAAGTCCAGCGGCTACGATCTCGTGATCGACAAGTCCGGCCAGTCCCTCAACGCAGTGGGCGTGGTTGTTTACAGCAAGGATTCGTTTGACTTCACAGCAGACATCATTGCTGAAATCAACAAAGGTAAGTCCTCGAAGAAGTAACCCTCTCCACGATCTTACTTCTAAATCCTCTTCAAACGACCGCTCTTCACGAGCGGTCGTTTTTTTTTCTTTTCGCGTGGTAGAAGCAGACAGCGCGGCGCACCTGACAAACCGACACATCTCCCCGCTTTTCTTTCCCAAGGTCGCGCCCTATCTTTACACCTTTGAAAGTTTGGCCAAGGCACTGACGCTATGCACTCATCTTCGCCCAATGATCCTCCCAAAAAGCCGGAAGCGAAGGAAGTCCCATTGACTTTTGTGGATCAGATTCCAGGCGAGGGGACTGCATCAGATGCGTCGCCCGGCTCGCCGCCGAGTTCGGGCGGGCGGGGGAATACGATGCGGTTTGTGCTCACCTTAGGTGTGGCTGCGCTGGCCGATGGGCTGGAAGTGCTTTTCCCGATCGCGTGGATTCCCATTGATTTGGTGACTGTGGGCGTGTTTTTCCTGCTGTGGGGCTTTCGCTGGGAGGTCGCACTGGTGCTAGTGCCGGAGCTGATCCCTGGGGTGAATGTGTTCCCCTCGTGGGTGTTGCTAGCTCTTTACATGGGTCAGCAGCAACAAAACCAGCCGAAACCCTGATTGAGTCCTCGGCTTCGTCTGCTAGGGTTTAAGTGTGCCAAACTTCGTTTTGTACTACCAAGCTACCGGTCCCACCTTGCTCGATCCTACTCCAATCGTCTTGTGCGTGGGCACTCATGAAAAATGCGAGCAAGCCCGCGCGACACTCAAGGCAGACCCACAATTTACGTCGCTCATGGCTCGTGAAGGACACGGTGCCCTCCAAATTGTAGCCGCCGCAAACGCCCCGCACGCCGTCGTCCACCGAGCGCACCAATACAATAGCCGGGTCTCCGAGTTGGGTGGAGTTCGTCCTATTTAGGCTGGCAGCGAAGACGGCACCAGCACTTCAGTGGGGGAAACAGCCCGGGAAAAAACGCTCAAGGAAAACAACTGGGCGCTTTTTTGCTTTCTGCATTTTTGCTTAAGTCTAGTCTTTAGAAACCATGCAGCTCTCGGACATTCAGGAGATTTACGCCACACCGTTTTTTGAACTCATCAGCCGCTCTCGCCAAGTTTACTTGGAGCACTGGTCAGGCAACGAGGTGCAGTTATGCACTCTACTGTCGATTAAAACGGGAGGCTGCTCTGAGGACTGTGGTTATTGTGCACAAAGCTCCCGCTACACCACGGGAGTGAAGGCCGAGCGACTCATGCCAACAGAGGAGGTTCTCGAAGTGGCCCGTCGCGCCCACGAAAACGGGTCCACCCGCTTTTGCATGGGAGCCGCATGGAAGGGCGTGCGAGAAGGGGATCCGCGGTTTGAACAGGTGCTTACCACCATCCGCGAGGTGAGCAAACTGGGCATGGAAGTATGCGTAACGCTCGGGCAACTTTCGGAACCCGAGGCGCGTCAGCTTAAGGAAGCTGGGGTGAAGGCTTACAATCACAACATCGACACCTCGCCTGAGCACTACGAAAACATCGTCACCACGCACACTTTTACCGATCGCTTGAACACCATCCGAGCCGTGCAATCCGCAGGAATGGACGTTTGCTGCGGCGGCATTATTGGACTTGGGGAAAGCGTGCTGGACCGTCTCAAAATGCTTGAAGTGCTCACAAACTTCGATCCGGCACCTGAGAGCGTGCCTATCAACTGCCTGATGCCCATGCCCGGCACTCCCATGGAAGACCAGGCGCCCGTGGATGTTTTCGAGCTCGTTCGCCTCATCGCCACCACTCGCATCGCTCTGCCCAAGGCCAAAGTTCGCCTCAGTGCAGGCCGTACCCGTCTCTCGCGTGAAGGGCAGGCACTCGCATTCTTTGCAGGCGCAAACTCCATCTTTTTTGGCGACAAACTCCTCACCGCCCAAAACCCCGGCACCGATGCCGATCTGGATCTCTTTAAAGAACTAGATTTGGTGCCCCAAAAGCCGCACTGCGCCACCGCGGAATGCGCGCACTAGGAAGCAGTACGACGAAATTTTACGAATCGTTCGCGTTTCGAACCTGCAGCCCTCCGGTCCCTCTGCTCTCTTCTGTTCGTCCGTCGCAGACAGAACTGGATGTCAGAGTGCGGACGGCGCTCCTCTTGGGAGTCCGTTTTTAACAAAGACACACGGAGAGGCGCCTAAAAAGTGTACGCCTGAGTCATTCGGCAGCTAATCTTGCCCACGGCTCAGGGTATCACTGATTGGTAACGACTCAATTTAGCCCCTCACCTCTATGGAATCCCAAGAATCATTTTTTAATAGGCGCGACTTTATCAAAACCACTGGGCAGGTTGCCGCAGTGTCCGCCCTCGCTGGAATGAGCCTCCCGCAGGTGCACGCTGCCGATAGCCAAGAAATTCGCGTGGCCTTAGTCGGTTGCGGCGGTCGCGGCACTGGCGCCGCCATGGACGCGCTTGTGCAAGGCACCCAAATCAAGCTCGTCGCGATTGCTGACGTCTTTGAAAATAAGATGAACAGCAGCTTCGGCAACCTCAGCCGGAAGTTTCCCGAGCAGGTTAATGTTCCCGAAGATCGCCGATTCATCGGGGTTGACGCCTATAAACATGCAATCGATTCCCTGCGTCCCGGGGACATTGTGATCCTTGCTACTCCGCCCGCCTTCCGTTGGGTGCACTTCAAATACGCCATCGAGAAGGGCGTAAACGTGTTCATGGAAAAACCCATCTGCGTCGATGTGCAGACCGGCCTACGCATGATTGAACTCGGGGAGCAGGCCAAAAAGAAAAACCTGAAAGTTGGCGTTGGGCTAATGGTGCGCCATTGCCGTGGCCGTCAGGCGCTGTACGATCAAATCCGCTCAGGCGCGATCGGCGACATCATCGCTCTACGTGCTTACCGCATGCATCCTCCGGTGGGTTCCGCGTTCACAAGCCCCAAAATGCGCGAAGATTTCCTCGCCACCGGCAAGAGTGACCTGCTTTTTCAGGTCTCCAGGTTTCACAGCTTCCTGTGGCTCTCGGGCGGTTTGTTCAGTGACTTTTACATCCATCAGATTGATGAATGCTGCTGGATGAAAGACAAGTGGCCCGTCAAATGCCATGCCGTGGGCGGTCGTCATTACCGCGAAGGAAACATCGACCAGAACTTCGACGTGTACCATGTCGAATACACGTTCGACGACGGCACCAAGTTCTTCATGTACGGCCGGACCATGGCTGGAGTGAAAGACGAGTTCTCCAGCACAGCCCATGGCACCAAGGGGGCCGCTTCCATCACCCTGGGCGGTCATCATTTGGGCAAAGCAGGCCGTATCTATAAGGGGCAAATCATTAAGCCCTCTGAAGAAACCTGGGCCGCTTTCCCAGATGCCAAGGCACCGGATCCCTACAAAATGGAGTGGACCGACCTGATCCAAGCTATTCAAAAGGACGAGCCTTACAACGAGGTGAAGCGGGGTGCCGAAGCCAGCATGGTGACGACCATGGGCCGTTTCGCAGCGCATACCGGCCAGGAAATTACTTGGGATGATTACATCAAGTTGAACCAGGAACTCGCCCCAGGCTTGGATCAGTTAACAGATAAGTCCGCCGCACCTCTTCACGCTGATAAAGATGGCAAGTATCCTGTGCCTCAGCCCGGCTTATTGCGCGACCGCGAATATCAGCCTTTCGAGGCTTAGAACGCCTAAATTAACTCAAAAAGGAGGGCTCTGCGGAGCCGCTAAGAGCGCGAAAAAATGACAGAATAACCTTTAACATGAGGTTTTCATCAAAGCTCCGCGTTCTCCGCATCTCCGCTTGAGGATGCCTTTTTTAGGCGTTCTCAATCTCAAGGGCTCGCTTCACGCCTTTGTGTCTCAATCATCCTTCACCCAAGGCTCGCGCCAGCCTTTCCTTTGCAAGCAAAAGCGAAAAGGAAGGGTGGGTGGAGTTTGGGGACACTTTACTTGTGGTTCCGCAAAGCGCCTTGAGAATGAGCAAGTCCATGCTGGTCGTTGTGTCTGGTCGGTTAACGTGGTAGACCATTCGCCATGGAGAAGGCCGCTTCACTTGAGTTGATTGCAGAGGGTGTGTGGATTTGGCACGCCTATGACGAGTCTGTGCGCACTGAATTGTTCAGTACAGCCATCATGGCAGATGATGGGCTCGTGGTCATGGATCCCATCGACCTTGCGCCAGGTGCCATGGCACGCTTGGGAGCGCTCGGACCGGTAGCCGCTATCGTTCTAACCAATGGCAATCACTCGCGGGCAGCTACCCGCTTCCGCTCACGCTTCGGTGCCCCGGTGCTCGCGCACCCGGACGCACTCGGCGAATTAACCTCGACGGTAGATGGCAGCCTACACGTGGGCCGTCGGGTGGGAGGTAGCTTGGAGCTCATCGAACTGCCAGGAGCTGGACTCGGCGAAGTTGCGCTCCTGCACGAAAACCGGTCACTGCATCTGGGGGATGCCCTAGTCAACCTAGACTCCACCGGGCTAGCCGTTCTCCCAGATAAATACTGCTCAAACCACGCACAGCTTGCCCAAAGCCTGCGTCAACTGCGCTCACGTCGTGTGGAATCGGTCACCTTTGCGCATGGACAGCCGCTTGTTGTCGATGCCGATACAAGGCTTCAGGATTTTTTGGAAAACCTAACCCCGTAACCTCACCCCAAGAAAATGGCAGACGCACCCTCAATCGAATGGCTTCCAGATGTCGAAGAACACGATTATCCAGCCGCTGAATCTTACCTCACCTTGTGCTATCCCAAAAGCCAAGTGACACCCCTCGTCGATAAACTCAGGAAAGCTAAACTCACTGAGTTTAAGGCGAAGGACATTTTTCGCGCCTCGCAGTTGTCGCTTCTTGGAGTGAGCAACTACCACGTTGAACGAGACCGTAAGAAAATCAAAAAGGGGACACCTTTATCACCGATCCTACTGGTCCGGGACCCTAAGCACAGTCGACTCATTATAGCGGATGGCTATCATCGATTGTGTGCTATTTATTCTTTTGACGAAAACGTCCTTGTTCGCTGTAAAATCGTATGATCTAACACCTAATTCGGGTGTGTCATGTTCCTAGAGCCAGACCGAAAGCAAGGACGCCGATCGCCCGGGGTGAAGCGCTTCGCAGAACCCCGGGGAATCCATTCACCACGCCATTCCGTCCATAGATTCGACGGTGGTCCTGATTCAGCTCATTAGTCGTGCATGAAAAGCTGCTTGCTTTCTACTGCCTCAATAACCTCCGGCGGCACCATCGTTTTCCACTTCGGATCATGGCTACATAGCAGCTTGAGCACTTCCTTGGGGTAGATCGAAAGCAGAGAGCGATCCTGGTTTTCCAAACTCATGAACGAACCGCGCTCCACCAAGTAGTCGTACAACTTCTGGAGACCTCCCGGCACCTGAAGACTCTCCATGGTGGTAATCTCACCGGTGACCTTATCTAGGGCAGGGTAAACCAATAGCTTGAGGTTATTCTTCAGAAGCCTTCCGAAGGACTCTAAAATGCCACCAGGTAGCGCCGTATAGAAACTCTCATCAAACAAATTCAGAAGCCGCGTCACCCCCAAGGCGATGCCGATGGGCTCGTGCGTCATCCTCGATAGGAAGGCGCCCAAACGGTAGTACTCCGAGAAGTCGGAAACCAAAACGGGTAGTCCGCAAGCCGCAAGCACATCGGCACGGTCTAGGAAATCCTGGGGATCCACTGCCTTTTGATCTGAAAGCAGATTACGCATTGTGAGCTCCATGACCTCCATCACGGGCTTATCTTTCACTTCAGGAAGCGAGCGGAACTTTTCCGAGGCGCGTTGAAGCATGTCCATGTGCACTTTCGTGACCGGATGAAATGCCCCGCGTTCGACGAGAATCGCCTTTCGATAGAAAACCTCTGAGGGCTGGAGAACCTCTCCCGAGGGCCCGAACATGGCCGCTCCAGAAAGCCCAAGTTGGACGAGATTCAGGCTCATTAAGCGGTTGTCCACCTTTGCGAAGGCCGCTCCCGTGAACTCGATCATGTCGATTTCAATGCGGCCTACCGTCAGTTGGTCTAAAAGGGAGCGCAGCAATGCCTCTGGATCCTGATGTAGAAAACCCGCCCCATACACGAGATTCACGCCAACAATCCCAAGGGCCTCAGCCTGCGCTGCGTTTTCCACGTCGAGCATTCTGACGTGAATGAGAATCCGGCTTTGAGGAGCCCTCGGCGCGTGTTGAAACGTGATTCCCATCCAGCCGTGACACTCGGAGCCGCCACGGAACGACCTCGCCGCCACGGTATCGGCAAATGCGAAAAAGCAGGTGCGATCTCCACGCTGCACATCCAGACGCTCGACGTTCAGCTCGAACTCGTGAGAAAGCATGGCTTCGAGCCGTTTCCGAGAAACATAACGGTCGCTTGGGCCGTAAATCGCGTCCGAAACGGTCATGTCATAGGCCGACATACTCTTGGCCACGGTACCTGCGGCGCCGCCCACACGGAAGAACCAGCGCACGACCTCCTGGCCGGCTCCAATCTCCGCAAAGGTCCCATACAGTCGGGGATCTAAGTTGATCTGAAGGGCTTTTTGACGGGTATCTAGGGCAGTGTCGGCCATAAGTGGGATGGATTGGGTTGCGTAACTTGTTGGAGCGTCGAGAGCGAGAACTGCTGGGTGGGAAAGCTTGGGGAGTGGCCGTTAGAGGTCACAGCTGAATCTCACTGAATGCAGTTACCTCAGGCATGAGCACAAATCTAGCGTTCAATCCGTCTACGTGAAAAGGACAGGTTTTTAACATGCGCCAAGGTTCGGCAAATTTCCGGACATGAACGGGCTTTAGGTGCGCAGGTGTCGCTATTGACGAGATCCAGAAACGGTTGCGGAGGGCCGCGCAGGTTGGGAACGCAGTTTCAACCGTGCACGCCAGCGCGCAGGGAAATGTGAGCGATGGCGGTGCATAGCACGCGCATGAGCGGCATTGAGGAGCTGTATGTGGGAGGGGTTTGGGGGTGAAAAGTTATTCCACAAGTTATTCACAGGCCAGCAAGAACCTCGCGTAGAGGAGTCAATCAATAACGCAATACAATGTATGTCATATGGAGTTGCTCTAGGTAATCAAGCGTCCGCTCGTGCTCTTGCGCCCAGAAATCCCACGCGCACGCCCGCTCATGCGGCAAGGTTTTCAGCCTCAGCAAACCCGCGCCAAAGGCTCGCTCAATCCAACCAGCGCCTCCCACTGATTCTTATTGAGTCCGATTGGTTCCCACAAATCCACAGACCCGCAACCCAAACGTGTCACACAAGCGTGTCACACAACCCTTGCTCACACCACGATCCCCATCGACGCCAACCTAGACTACGTCCAGCCTAGGGCGGCCTGCCGCCACGAGACCCATCTTTTCCAGCTCAGAACTAAACCGCGCCAAACCCGAGTGTTCCGCAGCCCCCAGCTCAAACCGGATCTGCTCGCTCAAATACCGCAGCGCCAGCTCTGCGCCAAATTCCGTTTCCGCTCGCGCAATCTCTCCTATGGCGGCCTTGCCCGCGTGCGCCACCTCACGAAAAGCATCCGCCACGGCGTTCACGCCAGCCAAGTCGCGGCGCAGCACCCACACGGCGTACACAAACGGCAACCCGCTCCAACGCGTCCAAGCCTCGCCCAAATCCCAAAACATCTCACCCGCAGATTCCTGACGAAGCCTGTGAGCGATGGCTTGGTTTCCAATCAGCAAACGACCTTTCGTCAAATCTTCAACACCCCCAAACTGCTCGCCCTCATTCACCAAAGGCAGCTCGCGCTTCAGCGCTCCCGCCGCCAGTACCTTGAATAAGTGTACGGACGTAAGTGACGCCGGATCCGCCGTCACCGCCGTCAATTCTTCCAACGGTCGCCGATGTGCCACGTACACGCTGTACACCGGGCCGTCGCTCGAAATTGCAACACCATCCACAACGCGATAGTCTCCGGGTGCCCGTAGCAGCTCAAATACCGGCACAAGCGCCGCATCAATTCGGCCCGCGCGCAGTTGAGCGGCGAGTTCTCTGGGATGCGCCAGGAACACATCCTCAAGACCATGAATCAGCGGTCGACTGTTGAGATATTGCACGCAACCAATGCGAACCTCTCGTAAAGCATCGGGACGACTCATGCGGACACCACAGAACCCGAGGCAACGGGTGCAAGTTTTCTATAATAAGTGTCTCGCGGCACAGGCAATCGACCGGCTTCGCGAATCGCCTTTTCAAAGGCTGCCTGACTTTGGGCGATCGGGGTTTTGGCTCCAGCCATGTGAAAAATCTTTTCCTCCATGATGGTGCCGTGGAGGTCATCTACGCCGTAATTCAGGGCGAGCGATGCCAAAGGCAGTCCGAAGCTGATCCAGTAGGCAGTAATGTGCTCAAAATTGTCCAGGTAAATCCGGCTTACCGCGAGGGTGCGCAGCTCGTCCGCCGCAGTCGTCGGTGGAATGTGCGCTAGGTCTGTTGTCTCCGGGACGAAGGCGAATGGAATAAATGCGGTGAACCCACCCGTGCGATCTTGAAGGTCGCGAAGTCGACGCAAGTGATCGACGCGCTGTTCCAGCGTTTCCACATGCCCAAAAAGCATCGTTGCCGTGCTGCGCATGCCCATGCCATGCCAGATTTCATGCACCTCCGCCCATTCCTCCGCAGTTTCCTTCCCACGACAAATACGATCCCGCACCTCCGGATCAAAAATCTCAGCACCTCCCCCAGTAATTGCGCCGAGTCCGGCGTCTCGAAGCAAGCCGAGCGTTTCTGCAACTGATTTTTTGAAGATGCGCTCCGCCAGATGACGGATTTCCACGGCGGTGAAGGCCTTGAGGAAAAGATCGGGGCTCAGCGCACGGAGGGTCTCGAGCAACTCAATGTACCAACTGCCAGGCAGCGTTGGATGTAGACCGCCCACCATGTGCACCTCAGTGATTCCCTGCCCGAGCCCGACCTTCACTTTGTCGGCAATCTGCTCAATGCTCAGCTCGAAGGCATGAGGATCCCTCTTCTTCGCGCTGAAGGCACAAAACTGACAGGATAGAATACACAAATTCGAGTAGTTAACGTACAGATTGCGAATGTACGTCGCCATGTTGCCGTTCTTGCGATTGCGGATGACATTTGCAATGAGTCCCAGCGCGTTTAAGTCGTTGTGCCGAAACAATAACAACGCCTCCCTCTCCGTCACGCGCTCTTGAGCCAATACCTTGTCGTAAATCAACCGCAGATCCGAAGGCAAAAGGCGTGCTGCATGGGGTGAGGACGGGTCCATCCTCACAACCTAAACCGCGTCTCACAGAATTTCAACCGCCGCGCTCAGTGCTGGCACGGGAAAACGGAGCTGTTGAAAGCGTGAGCGTAAGCGGGGGGCTGTGACCTGAAACGACATCGTATGAAAGCCCCCCCGAATGGAGGCTAAAACAAGCCCGTCGTGATAGGAACGGATAGACTGGCCCCGCTCGGGAGAGCTCGCAGTACCCTGCCCTCCATAAATAACGAAATTTTTTCACGCAAGCGACGCCTGAGGAATGCCAACTCCTTCGAGTTCGCCCCCTCTGGCACCGCGCCATAGCTTCTAAGAGGCGGTCAACGCCGCACGCTCGTTACCAAATCCACCCGTCTTTTCGAGGAAATAGTCGTACCCACCAGGATACGCTGTCACCGCCCCGTTGTGCACATGTAACACCTTAGTCGCGAGCTTGCGAATGAAGTGCACGTCGTGAGAAATAAACACGAGGGTGCCTTCGTAATGCTGGAGGGCCAAAATCAAGGACTCCACCGTGTGAATGTCCAAGTGCGTCGTCGGCTCATCCATGAGTAGAAAGTTTGGCGGATCGACCAAAAACTTGATCAAATTCAGCCGCGTCTTCTCCCCACCGCTAAGCACTGAGGTCTTCTTGTAAATGTCGTCTTTGCGAAATAAGAAACTCCCTAAGATGCCGCGCGCCTCGTTCTCCGCAAGAGTCGGAGCCGCGTCCATAACCTCCTGAAGAACGCTTTTATCGGGATCCAATGTGGCCGCTCGATGCTGACTGAAGTAGCCAATTTTGACATTCAGCCCAAGCTTCCGTTCGCCCTTCTGAAACTCCAGAACACCTGCGAGAATTTTTAAAAGCGTACTCTTACCCGAACCGTTAGGGCCGACTAAAACCGTGCGTTCATCGCGCTCGATGTCTAAGCTTAATCCCTTGTACACTGGGTACTCACCATAGGCCATGTGCAGGTTCTCAAGCGCCACAACCTTCGCACCACTGCGCACCGGTTGCGGAATAATGAACCGGAAGGGCTTGCGGGGCGGTATCGGTTTTTCCACAAGCTCCATGCGCTCAATCTGCTTGAGCTTACTCATGGCCTGCGAGGCCTTGGATGCCACCTGCCGAAACCGGTCGTAAAACTCGCGCAACGCCGAAATCTCTTTCTGCTGGTTTTTGTAAGAGGCGTTCTGACGTTCGTACGCTTCTTCCCGCTGCTCCAGGTAAGCGGTGTAGTTGCCCTTCCACTCCAGGAGTCGTTTCTCAGAAATCTCGAAAACGTTCTCGATAATTTCATCCATGAACTGCCTGTCATGGGAGATGAGTAGGACCGCCCCTGAGTAGTCCTTGAGGTAAGCCTGGAGCCAGATAAGGGACACCAAATCAAGATGGTTGGTTGGCTCGTCCAACATCAGCAAGTCCGGTTCCATCACCAGAAGCCGAGCCAAATGAGCGCGCATCACCCAGCCTCCGCTCATCGTGCGCGCAGGGCGTCCATAGTCCCCCTCACGGTAGCCGAGCCCAGCAAGCATCTTCTTCGCCTTCGCATCCACCTTGGGATTGGTAAGAGCTTCATGCTTGGCTGAGGCCTCCATGTACTCGGCCCCCTCGACGTCACCGGCCTGCTCTAGTTCCCGTAAACGCTTCTCCAAAAGTGGCACCTCGGAAGCCCGGCCCGTTGCGATGTCCAACACAGTTTCATCACCAACCGCCTCAGCTTCCTGCGGCAAAAAGCCCACCATCGTCCAGGGATCGCGCTCAACGGTGCCAGAATCAGGTTCGTCTCGATTCAGGATGATCGAAAACAGCGTGCTCTTCCCTGCTCCATTTGGACCAACCAAGGCGACTTTCTCGCCATAGTTGACTTGCATAGAAGCGTTTTCAAACAGCGTGTTGCCCCCGTGGGACTTCTTCAGATTGCGAATGGTAAGCATGGCAGAGGAGCGGCTCGAGATTATCGACGGGCAACCGCTCGTGAAGCAATGGGAATCCTCACAAGCAGCAACATCTCCCCGCCTTTTCGCCGCGCCTCGCGAATGACCTCGCAAAACAAAACCTCCGCCGCCTCCAAAGGCCTAGTAGGCAGTCACGCTGTACCTCGATAATCGGTAGAACACAAGCGGCCCCCCCCTTCTCACTCCTGCGGAATCGCTTCAATCACTACCAGCCAGTTCATCTGATGCACTGGCGGCAGATTCGCCGGACTGGCTAAAGGCGTCAACTCCGCCGCAACCCCGCTTTGCACCGCATCATCGCTCCCCGACTTCCAATCCATGGGTTTCCAAGGAACAGCCCCTCCCGATGCCAGGGTGCTCACTTGTCCATGAAAATCAAACGGTCGAACAGCCGCCGTTGTGCCGACACGCAATTCCCCCGCAAAAATAGATAGCGCCGGATAAAACACGCTCCCAGACACCAGCCCCGCTCCGACCGGCGTTGCCGATGCTGCCGTCACGTTTAAGTTATCACCCAAGTACACACGATGCGGCGACACGATCGACAGACCTGCCGTAAAAGCCGTCAAGTCTTGCCCCTCACGTATGATTATTGCCATGTCCTCAGGTGCCGGCACATCAGCAGCCTGCCGCACCGTCAATGGATTCCCCGAGGCATCAGTCCGAAAGTGAATGCCGCAATTCACACGCACCGATGCCGCCCCCTGCGCAAGCAACCAGGCATTGAGTCGCTCCGGATAAAACGTCAAACACGCGCGATTGGAGGCGGTAAATTCCGTTTGGAACGGGACAAGGTCACCGCCAGATTGAAGAGGCGTCGGCCAATTAGCACCCCGTTTTAGGCTGATTTCGGCAAAGTTTCCATCGGCCAACGCGTACCGTACTCTGAGCTCTATGGGCGTCTGGTCGGAAAGGCTCACCATGGAAGTTATCGCCACACTAATGGCGCATTGCTCAGCACCTTGACTGTAGGCATCCCAGGCATTGGTGGATGCTACGTCAGCTGTACGCTGAAGAAACTGGTGCCCCCGTTGGATCGGTATAAAGGCAAGTCGCCCCGAGTTGGCGGATAGTGCCACCGGAAGTGTTTCATGATTTGAGACGGCTTGCAGGCCCTCTCGAACCCCAGGCGCATCAAAGTCGTTGCCCACCAAAGTGCCGCCGATCAACATGGCCTTAGCGAAACTGACAGATTGCTTGGCTGTCACCCGCGAGGCCCCAAACGTATCGTTCAAAGCGAGTTGACCCGCATATACACCTCCCGAAATCGTGATTTGCGACGCATCCCAGGTCGTCCCATCTTGGTGCGTTCCAATTTGAGCGAAACTTGCCGCCTCGATCGGTAATTGGGACGGTATTTCGTACAGCGATAGCACGTAGTATTTTGTGATGGACTGAAACTGTGATGCGGATCCGTCAGCAACCCCTCCGAAGGTCACCGCAAAGGCCCACCAGTTGCGTTTGGCGACGATCGGTTGACCGGGGGCGGCGTACCCAAAGCGGATGTTTGGATAAGGAATGAAATTGTAGATCGAGTAATTGCTGACGCTCGCGAGCAGTTCTGCCGATTGTACAGCGTACTTCTTTCCCAGCGACACGATGGGACGCACGGCGTCCACTCCCTGAAGGTTGCCAGGCACCTCCAGAAAGGGCGGTGTTTTACCCGCAAATCGCGCATCCCCGAAAACCGCTGCGTACTCCGTAGTTCCCGGCGTGACAGCCCCCACCACACCAGTTAGCGACTGGATCGACATTCGCAAGGCCACTTCAGCCGAACCACCTGGATTGCCGTTGCGCGAATTTTGCAGTCCCAAGGCGGTCAAGACTTCGGCCCCTAAAACCGTAGATGTCCCGGCCATTGACTGAGCGTCGGCAAAAAGCGTGGGCCATGAATAAACGTCAGACGTTGCATAATTGCCCTTCATGCAGGCAATCACCTTTTGCGGAAAAACGGCCACGATAGCGCGCATTAAAGCTTCTTCGCGTTGGTGATAATCGATTCGGAGTTGGGCCTTAGACGCTTGATCACGATTCATCATTCCCCCCCGCAGCAACATCAATAAAGACAGCGAAAAGATCAGTGCCATCGCTGAGACCAATGGCAGGGCGGCAAATCCATGTTGTAACCATCGCCCATGCCTCATCGGGCCCCTCCACTGTAGGTGATCAGCTCTCCATTCGGGCCATGAAGCGTGACGGCTAGAATCCCATCCGCATTGAAAAATTCGGCTGAAGCGACCTTGCCTGAGACCGTCCATGCGGTTGCAGTGCCTCCGTTTTGTGGCGTGTAACACCTAAGGGCCGGCCCAGAGCTTGTTAATTCCACTGAAAGCACACACGACGAAAAGGTTTGAGTGGCTGAATTGAAAAACAGCTTTACCGCCGAGCCTCCACCTAAAATCGGCACGCCATTCCCGAGAGCCGCAGCTTTATCCGCATAAATAAAATAGTGGTCTGCGCCATTCATTATTCGAATAAGCAGGTTGCCGATTTTCGGGGCTTCGGAGGTCAGAAACGATTGTCGCTGACTCAACTGCATCAATAGAACATGCTGTTGCAACATGGCCAAAAGTGCGCTCGAAAGAATCATAAGCACAGCCATTGCCGAGGACATTTCCAGAAGCGTAAAGCCGCTCAAAATGCAAGTTTTCGTTAACAAACGTGCGCCTAACTTCATTGCGTGCGAATTGTGGACCGACTTTTCACGTATTGCTGCTCCCCAACTGAGTAGCTGAGCACCGAATGCAGGCACCAGACCGTGACATTGGTTTCGGAATTGTCCAATGGCGTCTCATTGACGCGAAATCGGATCAGTTGCGCAACCACCGGGCTACCTCCTGGAAGTGCGCCGAGACTCACCGTTTGGTTCATAGTCGGCGGGACATCAAGCGCCGAGTCTGGCCAGGCAGACGGGTGCGTCGTCAAATCCGCCACGGGGACACGGTTGGAAAGAGCCGTTTCACGGGTCAAATAAGCGTCCGTTAGCGTCTGCATAACGGTCCATTGGTTGCCAGAAATGGCCAGCAAGAAACCCTTCATGACCATCAAAGCCAGAAAAACGGCAAGCCCCAGAGCAACGGTTGCCTCCATCAGTACAATGCCCGCTTGGCGCGCACCGATCGCCAATGATGCGCGTCTCATGAAATGTGGATTAAGAAGCACATGTCTTAATTTACTTCTAAGGTGCTTCGGCAGAACCAAAAGCGCCACGGCTCGAAATCGCCCTCTGCACTTCAAACGACACACTAAGGAGCCGTTCCCCAGTACGTTTAAAAAAAGGTGTCTCAGAAATTACCTCTAACGTATAGGTGCCAGACGCAGAGGCGTACCCCGAGAGGTTATCGATTGTCATGGAAACGTCTTGGGGCACATTGGTCGCCGAGGCACCCTGCCCTACATTATAATACGATCCGTACCGCCGTTCCGTCCCCGTGATCACAGTTCCCGCCTTGCCAAGAACAGATCCACCAGAGTAAATTTGAACATACAACCTAGAATCTGGATAGGCATGTTTCACATTAATATTAACACTTGGAATGCGGTCGCTGAAAATTTGATTTGCCGCAAAATTTGTTATTGTACAAGTCGTAACCGGCCACACTTGAAGCGTAGGCTGTGCTAAAATTGTATCGGGCACTTGATCTGCTGCGTAACGCACAAAGGTGTACGTCTGTTGACCACAACCATTCATTAGAAGTGGGGAATGAAGTTCGTGGTAAACTGGGCCCCATACTAAAGAGCCATTACCCAGGTTATAATGTTGCAGCGGATAAACAGACTGATTTAGTGAAGAATAACTCACTGGATCGTAATCCATCCCATCTACGCTATAGTAAACAGATGTCTCTGCCGCACTGGCTCCGCTTGCTGTGACCAGTCCAGACACATTTGTTGTGACAGTAAAAGGCCGATCAGCGCGACTCCGCTTCACATACGTGCCGCTGAACGGATCGCCAGACACGTAATTATCTTCAGATACAATCGTAATGGTCGCAGCCGGGGCGTAGGCGTAAATGAGCTTAGTATCTAAAAGATAAATGTTGCAGTCCCAGGCCGTGCCACGCGCGTAAAGTTCAAACTTAGCTCCGAGATCACTCACGGGGAGTGGCGCGGCAAAAGCTCCACCGGGTGTCGTCATTGGCATGTCATAAACTTGTCCCGTGGCTAAGTCTGTTTGACGCACAAAAGCATCCGTCGTGCTCCCGAAAACTGAGACGGCTCCGATCAGACCGAACCACAAAGTAGATTGGAAGGCGTGTTTCATTTTGGACTCCAGGAACTTACTCCGACTTAGCTCCACTACGGGGCGGCACGGGTTCCAAAATCGTGATGGGGCACCCCCGATACACCGCCACAAACATACGGCCATCAGCGGCCAGATCATGCATGACCACAGCAGCCGCCTTCACATCTCCCCTAGACATCGCCAGGCTCACCTCTTTCGTCCCCAGCCAATCGCTGTTTCGTGCCAGAAAGTCGGGCCACAACAAAAGCACGCCCTCAGGCTTGGTCACGACGCGCGCTCGGAGCTTTCCCGGTAAACTGAGCACTGAGCCAATCGGGATAATGGTGTAAAACTTCTCATCAATTATAAAAATCGACGCCATCCCCAAAGATCCCTCCGTCGAAGGTACCCGCTCTAAAAGCGGCACTGATTGCGAAGCTACCCGTTCTTGCAGTTTGGCGGCATCTCGTGCCAGTTGCCGTAAAGCCTTCTCCTCAATCACATCCCGGATCGGCCCTTTTCTGACCTCAGCTTTGGTAATTTCTGAAAACTCCTCGCAAAGTCCAGAAAGAGAGCTGATACACAAGCAAGACACCGCTAAAACAATTAATTTTACGCATTCGCAAAAAAAGGTCCTTTTATTTATTTTTTCCATATCTTAATGATGTAAAATTATTTGAATTATTAATTCCGAATAATAGTAGCCGTGCCACTAGGGAATGAATTCGCAGAGTTGCTTTTAAGTTCCCACATTCCATTGGGAAAATATAAGGTTCCAGTAGGCGGAGGCGGGTCTTTTTGAACTTCACCTAAAATGTTGAAAAAACCGTTGGGCTGTTTCCCACTCCCGTCACCTTGCCATACTAGATCAACGTCTATTGGAACTGTTGTCGCAGTAAATACCGCCGCCGGACAAAGAAGTAGAGTTTGGAGCGGACTGGAGTTGAATGTCGCGACGTCGACGAATGTCAACTGGATCGCTTGCGCAGGCGGAGTGCTGCTGTTTTTTGACGAGACGAAAGCTTTGTAATTTATCACCCCCCCGTTGCCCTTGCTGCCAAGTGAATTTTGCCCCCCAACAGTTGAGCCTTTGGCTTCCGTTCCTAAGAAGATAAATTTGTAGCAGCCGAGAAGCGTGCTCGTATTGCGAAATGGCACAAACGTCGCAGACTGGCTCCCAAGGGCGATGCCAGGGGCATTCAATGCGAGATTGCCGCGTGCAGAATCAGTCACCGACTGAAGGCACAACAACCCGAAATAAAGCAAAGCGAACGAACGGATTCTCATAGCGTCAAAGAATTGAGTGACCGCCCCAGAATCGTGGATGCGGGTCTTCCTGGCTGTTCGGCACGAAAAATTCGGTTCCCTCAACTTTTTTGCGGCCACCAAAGCGCAGCGGGACGATTCACCGGTGCATTCATGAGCCGGGGTTGTACTTCAAACTCCAGTATCTAGGCCGTTGATAAGAGATAAAAGCACTAGATTACATTCAGAGAGAGATGGCCGTGAGTCATTTCCCGAAATCCGAGACACCAAAAATAGATATCTGCTAATAGCGTTACTTCTATTTTTTAAATTATATTGAAATTAGTTTCAGTTATGAAAATAAATAAACAAACAACTCGTCGAATCCACTTGTCCGGCATGACGCTCATCGAAGTTAGCCTTGTGATCGCATTGATGCTTGGCCTCATCTCCGTTGCCTTCTTGGGAATCGGTGCCTATCGGAAGGGCGCGAACAAGGCGCGATGCCGCATGCAGTTGGCAGCTGTTCAAAAAGCAGTTCGCGCACAGGCTAACTTTTCAAACCTGAACATCGGAGCAGCGTTCACAAGCACCGACGCTTTCGGAACCGGCAAGGCGCTGGAAACCGCCCCAGCCTGCCCCTCCGGAGGGACCTACACTTGGGGAACCAAAATTCCCACGTTGCACAATCCTTTTGGCTCTTGCGACTACCAAGACACAGACGGCGTAACCACACATGCATTAGTTGCAGGCATCGCCGGTGACACCCGAGATTGGTAGGCCAACAAATTCCAAAGCCCCATAGGTTCTCCCATGACTTCCATCGTAGATCCTATCACATTAAAGCCTGCCGATGTTTATCGGCAGGCTTGCGTTGTTAACGCAAAAACAAGCAGAGGCCATGACCGCGGCTGGAGTCAGGATCCCGTGGATCTCAATTTCCAGTGGCACCTTTGGTTTGACGGTGGCAGCGAAGTTGTCTCGGCTACATTCTCTCGCGTAGATAGCCGCTGGAAAAAAGGCCCGCCCCTTCCTTTATCAATCTTAACCTCTGGTCAAGGCGTGGAAGATATTTTGAGCCGACTGCTCGATCCCGCGCATTTCGGACAGCGTCCCAACGCACTCGGAGTGATTTTACACGTTGCCGATGAGTTTGCCCTATCAGAAGTTGCTCACAAAGGAAACGTAGCGGGCGCTACCGATCAGGATTTTGCCATTCTCCACTTCAACCTTATCGATGATCCACAGGAATTTCTTGTAGATCGTGAAGGGGCTGTCGAAGCAACTTCCTGGCGGCTTCTGCCGTTTTGGGGAGCAGGTACCGAAGAAGAGCCTTGCACCGCCATTTCTTTGTCCCGATCGCGGGAGGTATTTTTGCGGAATCTTCTCCAGCTTGGCGAACAGTGGCGCACCCCGATTCGGGTCAGTGTGACGGCAGCGCCTTTGGAAGCTTTTGCTGCCTTGCCTCTTCTCAGTCCGGCGCTTGCCGGAGGCCGACTGATCGCCGTGACTTATTTGAAGTTCACCACGGTGTTTGCCCTTACTCAGTTGGGCGAATTACGCAGTATGCGCACCTTGTTGCATCGGGGAAACGCACCCACTCCAGCGGGATTCGGAGACGTCCTCTGGAACATGGCACTTAGCGCAGAGTTGACAAACCCAGGGAGGACACGTGGAGAACCTCCCAAAGTGCTGCTTCTAGCTGCCAATCCGGTTGCCCTACAGGCCGCCCGAAAAGACCTCGAAGCCTATTCGTACACCAGAAATCCGATTCGTCTGGAACTCCTGGATCTTACTAAGCAATCCCTGCTCCAAGAAATTCCCCACTTTCGTCCAGAGTTTCTGGTGTATGACAATACTCTAATAAAGCAGGGATTATCAGGAACGAGTGCACTCGCGAAGTCGCGAACTTTCACCACGCTGTGGAACGCGTGGCTGCGTGGATTTAATTTTTTTAACTTTGCAAAGCTGGATTTAAATTATCCTACGCTTCAGGATCTACGCCTTCTTAAAGCAGCTAAATGGATTGTGCGGGGCGCTGTAATTTTACTATTAGGAGCGTCCATTCATTGCGCGCTCCTAATTATTGAAACAATTAGAAATCCAGCATGGACCCTAACAGAACAGGAGCTCAATCAATCGGTAGATGCGCAAACTGCGATCCAAACTGAACGCAACAAAATTAACGTAACGAATACGTTAATGCAATCTCGTTCCCGCGGATGGGTTGCGCTTGAATTCCTATTGCAATTATTTCCAGAGAATTCAGCTATTATACTGGAAACATTCCAATATAGCGTAGAAACGACGCAACCGACTACTCCGACGCCTGATGGGCAGGCAGTGCCATCCGCTGGCATGGTCCGGACTTGGATTATTAAAGGCGTGGGTATGCCAAAATCGCTTGAATGCTTGAACAAATTAAGCACTTCCCGTGGGGTGACTGCCTTTTTTAAGAACATCGCTATTTCAACCGGCGATTATAGCTACAACCCAGACAATTCCCGACAAATTACCGCAACCCAAAATCAAGGTAGAAACCCAAAGTTTAATGCTAATGCTGGAGTGTTCGAACTAACCCACGACATCTCTGTATCTTTTCCAATTCATTTTGAAGCTACGATCACACAAATAATTTCGGAAAAAGATACACTGGCGTTTCCTACTAAAACTCCACTCTGAATGAGTAATTACACGATCCCAATCATTCGTTATGGGCTCATTGCTCCCCTTTTAGCATTTGGTATATCCACTGCTATTTTGTTTATCATAGAAACCCGCGTCCAACGAGTCCATCAGCAAAAGCAAATACGCTATAATGAACAGATGACGCGTCTTGATTCCATCCGAAAGATCGAAGACGAAATCAGACCAAAAAGGCATCTTTTCCAGGAACAAAACCGTTTGCTTCAGTTGGACCCCACGCCATTATTTGCACAACTTTCAGATGCAACGGTCGCCAAATACCAACCACTGGCGCTTGAGCGTACGGGAATGCTCTACGTGACGGAGCGCGGACGTTTTGCACGCTACATAGAAGGCAGTCCAGCTCGAATCAAAGCTAGCTTCGAAGGTGGATTCGGACCAATGCAAGAAACCCTATTGCAAGTCGAGTCGTTAATACCGCACGTCATTCTTGAGGAACTTAAAATTTCTCGTAAAGTAACGTCCCTTCCCAATTCAAATTCTCTCATTTTTGAGCTGAGCTACATTTTCCCAAAAATAGCAGGAGACAAGCCATGAAAAAAATTTACATACTCATTGTAATGGTTTGCTTCATTTCCATTTCTCCCCATGCTCTAGCTCAAATAGAAAAAATAAATCAAAGATTTTTCGGGCGTGAAAAAGTAATTAGTCTAGCGACTGGTTCGCTTTTACCAACCGCGAACGACGTTGAAGAACTTGCTCAAAAACTAAGCTCTCGAAAACGCCACATGAGCCCCT
>CAIWVL010000361.1 GCA_903916085.1 uncultured Spartobacteria bacterium
ATTGCTCGCCCGCCGATGAGCCCGCGCCTCTCCCTCATTCTCGGCGGAGCGCGCAGTGGGAAAAGTTCGCGCGCTGAATTACTGGCGACTTCCTCAGGACGTCCAGTCGCCTACGTGGCCACCTGCGCCACCGACCTCGCCGACTCCGAGATGCACGCACGCCTGGACCTACACCGTGCCCGACGACCGGCGCATTGGCGCACGATCGAAAACCGGTTCGACCTGCCTGCCGTGTTTGCCGAAAACGCAGGCAGCGCCGTTTTGCTAGACTGCCTAACGTTGTGGCTCTCCTACCAATGTGAGTCTATGCCCGAAGTGGAGCTTCTTGCGCTACTGGACAAGTCCCTTGCCGAAGCACGAGTCCACGACATCACCCTGTTTGTTGTAAGCAATGAACTCGGCATGGGGCTCGTGCCCTCCTCGCCGCTGGGGCGCACTTTTCGGGATCTGTGCGGGCGGGCGAATCAACGCGTTGCAGCCCAAGCAGACTACGTGGAATTTCAAATCGCAGGTCTGCCATTAGTCTTAAAAGGGAGCCCTCAGTCATGAGCCAGGCATTCCATGGCGGTCGACTGAGGGAGGCGCAGCTCAAATTTGGACGCTCTGACTTTTTGGATTTCAGCGTCAACACCAACGCTTTCCTTCAAGCCCCCGCGCCCCCGCCCTCCGTGCCGCTTTGGGACGCCATCAGCCGTTATCCCGACGCCGATGCGGCTGCCCTGACGCAGCGCCTCAGCCTCCTCCACGGCGTTGAGCCCGCCCACATCCTCCCCACGGCCGGCGCGATTGAAGCGCTCTACCTTGCCACCCGCCTCTTCGCGGGGCACCAGGCCGTGGTGTTTCAACCCGCCTTCGCCGACTACGCCCGAGCCTGCACCGCTGCCGGCGTGCAGGTGCGTACTGCCAGTTTACTACCAGATCCGCCCAGTGTGGACTCGGTCGTGGAGACCTTGCACGGGGCCGACGTCGTCCTTTTAGGAAACCCGAACAACCCCACGGGACGTCTCTTTTCAAATCTCGCGAAATACCTGCGAGCCCCCGCCCTTTCCCACCTCGCCTGGATTATCGACGAGGCCTTTATCGAGTTCGTGCCGGAACCGGAAAGGCACTCGCTCCTACAAAACTTGGCGAGCCATCCGAACGTGATTGTGCTGAGGGCCATGACCAAAAGTTGGAGCGTGCCCGGCCTGCGCCTGGGTTTTGCGGCGACGTCAAACCCAGTTTGGATGAGGCAGCTGCGCGCCTGGCAGCCGCCTTGGTCAGTAAATGGCGTAGCCGAGACATGGGCACTCACCCACCTCACCCCTGAGCGCCAAACGCAACTGCTTACGGGATTGCGCCAACTGCCCGAGGCACGCGAGGAACTCGCTACCGGCATTAGTGCCTTGCCCGGTTTGGAAGCGCTCCCCTCGGATGCGAATTTTTTGCTAGTCCACACGAGCCTCCAGAGTTCAGACGAACTTTTTGAAAAGCTCGGTCAGCAAGGGTTTATCGTGCGGATTTGCCACGGCTTTGAACACCTCGACCAGGACCGTTACGTGCGCGTGGCGGTGCGCTCACGCGCTGACAACGCACGCCTGCTCGATGCGCTCGCCGTGGCGACCAAGGGCGCGCCCCGTACGCACACGGCTCGAAAGGCGCAGGGCATGCGCGCCATCAGCATCCTCGGCACGTCTTCGAATAGCGGAAAGAGTTGGGTCGCCACGGCCATGTGCGCGTGGTTGCGCAGGCGCGGATTACGGGTGGCCCCCTTCAAAGCGCAGAACATGTCCAACAACTCGGCCGTCACAGCCGATGGCGGCGAGATCGGACGCGCCCAAGCCGTGCAAGCCGAGGCGTGCGGACTGTTGCCGTCGGTGCGGATGAACCCAATTTTGCTCAAGCCATCAGGCCAACTCGGTTCTCAGTTGGTGCGGCTTGGGCGCGCTGAGGGCCACATCAAAGCCGCCGACTACTACAAGCGCATCGAGGAACTCTGGCCCACGGTCACGGAGAGTCTTAGCTACTGGGAATCCCGGTGCGAGGTCCTTGTGCTCGAAGGCGCGGGAAGCCCCGTCGAGCTCAACCTGATGCGGCGCGATCTTGTGAACCTGCGTCCCGTGCGCCACCTCGACTCGCGCTGGCTACTGGTTGCGGACATTGAACGCGGCGGCGTTTTCGCGCAGGCAGCCGGCACCTGGGCGCTCCTTGAATCCGAAGACCGCGCTCGCTGCGCAGGCCTCATCGTCAACAAGTTCCGTGGCGATCTCTCGCTCTTTTCGGATGCTGCGCGCTACTTCGCACCGCACTTTGGTGCGCCCCTTCTGGGAACGCTTCCCTACGCGCAAGAACTTCAGCCCGAGAGCGAAGACAGCCTTTCGACAGGCCCCGTGCAGGATCCCACAGGCGCGCCTATCCACTGGATCCGTTTCCCGCGTACTTCGAATTCGCAGGACGCCCATCCGTGGCATCTGGACCAGGGCGTGCGCGTCGAATGGGTGGACCAACCCGCGGCACTTTCGGATGCGCGCGTCATCGTACTGCCGGGAACCAAGGATACACTCGCTGATTTACGCTGGCTCAAGGCTTCCGGACTCGCGACCGCCATCCTGCAAGCCCACCAACGCGGCTGTCTAATTCTGGGAGTGTGCGGGGGATTTCAAATGCTCGGCACTCGCCTAGCTGATCCTGATGGCCTCGCGGGCGAGGCGGGAGAGGAAGCGGGCCTCGGGCTTTTGCCAGTAGAAACGTGGTTCAGTGCGCAAAAGGAAGTACGCCAAGTCGAAGCGATTTTTCAAGGCGAACGCTGGCAGGCCTACGAGATCCACATGGGGCGGAGCCGAGCGGGTACAGTGTGTGAGCCGCTACTGCAAGTCACTGATACGCAGGGATCACGAGAAGAAGGTTATACTCATGGCAAGGTGTGGGGGACTTATCTACACGGCTTTTTCGAGGCCTCTCAGGTGCGCCGCGAAATCGGCCGCGTCGCCGGGCTAAGCTCGCACCGGGTCTCGTCGCAATCCTTTCGCCGTCAACGCGAAGCGCTCTACAACGGAATGGCCGACCTGCTGGAAGAACACCTGAACCTGGAGGAGCTCTGGCGCTATGTGGCGGACTGATGCGTTCCAATTTTTGTTGGCGATCGCGCTGGATCTGCTGCTTGGCGATCCCCACGGCTGGCCACACCTCACTCGGGGCGCAGGTGTGCTGACGACCGTGTTCGAGGCGCTTTGCGTACGAGCCTTGGGGCGCTCGGTTGTGGCGGGTGTTCTGCTGTGGGCCTGCGTTTGCGGCACGATGCTTGGCGTTTATTTTGTCGTCCGAAACGGGTTGGGGCTGATTCACCCAAGCCTTGCGTGGTGCTGGGACGCGCTCGTGATCTACCAGACCCTCGCCGCTCGCGATCTCGCCCGCCACGCTCAGGACGTACATGCTCCATTGTTACTCGGGGACCTAGAGGAAAGTCGCCGTCGGGTGGGCTACATTGTGGGCAGAGACACCCACAATCTGGAAGCCGCCGAGATCAGCCGGGCCGCCGTCGAGGCCGTGGCAGAAAGCGCTACCGACGGATTTGTCGCCCCGCTATTTTGGGCAGCCGTGGGCGGCGCGCCGGCCGCGCTTGTGTACCGTGCGGCGAACACGCTCGACTCCATGGTGGGCCACCGCAACGAGCAGTACGAACTTGTAGGCAAATTTTCCGCGCGAGCCGACGATGTCCTCAACTACATTCCCGCACGACTCTGCGCGCTTGCCTCGCTGATTCCACGCGGGTTCCGGTATGCCCTCGCTGTATCCGCCGATGCCCAAAGACACGCTAGTCCAAACGCGGGTTGGAGCGAAGCCGCCGCTGCGTGGGCCCTGCGGGTGCGCTTGGGTGGAGTCAACTTCTACGACGGCCTAGCGCAACAAGGACCAGTGTTCAACCCGCTTGCGCCAAGCCCTCAACCGGGCGACATCCCGCGCGTGCTGCGCTGGTTTTGGGGCGTGTCGTTGGGATGCGTGATAGTGCTACTCGCTGGGCTTGTGCTGCGCGACAACATCACCCCCCGCGCCATGCCGGTACTCGAAGAGGAACCAGTTGCTTTCACGCCAACGCTCAATACCGAGTTCACCCCGCAGGATTCCCCGCGCCCCGTCAAGACGCGGGCCTACATTACCACCCCAAATCCTTATGCCACAAAGCCAACGCCTTAAACACGGCGCATTTCAAATCTACACTGGTGAAGGTAAGGGCAAAAGCACCGCCTCGATGGGGCTCATGCTGCGCGCGCTCGGTTGCGGTTTTCACGTCTATTACCTGCGCATGATGAAGCCGCGCTGGAAAACCGGAGAACTCGCCCTCTGCCCCACGCTCCATCCCAATCTGACTTACCGCAACGTGGACCAAGACTGGATCCTTTCCCGCAGTAAACACATCCCCGAGCATGTGGAGGCCATGACCAAGGCGCTTGCCCTAGAAATGGACGCCCTCCAAACCGTGCTCGCCTCCGGAGAACACGACCTCGTGATCGTGGATGAAATCAACTACTGCATCCATCGCGGGCTGATCCCCTTGGAGCGCGCCTTGGAACTCGCCAAAAGCCGTCCGCCGCAAGTGGAGTTGGTGTTCACGGGCCGGTACGCGCACGACGACCTGATCGCTGCAGCAGATGTCGTGACGGAAATGCGCAAAGTAAAACACCACTTCGACCAAGGCATCACCGCCCGACGCGGAATTGAGTTTTAACCCAGGATACCATGGCCATGCAAATGACGGATCACAAATGGGTTCCTCGATACAGAACCCTTAAAAACTGTCCAAGCCTCAGGAGCCCCGGAGGGAGGCTCTACCACCCACTCGCCTAACGCCCCTCACACATTGAGCCCGCACAACACCTCCTCAACTTGCGACGCACCGTCCGGCTTCGTCCTCGGCGGGCTGCATGGCAGCAGCGGGAAAACCGTGCTCACTTGCCTGATCACGGCGGGACTAGAGGCGCGCGGCATGGCGGTGCAACCGTTTAAGGCGGGACCAGACTTCATTGACCCGAGTTACCACAACCAGTTCTGTGCGGGACCTTCGCGCAATCTGGACGCGTGGCTCATGGACAAAGCGGGCGTACTCGCCGAAGCAGACCAGCACACGCGTGCAGCCACCGGCATTTTAGAAGGCGTGATGGGCCTTTTCGACGGAGCCTCTCCAACCTCGGAGGAGGGCAGCACGATGGAACTCGCTCGCTGGCTCGACTGGCCCGTTGTGCTGTGTATGCCAGCCGCAAAAGCAGGCCGCTCCATCGCCGCCACTTTGCGCGGATTTCTCGCCGAGGCGCACCCGAATCGGCTCGCGGGCGTCGTGCTCAATGGGGTCAGTGGCGATTCCCACGCGGAGTATCTGCGCGAGGCAATCCGTCCGCTGGGTGTACCCGTTCTGGGGGCCATTCCCAAAAACCCAATGCTAGAATGGCCGGAGCGTCACCTCGGCCTGCAAGCTGCTCAAGAACGTCTCCTGCCCTCAAAAGCCGATCTGGCGGAACTGGCCCGCAGCACCCTCGACCTCGAGAGCTTCGCTGCCCTCGCCCGCTCCCACCCAGTCAGCAGTTTAAACGCGCAAGTCGCCGCCACGCGCCCGAGCTCTACTCCCTCCCGGCGCATCGCAATCGCGCAAGACGAGGCCTTTCATTTTTATTACGCGGCGAATCTGGAATGGCTTGCGGCCCAAGACGCTGAGCTCGTTCCATTCTCCCCGCTCCACTCCCAAAAACTCCCGACTGACATCGACGCCCTCGTCATCGGAGGCGGCTTTCCTGAAATGGTCGCCCAACAGCTTGCCGATAACGCAACGCTCCGCGCCGAAATCCGCTCCGCCCTCAACAACGGTCTTCCCTGCTACGCTGAATGCGGCGGACTGATGTTCCTCGCCGACCAAATGCGCACCGCCGACGGCACTCATTTTCCCATGGTCGGCGCCGTGCCAGGGACCATTGCGATGACCCCTTCCCTCCAAAACTTCGGCTACTGCTCCGCCGAGGCCACCTACCACGGGCACGAGTTCCACCACTCGCTCTGGTTGGCAGAAAACGAACGCGCCAACGCCTGGACCGTCACACGCCGCCGCAACAATCGCGGACGCCGGGAAGGTTTCCGCTCCCACGCGCTTCACGCTTCGTACGTTCACCTATACTTTCCAAACAGCGCTCCCCTGTTGCGCGCACAACTCGGTTTTTCCTCATGATTCATTGCATCGGTGCCGGTCCCGGCGATCCAGGTTTTCTCACCATCCGCGCTCGCGACCTCCTAGCGGAAGCCGACGTCGTCGCCGGGTTTGACGCCGTCCTAAACGTCGCACGGCCGCATCTGCCCCCGGACTGCACGGAGATCCCCATGAACTACCGGGATCAAACCGCGCGTCTGGCCGAGGTCGCGGCGCATCATCACGCCGGAAAACGCTGCGTAGTCGTCTTCATGGGGGACATCCATTTCTCCGGATTCCAGTTTCTCGAACGCGTGGACATCGCCTGCGGGCATCCGGTGGAAACGGTGCCCGGAATCAGTTCGGCGCAAATTCTGGCCAGCCGTGGGCGAGTCTGTTTTGACGAAACAACCTTCATCACGTTTCACCGCAGAGGCGACTTGGAACCCTTCAAACGCCACCTCGTTCATGTTCTTGAAGATCAGCGCAATGCGATCGTCATTCCACGTCCCTGGGATTTCATGCCGCGCGACATCGCCGCTTTTCTGCTAGAGGCGGGCATTCCACCCGAGCATCAGGTCGAGGTGTGGGAACAACTCACCCGCAACGAGGCCACCTGGCGCGGACGTTTGGACGAATGCACCGGGGAATTTACGGACATGAGCATCCTGCTCATCCGCGCCCTCACCCCTTTCCCCAGCCAAATCCACTCCTCACCATGATCCCGCTTCCCGAAGACATCGCCATCGTAGTCGCCGGACATGGCAGCCGAGATCCCGACGGCGTCGAACAATTCGAACGCTTCGTGGACGTCGTGCGCACCCGCGTCGATGGACGTATCGTTGAGCACGGTTACCTTGAGTTTGCGCGTCCCACGATCGACGAGGGCGTACGCAAAGCGGTCGCAGCCGGTGCGAGCCGCATCTCGGTCGTACCCGGCGTTTTGCTGGGGGCGACGCATGCCAAGAATGACATGCCGGTAGAAGTCCAGGCGCTCCAACGCGAGTTCCCCCAATGCGACATTCGCTACGGGGCGCCCATGCACCTGCACCCCTCGGTGCTCCAACTCTGCCGCATTCGCGTTGTAGAAGCTGAGTCGCGTTCAGCCCGAATTACACCCCGTCAGGACACCTGCCTAGTGATCGTCGGTCGAGGCACCACCGATCCTGACGCCAACTCCGACGTCACCAAACTTGCGCGTATTTTGGAAGAAGGCATGGGCTTCGCCGCTTCGTTTGTGTGCTACTCCGGCACTGCCAAGCCCGGGCTCGCCGAGGGACTCGAAACGGCAGTGCGCATGGGCTGCAGTCGGCTGTTGGTGCTCCCCTTTTTCTTGTTCACAGGCGTGCTCATTAAACGCATCCAAGCCGCAGTAGACGTGATCACGGCAAGCCGCCCCAATGTGGAAGTGCTGTTTGCAGGACACCTTGATTCCCACCCGCTTACCGCCGACGCGCTGCTTGACCGCGCACGCGAAGCCTTTGAGGGCAAGGCACTCATGAACTGCAGCCTCTGCAAATATAGGACTGCCATCATCGGTTACGAAAGCGAAGCCGGCGCTCCCCAACAGGGTCACCATTTTCACGTTCGCGGCGGGGGTCCAGACGCAGCCTCGCAAGCGAGCCCGGTCGCGGCACAGCCAGCGGCGCCACTTCCCCCACCACCCGTTCCGGCGCCTGCTCAAGGGCCTTACGAGATGCATCCGATCGAGGAAAAGAGCTTCGAAATCATCGCCGCAGGACGCGATTGGAGCGGGTTTCCCACCGAGCAGCTCGAAATTTTACAACGCCTCGTACACACCTCGGGCGACTTCGAGGCACCGGATAACGTGTTCCTTTCTAAGGGCGCTCCCGCAGCCGGAGTGCGCGCTTTGCTGGACCGATGCACCATCGTGACCGATGTCACCATGGTTCAGTCGGGCCTAAGGCGAGCGCTGATCGCCCAACTGGGATTGCGCACCGCCTGCCTTGTCCACGACGAAGAGACGAAGCTTGTAGCACAGGCCAATGGGCTCACAAAATCGGCGGCGGGCATTCGCCGGGCGTGGCTGAAGTTCGGCAACGAAGTGCTTCTCGCCATTGGTGATGCGCCCACTGCCGTAGAGGAAGCCGTTCGTCTTATCCAGGAACAAGGCTGGCGGCCACGACTGGTGATCGGCCTGCCCGTGGGATTTGTCGGGACGCAGGAATGCAAAGAGCGCCTGCGCCGCTGTCTGCACGTTCCCCGCATCACCAACAAAGGCACGCGCGGTGGTTCGCCTTGGGCCGCAGCAACGGTCAACGCGCTGCTGATTGAAGCGAGTCGGATTCCCCAGAAATGACGTCCGGATTTCCCAGTTTTAACCCGGCCCAACCCTACGATCTCGCAACTCTTGCAGAGAACGGGTTGCGTCGTGGGTTTACAACCGGCACCAGCGCGACTGCTGCCACGAAGGCCGCGCTGACGTTGTTACTAACTGGGCAACTTCCTGAGGTCGTCGAAGTTTCCTTACCCGACGGCATCCATTTTATACCCATCCCCATCAGCCCCATACCGCAGGAACCGGGCTGGGCAGCGGCGTCTGTCATCAAGGACGGCGGCGATGATCCCGACCAAACGCACCGGGCGCGCATCGTCGCCCGGGTTCGCCCGAACACCTTGGGCCGTATCGTTTTCTTGCGCGGCACGGGTGTCGGACTGGTCACGCAACCGGGACTGCGCATTCCCATTGGCGAACCGGCCATCAACGCGGTGCCCCGGGCCATGATGCGCCAAGCCGTTGCTGAGGTTGTGGACTCGGATGCGGAGCACTACGGATTGGACGTGGAGGTGGGGTGCGAAAACGGCGAAGCCATCGCACAGCGCACGTTTAACCCGCGTCTTGGCATTTTGGGCGGGATCTCGATTTTGGGCACAACGGGCATCGTGGAACCCAAATCGATGGCCTCGTTTATGGCATCTATTGAGGTGTACATCCGCGTGGCCTTGGGCGAATCCCCTGCGCAGATCGTGCTCTCGCCGGGTAACTTGGGACAAAGATTCGCACGCGCCGCTCTGGATCTGCCCATCAAACAGATTGTACAGATGTCGAACTTTGTGGGGTTCGCTCTGGAGTGCGTTTCAAAGACGCTCGAAGAAAACGCACAAACGCTTCCTCTCCTGTGGGTTATCGGCCATCCCGGAAAGCTGGCAAAGCTTCTGCGCGATGTGTGGGACACCCATTCCCAAGCAGGAGGCGGCGCGGTGGAAGCGCTGCTGGACGTCGCCACAAAACATGCCCCCGCACTCGTCTCACTGATTACAACGGCCAACACGACCGAGACCGTGATTGAACGCCTGGCCAACCATCCGGATGCCCCGGCGTTCTGGGATGCCGTGGCCGCGGCTATCGCCACCGTGGTGGGTCCCCGACTGCGCCGGGTAGAGCACGTCCAAGTCCGTCTTTTCGCCATGAACGGCAAAGCTTTAGGAGGAACAGCATGAACGCATTGGGAACTTTTTACGGGATCGGGGTGGGTCCCGGCGAACCGGGTTTGCTGCCAGTCATTGCGTGGGAAACGCTGCAGCGTTGCGCCGTCATTTATGTGCCACGGGCGGGCTCGCAAGAGGCGTCTACCGCAAAGAACTGTCTGCCCGCAAACGAGATCCCGGAGGAGCGCTTTCGGGAAGTCGTGTTCGACATGTCCAAGGATCACGCCGCACTGGAGGCCCGCTACACAGTCATGGCGGAATCCATCGCGGAACTCCTGCGTGCCGGTCAGGACGTCGCCTATCTCACGATCGGCGATACAATGACGTTCTCTACGTTCAACTACACATTGCGCGCTGTCCGCAGCGCCTGCCCCGAAGCCCCTTGGCATGTCTTTCCGGGAGTGCCCTGCTACGCCGCGCTCGCTGCGGTCACCGGTTTTCCACTCGGGGAAGGCAAAGAACGCGTCCAAATCCTGCCCTGCCCAGAGGATACTGCGGAGCTTGAGCGGGTGATTCAGCGCAACGACATCGTGGTGCTGATGAAAATCGGGCACCGCCTGTCAGCCGTGCTCGATCTACTTCAGTCCATGGAACTCCTTGAGCATGCGGCTTTTGGCAGTCGCATTGGCATGCCAGACGGCAACTGTTTGCTAGGCATTGCCTCGCTTCTCAGCACGCCGACCTCCGGCTATCTTTCCACCATGCTCATCCGCAACCCCGCTCCCCGGCAGTCATGAAAGTCACCTTTATTGGCGCAGGCCCCGGTGCCGCTGATCTCATCACCTTGCGCGGCGCGCGGGCTTTGGCTGAGGCAAACATCGTCCTGTATGCAGGTTCCCTCGTGAGCCGCGACATGCTCGTGCACTGTCAGCCCGACGCCGAAATTCACGACACGGCCTCCATGAATTTAGAGGAACAAGTCGCCCAGTACGAACGCGCCAGCTCACTCGGCTGGAACGTGGCGCGCTTACACTCCGGCGATCCTGCAATTTACGGCGCCATTAGCGAACAAATGCGGGCTCTGGAGACTTTGGGGATTCCTTACGAAGTCGTCCCAGGCGTCTCTTCGTTCACGGCAGCGGCAGCCGTTTTGAAGACATCGCTAACGCGCCCTGAGGTTTCACAAACGATCATCATCACCCGGGCAGAAGGCCGGGCGTCTGCTGTGCCGGAAGGCGAATCGCTGGCCTCGCTTGCGGCGCACGGAGCCACGATGGCGATTTTCCTTTCTGGCGCCGGGCTCACCAAAGCTATCGACGAACTGCTCTGCGAACTCCCCGCAACCACACCGGCCGCAGTGGTTTGCAAGGCATCCTGGCCACAGGAAAAGCACCACACCGCAACGCTCGGCACGTTGCTCGACGGGCTCACGGCGGACGAATGGCGGCTCTCGACCATGCTTCTCGTGGGACAAGCCTTGGCAAGCGAGCCGGGCGCAGTGTCCCGACTTTACAGCCCCGAATACTCCCACCGTTTCCGCAAAGCCGCGAGGGATCCGCAGTGACAGCCGTCAGCCCAACAAACACAGCTATCTGGATTGTGCGCGAGTCGGCCCGACCACTGGCGTGCCACCTAGCGGCGAGCCTGGGTGCACAAGTGCTGCCAAAAGTGAGCGAGCCCGAGGCAGAAACGGCCTCCAATCGGGAGCAATTTGGGGAAGCTTTTTCCAACGTTACACACTGGATTCTGCTCATGGCCTGCGGCATCGCCAGTCGCTACATCGCCGCGCTGCCCCGCGATAAACACACGGACCCAGCAGTGGTTGTATTGGACGAGGCGTGCCGTTTTGCAATCCCGCTCCTCGGTGGGCACGAGGGCGGCGCCAACACGCTTGCCTACCGCGTGGCCTCGCTCACGGGCGCAACACCGGTCATCACCACGGCGACCGAGGCGCTCAAACCACTCACGCTCGGCATCGGCTGTCGGCGCGGCATGTCTGCGGCCCGCATCGACGCCGCCGTTCAAAACGCTCTACAACAGGCAAAAGCGACACTCGCCGAAGTGCGCGAAATCGCCACGGTCGACATCAAAGCAACCGAGCCCGGGCTCCAGGAATGGCTCGCGGCGAACGCGCTTCCACTTCGCGTTTTTTCCTCCGCGCAACTCGCCCATCGTCCCCTCACCGCTTCTCCCTCAGACTGGGTCCAGCGCAGCGTGGGGCTTGCCGGGGTTTGCGAACCCTGCGCACTGCTCGCCTCACCCCGAGGCTCGCTCCTTGTCCCTAAACTCGCCACCGCCGGCGTCACCGTCGCGGTTGTTTCCGACGCTCTGTCTTCCTTTTTTCCCAGCCCATGCACGGTCAATTAAATCTCGTCTCCGTTGGACCCGGCTCGGCCGCACTCATCCCGCCACTGGCCCGCGAGGCTCTGGAGCGCAGTGACGCAATTGTTAGCTACGGCCTTTACCTGACATGGATTCAACCTTGGATTGAGAGCAAAGAAATCCACTCGCTGCCCCTTACCCAGGAACGCGAACGCGCCGCGCTCGCCCTGTCCCTCGCACGTGAGGGCCGCACCGTCAGCCTCATCTCCAGCGGGGACATCGGCGTGTATGGACTCGCGCCGCTCGTATTCGAAATGCTTGCGCCCGAGGAAACCACCGATGTGCGTGTCATCCCCGGAATCACTGCAGCCCAAAGTTGCGCCTCTCTCTTAGGAGCTCCCCTAGGGCACGATTTTGCCACGCTCTCGCTCTCTGACCTGCTCTGTCCCTGGCCCTGGATTGAGCACCGTGCCCAACAAATCGCCCGCGCCGACTTGGCTCTGGTTCTGTACAACGTCCAAAGCCTCGCCCGTCAGGACGGCGTTTACCGGGTGTTAGACATTTTGCTAAAACATCGTCCGCCAGAAACTTGGTGCGGGATTGTGCGCAACGCTTACCGCGAAGACTCCACAACCGAAGTGTGCTCGCTTGCGGAACTGCGGCACATGAAGTTCGACATGCTCACGACGCTGGTCATTGGGACGCGTTTTACGGAGCGCAACGGTCGTTTTCTGTACGCGCCCCGAGGCTATCTGGGATGGGAGTCGCAGCCCAACCTGCCTGAGAATGCCGTCTGGCTTTTCACGGGTACGCGAGATGGCAACGCCCTAGCCGCCGAATGCGTGGCAAGCGGCTTGCCCTGTGTGATTTCCGTTGCCTCTGAGTACGGCGCAACGCAAGCGAGAAAGCACGCTCCGGGTGCACACGTTGTCGCCGGACACTTGGGCGAAACGGCGCGTCGAGCGCTGCTTCAAAAGTCCAAGGCCCGCGCAGTTGTCGATGCCACGCATCCCTTTGCCACGCGCATTTCCGAGCAACTCATGCGCCTGTGCTCGGAGTTAAACATTCCGTATTTGCGGTACGAACGCCCTTCAAATCCGCTTCCCGAAGGCGTCCACACGGTAGCCGACATGGACACCGCGGCCAGCGAAGCAGCACGCCTTGGAACTCGTATCTTTCTCGCCACGGGGGTGAAAGATTTGCCGCTGTTTTTGCAGTCCGAGAACGCGCCGCAAAAGAAATGGTTCGCCCGTGTCGCGCCCAATCCCGAGTCGATAGAAAAGGCAATCGCCGCAGGCATTTCCACAACGCATCTGTGCGCGATGCAGGGGCCATTTTCACAACGCTCCAATGAAGCGCTCTGGCAGGATTGGGCCATCGACTGCGTCGTAACCAAGGACTCGGGAGACGTCGGCGGGCTGCCCGAAAAGATCGCCGCAGCGCGCGCCCTCGGAATCCCCGTCGTAGTTGTGCAGCGCCCTGCCCTTGCCTATCCCCAGATGACAAGCGACACCGCAGGCGTACTCGCCTGGCTGCGATCCACAAACATTTCAACAACACCCATCCATTCAGTATGAAAACACAACGCAACCTACGCTCTCGCATCCTCGCCGCCCTGACAGTTTTTGCGCCCTTCTCGGCGCACGCACATCACGCGGAATTCATGCAGGATAAACCTTTTCTACAAGGACTGAGCATGCCCGTGCATGGCGTAGATCACCTCCTCTCTGCCTTGGCCGTCGGACTCATCGCCTCCCGACTCGGTGGCCGTAGCCGGATTCAATTGCCGCTCGTATTTGCACTCATCGCGGTACTGGGCAGTTTCTTGAACCTTGGCGGCATCTCCCTACCCGAACTAGCCGTTCCCCTCGCCGCTGCCGCTGCCGGATTGCTGCTGAGTCGGGGCGTCGCCGCCCTGCCCACGAGCCTCCTCGTTGTCGCCGGCGCTGGTCTGTTCAACGGTCAGGCGCTCTTGGAATCCGCTCCGCTCACCGGACCGGCTGCTGTGTTTGCCGCAGGTTGCGTCCTGAGCGCACTCGTCTTGTGCGCCGCCGGAATGCTCTTGGGTGATGCGCTCAAACTTTCCCAGAACGTACGCACCGCCAAACTCGTCGGCGCTGGCGTCGCGCTTCTCGCCGGACTCGCCGTCGCCTTTCCCGCATTCAACAACGCCGTCATCAGCCTCATCGAATAACCCAGCGCCCACCCCTTTTTCCATCGCATGAAAATTCCCGTCACCATCGTCACCGGATTCTTGGGTTCCGGTAAAACCACGCTCATTTGCGGGTTACTCAAAAAGAACCCAGACCGCCGCCTGGCCGTGCTCGTGAACGAGTTCGGCGAAGTGTCCGTGGACGGCGCCCTGCTACGTTCCGCCGGCGAAGAGTGCGGCGTGGAAATCCACGATCTGCCCAACGGTTGCATCTGTTGTTCAGTGAATGATGACTTCGTGCCTGTGATGCGCCAGCTCCAGGCCCGCAAGCATCAGGTGGACCATGTGCTCATTGAGACGTCCGGACTTGCATTGCCGCAGCCGGTCATGAGCGCGCTCAACTGGCCCGAAATCCGCGCCGACTTCCAACTCGACGCCGTGATCACCGTGGTGGATGTCCCGCAGCTCATCGCAGGCGCGCTTGAGCATGGAAGCCCAGTTCCCGGAGCCGCCACGGAAGCCCCGGCGCACGTCGAGGCTGTAGACGCGATCCTGCTCCAACAGCTCGAAAACGCCGACGTCGTTATTCTAAACAAAATCGACGATCTCTCCGAAGACGCCCTGCTCGCAGCGGAAGAAGCCATTCGTGCGCGCGCTCCCAAAGTGCGTTTCATGGAGCTCGCTTACCACGCTCAGCTCGATACCCGGCTATGCATGGGACTACATCTCCACGACGATGCGCCGCCGCCTGCGCACGAACACGGCCATCATCATCACCATGGCCCGCTGCACCAGATGCCAGCCGAACTGGACAAGCCCATCGACGATCAGACCCAGTTTGATGGACACGCCCATAGCGGCCTCGATTCCCATCAGCACGGTGAAGGAACCCACGAACACTTCCATGGCCATGACCCAGGCTGGCAGTCTTTTGTGCTGACCACAGCCGAAACGCAGGATGCCGAAACCCTCAAACGCGCCGTGTCGGAGGTCGCTCTGCGCCAGCCGGTTTTACGCGCCAAGGGGCACGCCGCCATTCCAGGAAAACACCACGCCTTGGTGCTCCAGGCCGTTCGGGCACGCGTACAAACCTATTACGACGCCCACGATCACGCTCCCGCAAAATCGTCCGTCGTGTTCATTGGGTACCATCCCAAACGTGATCAGGTGGCTGAGATTCTGCACGAAATCACGGGAACTCACTGGGCTTAACCGCCGCCTCCGCACTTGCACTGGGTTGGCACACAAGACGGCTGCATTGATGCCGAACGCGAACTGATTCTCACCGATCAGACCCCCGCCGACGTCGTCTTTCTGAGCGCCGCTGACACCGATCTCGCCGCAGTCGCCTCCCAGTGGGCGCGGCGTTTCGGGGCGCGGCTGCGCCTCAGCCACGCCGCTCCCCTGCGTCAACCCGTTGCAGCAGATCACTTTGTTCAAACTGTTGCGACGCGTTCCCGCCTGCTCATCGTGCGACTGCTCGGAGGACGCGCCTATTTTCCGCACCTTCTCCAAGCGCTCGCTGACCTGCGCGAAATCTCGCCCCGCCCACGGCTGCTGCTGCTCTCTGCGACAGAGTCCGAGGACGCAGATCTCGCTGGTCTAAGCGACTTTCCCGCCACGGCCGCCCGCACGTTTCAGGCGCTTTTTGCCGAGGGCGGTGCCGCCAATTTACAGGCCGCCGCAGATCTCGCTGAACAACTGCTCGTATGGAATGGCAAGGATGCGCTCGCGCTTCCCGAGGTAAAACCCATGCCGGCCTTCGGCTGGTACAAGCCCGCGCCCGCGCCAACGCCCGACTCGAAGGGGACCGCTTGGATCACGTTCTACCGAGCGTGGCAGCAAACGGGTGATCTGGAGGTCGTTGATAAGCTATTAGAAACGCTTGAAGCAGAGGGCCTTTCCGTCGGCGCGTTCTTCTGTCAATCGCTACGAGAAAACGCTGTTCAAGAGGCGCTTATGAGCGCTGCCAGAGTCGCGTCACCGGACATCGTCCTGACCACGCAAAGCTTCGCAATCAGCGCCGCTGGTGGCGGTGGTGCGACTCTCTTCCCGGGTGCACTCGGCTGTCCGGTTTTGCAGGTGCCAGTCGCGGCGAGTTCGCGGGCTGCTTGGCAAAATAACCCCGCCGGCCTGCCACCAAGCGAAGCCGCGATCCAAGCCGCCCTGCCCGAACTAGACGGACGCATCCTCGCAACCGTCGCCGGCTTTAAGGAAGAAGACACGCACCTCGCCGAGGCCCAGTGTACGCTCAAACGACTTCGCGCAGAGCCAGTTCAAATCCAGTTCATCGCAGAATTGGCGGCGAAATGGGTGCACCTGCGTAAGCTCGCGTCCGCACAAAAACGCGTGGCCATCGTGCTTGCGAACTATCCGAACCGCGACGGGCGTATTGGCAATGGCGTCGGGTTGGACACTCCGGCGAGTGCTATCGAAATCCTGAGAGCGCTCCAGCAAGCAGGCTACGCGCTCGGGCCGATCCCCGAGGACGGAGACGCGCTGATGCGGCATCTTCTCGCGGGCATCACCAACGATCCAGATGGCTCGTATGGAAAAGACGCGGCACAGTCACTTGATCGCGAGGCGCTTCTAGAAGCCATCTCTAAATGGCCAACCGAACGCGCCGCCGAAATCCAGACGCAGTGGCAGGACGTTCTCCCCGAACACATTCCAGTAGCGGGACTCCAACTCGGAAACGTGTTCCTCGGGATCCAGCCGCCGCGTGGTTTTTCGCTGCAAACCCAAGCCATTTACCACAGCCCCGATCTTCCGCCACCACCGCAGTATGTGGCTTTTTACCAGTGGATTAGAGAGTATTTCAAAGCCGATGCGGTGATCCATTTGGGAAAACACGGAAACCTCGAATGGCTCCCAGGCCGCGCTCTCGCGCTCGGACCTGAGGATTACCCGCAGCTGTGCCTCGGGCCGATGCCGCACCTGTATCCGTTCATCGTCAACAATCCCGGTGAGGGTACGCAGGCCAAACGGCGCACTGGAGCCGTCATCATTGATCACCTGACGCCGCCCCTCAGCCGCGCCGGGTTGTACGGCCAACTCGAACAGTTGGAGCGGTTGCTCGAAGAACACGCCCACAGCGTCGCGCTCTACCCCAAGCGCGCAGCCGAACTGGAAACCGAGATGCGCCAACTCTTGGAAACAGCCCCCTGGCGCGCGGATCTTCCTGCCGGTAAGGACTCCCTTCCGGAACTCGCCAATTTCCTCTGCGAACTTAAGGAAAGTCAGATCCGCTCAGGGCTCCATGTGTTCGGATGCCCTCCGGAAGGGAAACTGGCCGTGGATTTTGCAATGAGCGTTTTGCGACTTCCCAGCGCCGGTCGCCCCGGCATCTTCACCGCGCTCGCCGGGCACCCGATTGAGCTCGAAACGCTATCCATCTCCGAGCGGGACGCTCTTCAGAAGCGCGCGGAGGCGTGGGTGGCGAGCGCCCTCTCCAGTGATCAGCCTCAAGAGGAGACGCCTGAACTCGCTCAATTGCGGGTTTTTGTGCAGCGAACGCTCGCCCCACTTCTCGCACAAACCCGAGACGAAATACGCCATCTCCTGGGGGGCCTCGCCGGACGCTTTGTCCCGCCAGGCCCGGCCGGGGCGCCAACGCGTGGGCGTATCGACGTTCTCCCCACGGGACGCAATTTCTACGCGCTCGACCCACGCGTCGTGCCCACACCCACCGCGTGGCGCTGCGGAGTCGCGCTCGCGGAGTCCCTGCTCAAGCGGCATTTCCAAGACCACGGCGAACCACTGCGCACGCTCGCGCTCGTGGTCTGGGGCACCTCTAACATGCGCACCGGTGGCGACGACCTAGCTCAAGCCCTGTGGCTGTGGGGTTGCGAACCCGTGTGGGAAGAGAACTCAGGCCGTGTCATCGACTTCAAAATCCTGCCCGCCAGCCTCCTAGGCCGCCCTCGCGTGGACATTACACTGCGCGTTTCTGGGTTGTTCCGAGATGCGTTTGGAGACACGCTACGTCTATTGGCCACGGTTCCCAAACGCCTCGCGGCCTTGGACGAGCCCGACTCACTTAACCCGATCAGGGCAGCAGCGCGCCGCGAACAGGCCAAACTCGCGGCGGAAGGGGCCTCGGAAGCGAGTGCAGCTCGATTATCTACGCTACGGGTATTTACCTCGGGACCAGGCTGCTATGGCACAGGGCTTTTGCCGCTGATCGACGCCGGCAACTGGGAAACCCGCTCGGACTTGGCAGAGGTTTTCCTGCGCTGGGGACATCACGCGGCTGGATCGGACGGCCAGCTCACCCCGGAGCCGGACGCGCTACGCACGCGTCTCAGTCAGGTCGAGGCCATCGCGCAAAACCAGGATAACCGCGAACACGACATTCTCGATTCCGACGATTACTTCCAGTTCCAGGGCGGACTCCAAGCCGCGATTGAGTCCCTACGCGGCGCGGCACCGGCCAACTACCATGGAGATTCCGCCAACCCGGACGCTCCCCGTATTCGCACGCTAGAGGAGGAACTTGTTCGAGTGCTGCACAGTCGGGCTCTGAATCCGCGCTGGATCGCTGCGATGCGCAATCACGGTTACAAGGGAGCTTTTGAGATGGCGGCCACGGTGGATTACGCTTTCGGCTACAGCGCAACGACGGGGCTAGTAAAAGACCACCACTTTGAGGCAATCGCGCAAACCCTTCTCATCGAGCAAGAAGCCTTTTTCAGAGAACACAACCCCGACGCATTGCGAGAAGCCACCAGTCGCATGCTGGAAGCCGCCCAACGCGGGCTATGGGCAGGGCCTAGCGAGACCACGCTCGGGGCGCTGGAGACGATCCTGCTCTCGCTCGAAGGCGAGCGCGAGTGAGAGAGAGAGTGAATGGGACTCAATGGGACTCAATGGGAGGGAATGGGGTTCAAGGGAAGAGCAAAAGGCACTCGCTGCATAGCGCTCTCCCATTGGCTCCCATTGGCTCCCATTGGCTCCCATTGGCTCCCATTGGCTCCCATTGGCTCCCATTGCCTCCCATTGCCTAGCCTGTTTTCCATTGCCTGCATGCCCCAGCTCGCATATGCCTCGTCTGGCAGACATGAAACTCACCCCCTTCCTGCTTTTCCTCGCAGCCATCACTTGCGCTAACGCCGCACCTCTCAAAATCAACGGCTCTACCACCGTCAACCTGCCCGTGGCCGAGGCCGCAGAAATCCTGCGCGCGGAACGTCATCTCGACATTCAAGTAGACACTCAGGGTGGAAGTTCCGGCGGAATCTCTATGCTCGCAGAAGGCAGCGTGCAAATGGGCATGTCCTCCAAACCGGTGAGCGCCGAGGATCAAGAAAAGTATCCACAATGCCGCTTTCACTCCATCCACATTGGTGAAGACGCCGTGGCACTCATTGTCTCTAAAGACGTCTGGGACAATGGCGTGCGGGCCCTTACAAAGGCTCAGTTAAAAGACCTCTACGAAGGCCGCGTGACCAACTGGCAACAACTCGGCGGAGCGCATTCCCAGCGGATCGCGTTCTTCAACAAAGAGCCGGGACGCGGTACTTGGGAGGTGTTTGTCCACTGGCTGTATGGCAGCCCCAAAAATGCCCCCCAGGTCAGTTTCCCTGAGGTCGGGGGAAACGAGGAGACACGCGGAAAAGTCGCCACAACCCGTGGTGCGATCTCTCAACTCTCAGCCTCTTGGGCAGATGGAAAAAGCGTTTTTGCGTTGGCTTTGGTCGGGGAAGACGGCGTGGCGGTACAACCCTCAGCGGAAAACATTGCCTCCCACAAATACCCGCTCAGCCGTCCGTTGTTCGTGCTCACCAATGGGGAACCCACCGGAGATGCCAAGGTGATGGCAGATTTCCTGTTAAGTGAGCGGGGACAAAGTTTGGTAGAAAAACACGGTTATCTACCGCTCAATGCCCTCGTAAAGTAAGGCGTCGCTCGCTCGGATTTTGTTTCATGACTCGGGCGTTATCTTGGTTCTTTTCATTAATAGCGCTCGTCGCCATGGCCGCGTTACTGGGCGTTTTCGCGTGGCAAAGCGCGCCCGTTTGGACGCAGGAAGGCCTTGGGTACATCACTGGTACCAAATGGTTTTACAGGCAGCACGAGTTCGGCGCGTTACCGCTCATTTACGGGTCGATGATGGTGTCAGCGGTGGCGCTCGTCCTCGCTGGCCCTCTCGGAGTAGGCGCTGCCATCTGCATTGCGGAGTATCTACCTAGCCGCGCGCGATTTGCCGTAAAGATTCCCATAGAGCTACTGGCTGGAATTCCCTCCGTGGTGTACGGGCTGCTTGGAGCACTTTTGTTGCGTGATTGGGTGTACAAAACCTTTGCGAACTTCGAACCCCTCAGCGGCGACACCCTGTTAACCGCCGGCATTCTGCTGGGCATCATGCTGCTCCCCACCATCGTCACCCTCACCGACGACGCACTGCGCGCGGTTCCTGCCGCCCAACGACGCGCTGGTCGGGCGCTGGGTCTTACGCAGGCAGAGGTCATTTGGCACATCAGCCTGCCACAGGCACAGCGCGGAATCGGTGCGGCGTTCTTACTAGCGCTGGGCCGGGCATTGGGGGAAACCGTGGCTGTATTTTTAGTGGTAGGCCGCCAAGACAACATGCTCCCCAGCAACCTGTTCTCTCTGGAACCGCTGCTTGCAGCAGGACAAACCCTGACCAGCAAACTGGGTGGCAGCGAGATCAACATTGCGTACGGCGATCCGTTGCATTGGGGCGCAATGATGGGGCTGGGACTGCTGCTATTGAGCCTCACGGTGGGCTCGGCACTGGTCGGCACACTCAAAAGGAGCGGCGATGCGTAAGGCAAAGGACGTGTTTTGTGCCGCGCTCACAGGCACCTGCCTGTTGACCGTACTTGGGATTGTGGGCGGGCTCGTTTTTGCAATCCTCAGCCGAGGTTGGCCTGCGTTGCGGCTTTCGTTTTTTACAGAACAAATCCGGCTCGTGGGGGCGGCGGGCGGGATTTTTTGGAATCTCGTGGGCACAGGGATCCTTCTGGGAACAGCTCTCCTAGCGAGCGCACCTATAGCGGTGGGCCTCGCCCTACTGGGACGCGTCTACCTGCGCTCCGAGCGTGCACGCCGCTGGCTACGCGTGGGCCTTTACACGGCCAACGGACTTCCGAGCATCGTGTTTGGTCTGTTTGGGTTCATTGTGTTCGTAAAATGGTGTGGCTGGGGTAAATCCTGGCTGGCAGGCGGGCTGGTGCTTGCCATGTGTATGTTGCCTACGGTGACCATTTGCTTAATGGAACGCATCGCGGCAGTGCCTGCCCGTTACATACACGCGGCAGCCGCTTTGGGACTCAGCGAGGCGCAGATCGTTTGGTCCGTGCTACTGAAGCAGTCCTGGGGCGGACTCGTGGTTGGCTCACTCCTGGGACTCGCTCGGGCGGCCGGAGAAACTGCGCCCATCATGTTCACCGCCACCATCTTCGCCGGTGCCACGCTCCCTAAGGGAATTGTCGAAAGCCCGGTGCTCACCCTCCCCTACCACATTTTCACTCTCGCCCAAGATTCGTTCGCGCCCGGCGTAGACGCCAAACTGTGGGGATCAGCCCTAGTGCTTTTGGGACTCGTATTTTCCATGAGCCTGGCCGCCCTCCCCAGCCGACTCCTGCACCACGAAGAAGCCCATGTCTGACCTCGCGCCCATCCTTGAAGCAGTTCAAGTTAACGTTCGTGCAGGCGAACGCGTGCTTTTGCGCAACGCGTCCCTCAGCTTGGCGGAGGGCCAGATTCTGGGGCTGATCGGTCCTTCGGGGGCGGGAAAGAGCACGCTTTTACGCAGTCTCAACCGGCTAAACGACCTCCATCCCGGCCTGCGAGTGAGTGGCGACGTACGCCTGCGTGGCGCGTCGCTGTATGCTCCCAGCACCGACGTGAACGCTATGCGTGCCCGGATCGGGATGCTGTTTCAGCAGCCCGTGATCTTTCCAGCGAGCATTGAAGAAAACGTGCTATTCGGTGCCAAACGACTTCGCCCCATCAAACGAGACGCTCAAATTGCGCTCGTTGAAAGCGCACTGAAAGAAGCCGCTTTGTGGGAAGAAGTAAGGGACCGCCTCCGTCAACCTGCCCTGACGCTCTCGGTAGGGCAACAACAGCGACTGTGTCTGGGGCGGATTCTGGCGGTGCAACCCGAGGTGATCCTGATGGACGAACCTACCAGCGCCCTGGATCCGCGCAGCACTGAGGCCATCGAAGAACTGCTACTCCGACTGAAGGCGAAAATCGGTATCGTGATCGTGACCCACAACATCGCCCAAGCACGACGTGTTGCCGATCAGATCGCCTGCGTGTGCGTACGCGAAGGCGCGGGCGAGTTGGTCGAACAAGGCAACGCAGACGCTGTTTTGTGCTGCCCCCAAACTCCCGAGGCGCAGAAATACCTGCTGGCGAGTTGAAATCTATTTCACGCGGAGGCGCGGAGTGCCCGGAGGAAATTC
>CAIWVL010000362.1 GCA_903916085.1 uncultured Spartobacteria bacterium
ACCAGCACGCCGAGCTTGTAAATATCGAAGAACTCGGAAGCCTCGGTCTCCGCCGTGCCGGTCATGCCGACCAGCTTGTGGTAGAGGCGGAAGTAGTTCTGGATGGTGATGGTCGCCAGCGTTTGAGTTTCTCGGTCAATCGTGACGCCTTCTTTGGCTTCCACAGCACCATGCAACCCATCGCTCCAGCGGCGGCCCGGCATTTTACGGCCTGTGTTCTCGTCCACGATCACCACTTTACCCTCGTCCACGACGTAGTTTACGTCGCGCTCGTAGATGCAGTAAGCGCGTAAAAGCTGGGTGATGTTATGGATACGCTCTGACTGATGGTCCATGTGCGCCTGACGCTTGGACTTTTCCTCGGCTTTTTCTGCGGGAGCAAGCGCCGTATTCTGGTCAATCTCAGCGAATTGCGTCATGAGATCCGGCAGCACAAAAGCGTCTGGATCTTCGGGACTCATGAAGGTGCGCCCTTTGTCCGTGAGATCTGTTTCGTGGGCGCGCTCGTCAATGGTGAAGAAGAGCTCCTCCTTCACCTCGAAGAGTTCCTCCTTGTGCGTATCCGTGGCAAAGTAAAGCTCTGCTTTGTCCAAGGCGCTTCGGCGCTTGGCGTCTTCGAGAGCGCGCATCAAGCCCTTATTGCGTGGTTGCCCGAGTTTGATCTTGAAGAGAATCTTGCCGTAATCCTCCACTTTACCTGCTTTCCAGAGCTCCTCAGCTTCGCTGGCGAGTCGGTTGCACAGCATGGACTGCTTGCGTACGAGGTCCTCTACGATGGGCTTAAACTTGTCAAACTGGTGCGTGGAGACCGTTGCAGGCCCAGAAATGATGAGTGGCGTACGGGCTTCGTCGATGAGAATGGAGTCCACTTCGTCAACAATCGCAAAGGCGTGGCCACGTTGGACTTGTTGCTCCAAAGTGGAGGCCATCCCGTTGTCTCGAAGGTAATCGAAGCCGAACTCCGAGTTCATTCCATACGTGATGTCGCAGTAATACTGTTCCCGGCGATACTGCGGCGACTGGTCGTGCTGGATGATGCCCGTGGTCAATCCGAGAAATCCGTAGATCTGGCTCATCCACTCGGCGTCGCGCTTCGCGAGGTAATCGTTTGTGGTGACTAAGTGCGCCCCGCGGCCACTGAGGCCGTTGAGGAAAAGGGGCAGCGTGGCAACGAGCGTTTTGCCTTCGCCCGTAGCCATTTCCACAATCATTCCCCGGTGCAGACAGATGCCGCCAATTAGCTGCACGTCAAAGTGTACCATCTCCCAGCGAACTTCGTGTTCGCATGCAATGAAGGTGTGGCGACGGTCGGTGAGGCGGCGCGCCGCGTTTTTAACGGCGGCAAATGCTTCAGGCAGAAGCTCATCAAGTTTATTGCGCTGCTCGGTCGGGTTGGAGATCGCATGCAGCGATGCCTTCCAGCCGTTGACCTTGGTCCGAAGCTCCTCATCGCTCAGACGCTGGAACTCCTTTTCCAGTTGATTGATACGCTCCACAGTTGGCCGTAATGCTTTGAGCATACGGGTGTTCTTGGAGCCGATCACCTTCTTGAGAAGCCACTGGATCATTGGAAAAAAGCGGCGCGCGCGGCGCCAAAGCGTTGGGAGGTTGGGGGACGGGGGGAGTTGCCTATTTGCTTCCCGGTTTGGTGACTGGCACTGCGGCGAGGTCCGGCGGGACGTTGTTGGCTTCGAAGGTCTCTACCTGTAACTGCACCAAGCTGATGAAGGGACAGCCAAAGTCGGGGAGACGCCCTCCGCTGCGATCAACAATGGCCGCAACTGCGACCACTTCGCCGCCGTGGCGTCGCACGATGTCGATGGTTTCTTTCACTCGGCCGCCACGCGTCACCACGTCTTCGGCGATTAGGAACTTGTCGCCTGCATGAATCTCAAAGCCCCGGCGAAGAACGAGTTGGTTATCTTCTTTCTCCACAAAAATGTGCGGCAACTTTAGGCTGCGTGCGACTTCGTGCCCCACAATAATTCCGCCCAAAGCCGGAGAAATCACTCGGGTAGCTCCCGTACTGTGCGCCTTTTGCGCAAGCAACCCACAGACTTCCGTGGCGATGGCAGTGTCTTGCAGCAGCAGCGCGCACTGGAAAAATTGGCGGCTGTGCAGTCCCGAGCGGAGCAGAAAGTGCCCCTCCAAAAGAGCACCAGATTTGCGAAAGAGATTGAGAACGTCGGCCATAGCGTAGTTTAGGAAACGGCGATGACTTCGATTTCCACCTGAGCTCCGCGCGGGAGCGCCGCAACCTGAAAGGTGGAGCGGGCAGGGAATGGTTCGTGGAAGTACTTGGCGTACACTGCGTTCATTTCCCCGAAGTGAGCTAGGTCCGTCATAAATACGGTGGCTTTGACAACGTGGGAATAGTCCATACCGTTGGCTCGCAGGACGCCGCCGATGTTTTCAAGAACGCGTGTGGCCTGTTCCGCGACGCCTCCGGGGACGAGTTCACCCGAAGCTGGATCGAGCGGGATTTGGCCCGCGCAGTAGAGGGTATTGCCGACCGCAATGGCCTGGGAATAGGGGCCAACCGCTGCCGGAGCTTCAGAAGAGGCGATCACTTTACGCATAAGAGCCGAACAAACTAGCAAGGCGGGCCACGGTGTAAAGGCTCGCGATGGGAGGCAATGGGCGGCAGCGAGCGCCTTTTGCTCTTACCTTGAATCTCATTCCCTCGCATTGAGTCCCATTCTCTCTCCCAAAAGGGTTTGGCCGCAGGCGGCGACTCTGTTTCCATCCGCGTGCGTTATGAAAATTGTGCTCGCTTACTCTGGAGGGCTGGACACTTCCGTGCTCCTAGCTTGGTTGAAGGAAACCTATCAGGCTGAAATTATTGCCTTCTGTGCCGACGTCGGCCAGGAGGAAGAACTCGATGGCCTTGAGGAAAAGGCGGCGCGCACTGGCGCTTCCAAAATCTACATCGACAATCTGTGTGAAGAGTTCGCCAAAGATTTCATCTTCCCGATGATCCAGGCCAACGCCATTTACGAAGGCCAATATTTCCTGGGCACCTCCATCGCCCGTCCGCTCATTGCCAAGCGCATGGTGGAAATCGCCCGGGCCGAAGGTGCCCACGCTGTCGGCCATGGGGCCACGGGCAAGGGCAACGACCAGGTGCGTTTTGAACTTACGGCAGCGGCTCTCGCCCCTGAACTCGAAGTCATCGCTCCCTGGCGTCAGGACAGGTTCCGCGAAGAGTTCCCCGGCCGCGCTGAGATGATCGC
>CAIWVL010000363.1 GCA_903916085.1 uncultured Spartobacteria bacterium
AACGACTTTCAAAAAGTACAAGTCACGTACAAACGGGATCAGCGCAAGGTCATCGAATACGCTGAACTCCAAAGCAAGGAACCGCTGGTGGCCTCAGCAATTTTGACACCTGAATTGGGCACCACCTTTGCGGATACCCTCGGCGACGTCCTACTTGTGGCCGTCCCTAGCCGTACGCGGGCCTTTATTTTTCCACAACTCGGCCCCGATGTTTCTCGATACTCCGCAGTGGTTTGGAATGCGTACCGTGAGTCGGCGTATCCGGTTAGTGTGGAGCTGTTTGAGTGGCGCAAAGGGGTAATGCGCGCGGTGGGGTTGTTTGAGCCCTAATGCAGCAGGCAGATACTCGTTAGGCGGATGCACCACTTTTTGGCTTTGCTTCCCGACGTTGTTGTTGAGAAAGGATGTTCACCCTTGGAGGCCTTTTCTCTTTGGGAAATGTTAGCCGGAACCCCCCACAACCGGATGGCTCGAGTCCTCATAATTGACGATGACCCTGCAATGGTGCAGGTCATTTCCGACATCTGCACTGAAGCAGGGCATACCGCCATTGCTTACAGCTCCGGTCAGCGTGCCTTGGCCATGATGCACGGCCACGCTCCGCAGCTCATCATCACCGACATTCGGATGGATGCTGTTGGCGGAATGGATGTTCTGCGTGCCGCAAAGACACTCCTTCCCGGCGTGCCTGTGATTATGGTCACCGCCAACAAGCAGCTCGCGATGGCCATCGACGCCATGCGCGCGGGTTCCTTTGACTACATCCTCAAGCCCTTCAAGGTGGACGACTTGCAGGCCGCTATCCAACGCGCGCTGGACGAGTCTTTCGAGCCAGCCGCCGCCGCCCATTCTGCGTCCTCGGCAGTTCGCGAGCATCTGCGTTTTGAAAACATCATTGGTCGCTCGGCCCGAATTCAGGCGGTGTTCGATCTCGTTGAAAAAGTCGCCAATACGGACTCAACGATTTTGATCATGGGCGAAAGTGGTACAGGCAAGGAGCTTGTGGCAAGGGCGTTGCATTTTAAGTCGGAGCGCAAAGCCAGACCCTTCGTGGCGATCAATTGCTCGGCCCTTCCCGAAAACCTTCTCGAAAGTGAACTTTTCGGCCACAAAAAAGGCGCGTTCACCGGTGCGACTCAGGACAAGGTTGGGCTGTTTGAAGAGGCCGAGGGCGGCACTATTTTCTTGGACGAAATCAACTCCATGGCACCCCTGTTGCAAACCAAGTTGCTGCGCGTTCTCCAGGAGCGAATCGTGCGTCGGGTCGGTGATAACCGAAACATCCCCATCCATGTACGTGTTCTCGCCGCCACCAATGAGCTGCTTCAGGACAAAATCAAAACGGGTGCGTTCCGTCAGGACCTGTACTATCGCCTCGCCGTTATTCCCGTGGAAATGCCTTCCCTGCGCGACCGCCAGGACGACATCCCGCTCCTTGTAGAGCATTTCCTGCGTAAACATTCGCGCACCGGCCCAGACGTGCCCGCTGTGCGCATTGAGGAGTCCGCTACCAGGGCCCTGTGTGCGTACCAATGGCCTGGGAACGTGCGCGAGCTTGAGAATGCCCTAGAGCGTGCCTGCGCGTTGTGTGATCACGGAGTGGTGCAGCTAAAGGACCTGCCGCCTCATGTTTTGGAGCCTGCAGTTTACAAGGTGGGCGAATGCGTGGGCGCTGAGCATGCTGCGGCCTTGGTGCCGTTGCCTATTGGCTCGACTTTGGAGGCGTTTATTTCGGTGCTGGAACGCCGTTTCATTGATGAAACCGTTCGCTTCAATCACGGCGTCCGTGAGCGCGCCGCACACATGCTTGGGATCTCCACCGCAACGCTTTATCGCAAACTTGATGCGGACCGTAAAAATCAACTCAAGCGCCCAGCAGACCCCCAGTAACCTGTCCTTGGTTGCGTCTGAATTATTTTAGGTCATTCACGCTTCCAAGAAACTCCCGCTCTGAGGATTCTTTAAGGGAAACCTGTATTTCATCATGCGCCTGAAGTTCCCCCTGCTCAGCTTACTCCTCCTCTCTGGAATCACTCAGTCCGCACATGCCGCAGACTGGCCTCAGTGGCGCGGCCCCACACTCACCGGTTCCTCCCCCGAGACCGGCCTCCCAACGCAATGGACGGCCACCGAAGGCGTTCGCTGGAGGACGCCACTTCCTGGCTTTAGCGGCGCGACGCCCGCCGTGTCAGGGGAGCGCATCTTTGTTTCCTCGCCCAATTCAGACAAGGATCTGTTGTTGCTTTGTCTCAACCGCAAGGATGGGAAAGTCCTTTGGCAACAGGTGCTTTCCACCGGTGACCAGACCAAGGGCAAGACGTCACCCAACATGGCGTCGCCCTCGCCCGTGACCGATGGCAAGGCCGTTTACGCGCTGTACGGCACCGGCGACTTTGCCGCGCTCGATTTTGAAGGAAAGACGCTCTGGAAACGCAGTCTGGCCGAGGAGTTTGGACGCTTTTCGCTGATGTGGCTTTACGGCTCAAGTCCGCTTCTTTTTGAAGGTCGCTTGTATGTCCAAGTCCTTCAACGCGACCCGGTCCCGCCGGATTATACGCATGCTCTCGATGGGAAAACCGCACGCGAATCCTTTCTCCTGTGCATCGACCCGCAGACCGGCAAGACGCTTTGGCGTTCAGTGCGCCCGACGGATGCTTCCATGGAGTCCATGGAGAGTTATGCGACGCCCATGCCTCTGGTTCACGAAGGTCGCAAGGAACTCGTCATCTTCGGGGGCGATGTTCTCACTGGACACTCGCTCGAAAATGGCACCGAACTTTGGCGTGCCAGTGGGTTTAACCCCAAGAAAGGCGACTGGATGCGCATCGTCTCTTCTCCCGTGATCTACAAGGACGTTGCTATCGCTGCTGGCCCCAAACGCGTTCCCGTGATCGCCGTGCGCAGTGGCGGTAAGGGCGACGTGACTGAGTCGCGTACGCTGTGGAAATTTGACGAGTTTCCGCCCGATGTCTGCACGCCAGTCCTCTACAACGACGTGCTGCATGTGCTTGATGGCGATAAACAAATGCTCACCGCCTTATCGCCTGAGACGGGTGAAAAGAAGTGGCAGATCTCCTTAGGCGTCCGCGAAAACTTCAAGGCTTCTCCCACAGCGGCTGATGGACGGATTTTTTGCATTAGCGAACGCGGTACTGTCGTTGTGGTGGATGCGACGCGCGGGGAGGTCGTGCATACGGCGCCCATGGGCGGAGGAACCCCCACTCGGTCCTCGGTCGTGCTCTCCGGGGGAGACATTTTAATGCGTACGGCAGAAGAACTTATTTGCGTTGGAAAATGAAGCACCCTCTTGTTTTCGCGGCCGTTGCCGCCCTTTTGAGCGCCCGTGTCGGGGCAGCAGACACAGTTCTGTTTGAACAGAACTTTAATTCCCTTTCCGCAGGACCGCTGCCCAAGGAGTTTCTTGCCCTCGCAGGCGAGTTCGCCGTCGCCGTCGATGGCGTCGAGCACTTTCTGGAACTCCCTGGATCGCCGCTAGATACCTTTGGCGCTTTGTTTGGTCCCGCCAGTGCAGCCCCGGGCTCGCTCGAAGGCCGCTTCTTTGGCTCCAAACAGGGACGCAAATTCCCCACCTTCGGCCTGAGCTTGCGCGGAGCGGGTGGGTACCGTTTGCAAGTTAGTCCCGGCAAGGGACAGCTGGAGATCTACAAGGGCGATGAACCGATTGCGGGCGTGCCCTTTGCGTGGCAGTCAGGAACTTGGACCTGGCTGCGTTTGAGCATGAAAAAGCAGGACGCAGGCTGGGTTTTGGAGGGCCGCGCCTGGGCTGATGGTGCGACGGCTTCTGCCGAGCCGCTCGTCCGTCTGGAGGTGGCCGCCGAAGGCTCGCCCGGGCGCGCCGCGATCTGGGGCAGTCCGTATTCCGGCACGCCGATCCGCTTTGATGATCTGCGCTGGATCGCTCCCTAAACGTGATTTTGTTTCCGACCTTTTAACCAACCCTTTCTAATCATCCTATTTCCAATGAAATTTAAACTGCTCGCAATGTTGACTTTGAGCCCATTGGCTCTGCAAGCCGCCGACTGGCCCCAGTACCGTGGGGCGACTGGTGACGGTGTTTCTTCCGAGGTTCTCAAGTGGAAACCCAGCGGCCTTAGCACCGTGTGGAAAGTCCCCAGCATCGGAGGTTTTAGTTCGTTTGCCGTCGCTGGCGGAAACGCTTTCACTCTCTCGCTCAAAGAAATAGACGGGGCCAGCCAGGAAGTTCTTTCCGCCCACGATGGCAACTCTGGT
>CAIWVL010000364.1 GCA_903916085.1 uncultured Spartobacteria bacterium
TCCTTGTCGCCCCAACCGAAGGTCAGCGCGATGTGGTGCAGCATTTGTTCCGGAGAATCGAATGCATTGACTGCCTCAAAACAGACGTCGTCTGGCTGCTGTTTTTGGCCTGCGAGCGTCCACTCATGGAGAGCGTGCAGAGCGGCGCGTCGAGCACAGCCCTTGATGGCGCTTCCGGGGATGTATGGAACACCGAAGCGATCCAGAGAAAGACCGGCGTTTTCCATGACGCCGACTGCCATGTTGAGCAGGAGGCGGGCTTGGAGTTGGCCGTAAACAAACTGAGTGCCGGTTGGAAAGAATGCGTTGCGTGCGCGCTTGCTCGCCTCTGGAGAGACGGGGCGCGTGCAGCCCACTTGAAACCAGTCCTGACGCGCGTCTTTGAGCAAATCAGGCTGAGCAAATCGATCGAAGTACAGGCTTCTGTTCTCAGGAGCGAGCTGGCCTAGGGCCTGCTTGGTATCCGCTGGAATGTACATGTGGTTGCGGGGTTACGCCCTTTTGGCGAAGCGTTTAACGTAGGACAAGAAGGCGAGTGCCTCAGCCGTGGCCCGTTGAAGGTCGAGGCTTGTTGCTTGTGCTGACAGGGCGCGGATGAGGGCGGCGGCTGTTGTCACCCCCCTGAGGGCTGTGATCCCGTGAATCGGGTTGGCAAGATGGCGGGCCATGCCGTCCACCGCTGCGGAAATGCCGGCGCGCGCCTCTCGCTCAGATTCAATCGCGAAGGCGGTCGCTGCCAGCAGGCCGTTGTTCATAATCAGGCTTGGGAAGCCGGCGATGTTTGAACGGGTGAACGGCGCGTTCGTGCACAGCTCGTTCGCTGCTGCTGCGCGGATTTGGTCAAGGTTTTGCATGACAAAAAATGCTCTTTATGGACTTTGCAATGAACGATTAACGCACGAATACGCTGCAAAAACCGAGGCCCGTGGAGGCGTCGCCGCCGAATTGGAAGACCTTGGCCGTATTCACTTTTTGGCTGAACGCCCCTAGTGCCTCTTCGGAGGAGGTGCCTTTACGCGCTCCCCGTCCGCCAGCGATTTGGAGGGGCGAATAGAACAATGTATCGCTCGGGACATTCTCCTGGTTAAAGAGCGCGCCATCTTCTGCGGTGCCCGTTTCGTCGGAAATGCAGACGTGCTGCGCCACCTCGCAGGTGGTCGTCACAAAGTGGCTGAGGCTGCCGTTAGACACGATGACTAGGCGCTCCTTAATCGATTTCCAGAGCGCATCATCTACGAGAGCGGCCAGCTGGTCGCCCAATCCAGCGGGAACCGCGCCCGCATGTGCGAAACAATACTCTTCCAGCACAACTTTTGCACCCGGCAGATCTAGGGGGCCATTTAGGCCAAATTGAGCTTGGTCATCTTTGGGCTCTGTCAGGGCTGCGATGACTTCCGTGGAGAGCAGCCCGTCGCGCCCGGCCCGTTGAAGGAGCATGGGGCAGGTGATCCAGGCGTAACCGCCTTTTGCGCTCCGAATGGGAAAAGCTAACAGACGCGCTTCAGAGAAAGAGAGGGTTCCTGCACAGGCGTTTTTGGCGTCATCGGAGCCGAACAGCCAAGCGGCGTCAGAGTCACTGCCTCGGGTGCCGTCTGCTTGAAGTGTGTCGTTCCAGTGATCTGCAA
>CAIWVL010000365.1 GCA_903916085.1 uncultured Spartobacteria bacterium
GGAGATGCGGAGAACGCGGAGCTTTTATAAAAACTTATTTCGAAGGTTATTCCGTAATTTCTCCGCGCTCTCTGCGCCTCCGCGTGACCCTTCTTTTTTGAGTTAATTTAGGCGCTCTAAAGAGGGGGACTTCCGCTTCCCTACTGACGAACCGTCTTGGATAAACTCACGGGGAATCGAGCTGCGCGTTAAGGGCCCACGGAGTCTGAGGCTGAGACCGCAGACGCCTCGGGCTCCCCTTCCAACCGTCGAGCCACCTGCGAAGAGGGTTGCAGTGAGGCTACGGGGCCACCTGCCTCCTCAGGAAGTTCCAAGGCGGGTATCGCGCCATTGTCTTCCTCCCCCTCGCCTCTGGTCGTTGGAGTCAGCCAATCAGAAACACCAATGAGCAGTTCCTGATCGCGCTGTTCCCTTTTCCAAGAGGCAGAGAGGTCGGACTTGGCGTCCACAGGGACAGTTTCGCAATGCGAGTTGCCCAAGTAATACATACCATAGACATTTCCGGCATCGGCAGCTTTCGAATACCAAGAGGCGGCTTCTTCAGGATTTTTTTCCACGCCAGTTCCCCAGTAGTAACAGTGGCCAAGATTCACCATGGCCGAGCCATTACCGAGTTCGGCCGCTTTGCGGAACCAGTCGAGGGCGTCGGAAGCACTTTCCTCGGCCCCCTTCCCCCAAAAGGAACAGACTCCAAGGCTGTTAAGTGCATCAGAACTCCCGAGCTCGGAGGCCTTGCGAAACCATTCAACGGCGCGAGGTGGGCTGCGGCTTAGACCGACGCCTTCGTATAGGCAAACACCCAGGCTCACCATTGCGGACAGATCCTGAAGTTTAGAGGCTTTTCGAAACCAAGAAACAGCTTCAAGCGGATCTTTAAGGACCCCGTTTCCGGTCAGGAAACAGCGAGCGAGATGGTACATGGCTGAGGCATGGCCCAGTTCAGCCGCCTGCATAAACCAAGACGCAGCCTGCTCATAATCCCTGCGGATGCCGCTGCCTTGGTACAGACAGAAGCCAAAGTTAAACATCCCGCGGAGGCTACCGGCCTCGGCTGCTTTCTTAAAGTAGCGAACGGCGGCAAGCAGGTCCCGTTCAACACCTATGCCCTGATAATGACACAACCCGAGGCTACAAGTGCCATCTGCGTTTCCAAGATCGGAGGCTTTCTTAAACCAGGAAACGGCTTGTTCAGGGGTCATGTTCACGGTGTTTCAGTAGCTTTCCAGAAGATAGTCGGTTTCCTGGGGGTGGAAGTTAAGTCTTTATCCAAAATGCAAACGGAATGGATGGGAATTAAAAAGACTAGGAAGGAAGACTGGAGAGGCCCGCACAAACGACGCGCAGCCCTCACCACGCAACACTAGATGGCACTAGCCATGAGAAGGTTCAGGCATGGATACCGCTCCTGGAAGGGGTTGCACGTCAGGAACTGCCGGGCACTGGGGTTGGGCAAAGTGCGTCTTAGCCCGTACAATGAGCGTACCCAGACACATGTCAGCGAAGGGGAAGACGACGTTGAAGTTTTTGTGCATGTACCGGTGATGCAGGAGATGATGGCCATTGAGGCGGCGAAAGAGCCAGGAGGCTTCCATGCGGCGCTCCTTTGGGAGATGCATACACCAGTGAATGTACTCGTAGGTGCAGTAGTAAATGGCAGTGGCACAAGTGGCCCCACAGTAGACAGACCATTTGCCAAGGAAAAACGCCACAGGCATCACCGGGATGGAGGCGAGCAGAACTAACACCGGCCCGTTCCACCAAGCCATCGGGATGGTGCGCTTGTCCTTATCATTGATGAGATGATAGGTGTGGTCCGCCTTAAAAACCTGATGGTGCACGACGGCATGTGCCTTGAAGGGGTAATCAAACGAACCCAGCGGCCGATGCATGATGTAACGATGCAGTGACCACTCAAGAAAAGAGGAAGCAAACCACCACACGGCCAAAGAGAGGAAGAAAAACAGGAAGGGACTCATAGGATAACTTGGGGGTTTTGAGCGGCGGCCCGCCCCGGGGGAATGCGCTAGCTTAGTTTCGAATCACACAATGACAACGCAAACCCAGCGCAACTTGTCTGCACGATTTCAGCTCAAAAAAACGGCTCCTCGGAGCGAGCATTTTAAGGGCTCAGGTAGGGCTGTCTACCAAAACCCTCGGTGCCACGTTCGAGAGACAAGTCTCGGCGAGTAGCCTCCTTTGCACCCCAGTGTTAGCCTTCTAGAAGGAACTGGAAATCCTGTAGAGTCAGAGCTTTACCAAAGGACTCTTCGCCCAGGATGTCGCCGGCCATCGCACTTTTGGTTCGCTGTAGTTGACGGATTTTTTCTTCCACAGAGCCCTTGGCGACCAACCGGTAGGCGATCACCTGCTGAGTCTGGCCGATACGATGTGTACGGTCGATTGCCTGATTTTCGACTGCGGGATTCCACCAAGGATCAAATAGCACCACGTAGGAGGCAGCCGTGAGGTTTAACCCCATCCCGCCCGCTCGCAAAGAAATGAGGAAGACGGCTGGGCCCTCATGGTTTTGGAAGGAATCCACCAACTCGCCGCGATCTTCGGTTTCACCGGTGAGAATGAAAGAGGACCAGCTGCGAGCGTCGATTTCACGCTCCACGCGGGCCAGCATTTCCACGAACTGAGAGAACACGAGCACTTTGTGACCGCGCTCGATGAGGGGCTCTAGAAGATCGATGAGAGCGTCCATTTTGGCGCTATCGGCGTGGCCGTGTTCGTCGCTCACGAGGCCCGGGTGACAGCAAATCTGACGTAACCGCAAGAGAGAGGTGAGAACGTTGAAACGCTGTTTGTCGAGTTCGCGGCTGCTCTGGATTTTCAGAAGGGCCTGCCGCGCGCGCTTCAATTCCGCACGGTACATCTGGGCCTGAGTGCCTTCCATTTCCACCACGAGATCCTCCTCAATGCGCGCCGGAAGATCCTTCGCAACCTCGCCCTTGGTACGGCGCAGGATGAAGGGACGGATCCGCGAGGCAAGGCGACGGCGGGCGAGCGCGTCGGTGCGGGAGTCGTACTGTTTGTTAAAGTGAGCACGCAACCCGAGTAGCCCGGGCATGGCAAATTGCATGATACTCCAAAGGTCGAGGAGCCGGTTTTCAATCGGGGTACCACTGAGTGCGAGGCGATGCGCCCCTTGGAGCGCACAGGCTGCGGTGGCGGTTTGAGAGGCTGGATTCTTGATGTACTGGGCTTCGTCCAAAACGACGGCCCCCCACACCTGCGCGGTGAGTTGCTCGGCAGAAAGCCGGAGCTGCGCGTAGTTAATCACGATGAGGTCGGCTTCAGCGATCGTCGCGCGGAGGTTTTTGGAATCGCCTCCCCGCCAAACGATGGTGCGTAATTCTGGGAGGAACCGGGCTGACTCACTGAGCCAGTTTTGAACAACAGACTTGGGACACACCACCAGGATGGTTTGCCCAGTGAACTCAGGATTCTGCCTTAACCAAGCGATCCACGTAAGGGTTTGCAGTGTTTTACCTAACCCCATGTCATCTGCGAGGATACCACCGAAGCGGTTGGTACTGAGGTAGGCGAGGAAGTGGAAGCCCTGCACCTGATAACCCCGCATGTCGGCTTGAATACCGGACGGCACGGGCGGAGCAACGCTCGTTTGAAGTTCCTCGGCCTTGCGGAGAATGCTTTCACGAGCCTGCTTCTCTATGAGCTGAGTGGCCGACGACGAGGCAATCTGTAGGGCGTGATAACGTTGGGGAGGACCGTTGAGGTCGAACGGGTTGATGCCCAGTTCGGAAAGTTGATCGGCCTGTTCATCTTCAATCTCAAACTCCAACTTGCGCCAGCCTTTATCCTTGAGTCGCACGAACTTGCCCTTTGCTTCAAGCAAGAGCTGGATTTCCTCTTTGGTAAGTTCGGTATCGCTCAGGGTCAGCGCTACGTGGAGATCAAACCAGTCTGGCGAAGTTTCCTCGGCCTCTAGTTGAAGGGAACCGCTGATGACGGCCTCGCGGAAACTGGCGAGATCTCCCAGGAGTTCCACCTCCACGCCTTGAGGCAGCGCGCTCATCCAAAAACTGAACTCTTCAGGAAATCGCTTCCCGATGAGACGTCCCCAGGTTTCGTCTTCGACGCGGTAACGCACAGGCCCGATACCGTCTAAAAAATTGCGCACCAATCTCATGCGCGATTCATCGAGTACAACGATCCGATTTTCATCCCGAGGCATCGGCTTGATGAGCTGCCAGCCCTGCTCGGTAAACACCTGTTCACCCTCATCACCCACCCGCGCAGAGGCCCGAATGCAAAGGCGCTCCTCACCACTGCGCTCCTCCAGTCTACACTGCAAACGCACACTCGGGCTCAAATGCAACACGCGCTCCTGCAAGTTCTCAGGCAACGGAACGCCCAACCCCGTGAGCAACTGCATGGCACGCCCGGAGAGCAAACCCGCAGCCGGTATGCGCAGAGGCGTGGAAGGATCAATGCGCAGCAACGGTGCCGTGCGGAAAATAGTGTCCGCAGTGACGTAGCAGTTGATTGCGCCACCTGCTGAAAAGAGCGGTGGGGGAGGAAGTTCGCCGCTTTCATGCACTAGTTCCAGGAGATAATCGCCTGCGGTATCGGCCACTTCCTGGCGGAGTCGCCAGCGCAAGCGCTCTTCGGAGCGAAGCATCGGTTCGCCCGAAACCGAGACGATTCGGTCCTCGAGCATCGGGTGAAGGATGAGGCGGCCCAAGCGTTCGCGTACATCGGAGCGGGTGTACGAGATCTGACCAGACTGGCCGCTACAGAGATAAAAGCCTTCGATCAGGACGCGGGTTTCTTCCGAGAAATCAACGTGCCCTAGGTCGACCAAAGCGGCGGCGTCAATGAACTGGCGTTCACTGGGAAATGTCCACTCCGTCTCTGCGTCGTGCCTCCACTGCACGCGGGCGACGTTGGCGGCAAGCATTAAGCGGACCTCGATAAGAGAGCGATCCACCTGTATCTCCATGGCCTCTAGAAGATCATCCAGGCCTTCCTCCCAGAGTCGAAGAGCTTGCTGACTTTGCCATTCACCTGCCAGCTTCGCCACTTCCTCAGACGTAGTGAGCTCCAGCAGAAACTGTGGAATCTCAACGCCTCGATTCTTCAAAAATACAAACAGGTAAAGCCAAGCTTCCCAGGCAGTTTCTGGGCGACGCGGCCATAGTTCCACAAGCTCCCAGGCAGCTAGCGGCTTCTTTTGCAAGAAAGGCTCCAAGGCGTTCGCAGTCAACATACGCGAACTCCAGTGCCGCCGGAATAAAAGCTCTACAGCCTCCGCATAAGATTCTTCAGCGGGAGTGAGCACCCGCTCCAGGCGGTACTCGATTTCACCCACAAAGGATTCGCTATTGCGTTTCGGCAGACCGGCAGGAGGAGTGACAGCCGTCTTTGGTGCCTTAGTGCCAGGCACCAAGCTTTTTGCCGCCGCCAAATCTTTTAAACCAACCACCGGAATTTTGAGTTCATGACATAGCACAAAGAGGACGTGCTCGCAGCCTTGCCCTCCACATCCACTGCATTTCATGCGGGGTCGGTCTCCACCCCCGAGGAATTCTACCTCCCAAAAATGAGCCCTGGCACTGACCTTTGCCCTCAAGTTGACGAAGCCAGCAGAGTGATTTTCAGACCCAAGCACCGACACCGTCGCTTTTTTCTCCAAAGCAACTGCACGCGCACGCCATTTACCGACCAAACCAAGGGCGGCCGTAAGAAGAGAAGGGTCAGGGGCAGGGGCTGTGGAATCCATTTTTGGTAGCCCTCCAGCCTCGCAGCCTGCGGCATTCCTGCAAGCCGTTTGGCGCAGGATTGTGCACGGAAGTTCTGACTTTCTAGGTTTCCCCCCTCAAATTCGCCTAGGACCGACTATGCGCCAGCACGCTGAGGCTATAAATGGCCGCCGTTTCAGCTCGCAATACAATGTTCCCAAAACTCACAGGGCGAGCGCCCCAAGCCACCACACGCTCCATTTCTTGAGGCGTAAAGTCTCCCTCAGGCCCCACGCAAACGAGCGCCTCGCCACAAAGCGGAAGAGGTATCGCCTCCCGTAACAACACAGCGCCCGGATGCAGCGAGCCAATCAACGCAACCGGCCCGCACGGACGCTGGAGAAAAGCATTCAGCGTGACGGGCACCTCCACCACTGGCAACCAGTTCTGTCCACACTGTTTACACGCTTCCACTACAGTCCGCTGCCACTTCTCCTGCTTCAGTTCCCGTTCGTCGCCTCCGAGTTGTACGACAGTACGTTCGCTCAAAAGCGGCACAATGCGCGCGGCCCCGAGTTCCGTGGCCTTTTCCAGGATCCACTCGAACAGTTTTCCCTTGGGGATAGCCTGCACGAGAGTGGTGCGCCCGGAAGGAGGCGCACTTTGCTCGCAAGCAAGTATCTCGGCCTCCACGCGGCGTTTGCCCGCGAGCACCAACCGAGCGGAAGCCACCTTGCCTTCGCCGTCAAAAAGCGTGAGGGCATCGCCCTGTTTTAGGCGCAGCACCTCCACGGCGTGGCGACCTTCCGCCTCATCGAGGACAACATGGTCGGCCACCCATTGGGAAGGAGGCGCGTAAAAGCGAGACATCAACTTGGCAATGAAGATGTTTAACTAAAGAACTCGCGGGCTTTTTCAAAGAAGCTCTTGTGCATAGGCGAGTTCTCCTCGCCCATCGAAGCCGCGAACTCTTCCAGTTTCTTACGCTGCTCGGCATCCAGTTTGGTTGGCACCTCGACAATCACTTGCACATGCAAATCCCCACGCAGGGTGCTGTTGAGCTCGGGCATCCCCTTGCCGCGCAGCTTGAAAGTGGTCCCGCTTTGAGTGCCGGGGGCTACTTTGAACTGCGCCCGCCCGCCAAGCGTGGGGACCGTCACCTCGCCTCCAAGAGTCGCGGTGGTGAAGGAAATCGGCACATCGCACATGAGATCGCTACCGTCGCGCTCAAAAACGGCGTGCTCCTTAATGTGCATCACCACGTACAGATCGCCATTGCCACCGCCCCGAACTCCGGCCTCGCCCTGCCCGCTTGAGCGCAGCTTCATGCCCTCCTCGATTCCAGGCGGAATGGTCAGCTTAATTTGAGTCGTCGCCGTCGCGCGCCCTTCGCCGCCACACTTTTTACAAGGCTTGTCAATGTTCTGCCCAGTGCCCCGACACTTGGGACACGTCTGCGCCATCTGGAAAAAGCCTCGGGACGAGAGCACCTGCCCGCGCCCGCCACAATCTCGGCAGATAACGGCCTTCGCCCCCTGCTCGCCGCCTGAACCCTGACACCCGTCGCAGCGCTCGCGTTTAGTGAGCTCAACCTCCTTCACACAACCCGTAGCAGCCTCCTCCAGAGTAATTTGCAGATCGTACCGCAGATCTTCGCCCCGGTTACGGTCGCCGCGTCCGCCGCCCCCCCCACCACCGCCGCCACCAAAGAATTGTTCAAAAATGTTTTCACCACCGCCGCCACCGAAAACTTCGCGGAAAACGTCGAACGGATCGTGCGCCGCAGCGCGACCACCGCCACCTCCTTGAGAAAAAGCGGCATGGCCATAGCGATCGTAAGCGGCACGTTTTTGCTCATCAAAGAGCACATCATACGCTTCCCCCAACTCCTTGAACTTGTCCTCGGCAGAGGCATCTCCCGGATTTTTGTCGGGATGAAACTTCACCGCCATTTTGCGGTAAGCACGTTTAACGTCCTCTTGAGAGGCGTCTTTGGGAATCTGCAGGACTTCGTAGTAATCGCGTTTAGAGGCCATGGATAAGGGTGGAGTGCATCGTGCAAACTCCGAGCAACTAGGGACAAATTAAATAAAAAACGGAATACCCCAGGGGAGCGCTATGACACCAGGAGCGCGCCCTCAACTTGAGGTTGCCATAACGAAGCGAAGCAGAAGGGTTGCGTAGGGTTTCACACTTGCAACGCCTTCCACCTCGTCTCACAGGTGCTTTATTGGCCTCCAGAAACCACCACCAAGGCCGCACGCACCAGACGTTCCTTCATCCGGTAGCCTTTGCGCAACTGGCGAATCACAGCCCCTTCGGCAATGGTCTCGCTCTGTTCTTGGGCCACGGCCTCATGAAGGTTTGGGTCAAACGGTAGCCCGGTGGATTGCACGGGCTCGACTCCAAACTGGTGGAGAACATCTTCCAACTGGCGTTGAACCATTTCCATTCCAGAAATGATGGATTCCGCCCCCTGTGTGTTACGGGCGGCCGTGAGGCCGAGCTCGAAACTATCCAGAACAGGCACCAGCTTTTCGACAAACCCGAAGTTAGCGAACCGCACGGCTTCTTCCCGTTCACGAATGGCGCGTTTGCGGTAGTTTTCGAAGTCAGCTTGAGAACGCAACGCGAGATCCCTGAAACGTTCCAAGTCAGCCTGGACCTGATTGATCGCAGCCTCGGCACCGTTGGCCGCGTTTGAAGTTTCGGGGGCCTCCGCTCCGGCGGTGTCGTGTTGGGAGTGCATCGTTTGTTCGGAAGAGGGTTGTGTTTCTGTGCTCATTTTTTTCGTATCACAATCAGAGTAATGTCGTCGTGCTGGGGGGCACTGCCGACGAACTTCTTCAAATCCTCGGTGAGGCGTTCAAGAATCGCGGCAGCGCCTGCAGGAGCGCTTTCGACTATAGAATGGGTGACCCGCTCCATGCCAAACTCTTCTCCCTCGGAATCCAAAGCCTCGGTAACCCCATCCGTGTAGAGGATGAGGCAATCATTAGTGTGCAGTTCTAGCGAGAAGTCGCGCGTAAACCGATTAAAGGCCTCGCCACTGTCGATACCGACTGCCATGCCCGGCGGGTTAATCTTGGTCACCGAACGGTCCACCGCCCGGTACAGGAGTGGGGCATCGTGCCCCGCACGGCACAGGGTAATCTCGGGCGAATTCCTCTGCAACACCATGTAGGCCATCGAGATAAACATGTCTTCTTTGATGTCAGGAAAGAGCCTTTCGTTCACATTTTTGAGCACCTGCGCGGCAGAAATCTCTTTGGGCACCTGGCTGCGCAAGACACTGCGACAAGTCGCCATAATCAGGGAGGCGGGAACGCCTTTGCCCGAGACATCTGCAATCACAACCCCGCAATGCTCTTCGTCGATCTTTAGAAAATCGTAATAATCGCCACTCACATGCCGTGCAGGAACATTCGTGCCGCTGATCTCAAACCCATCAAAGTCCGGCGCACACGAAGGCAAAAGAATGCGCTGAATCTCCTGCGCCACCTGCAAATCGCTGTCTAATCGCCGTTTTTCCGCAGCATCCGAGAACACTTCAGCCGTACGCAAAGTAAAGGCAGACTGCTCAGCCAACGTCTGGAACACCTGCATGTCCGAGGTCGTAAAAGGCTCATCCGCTGGGGTGCGGGCGAGTATGAGAACGCCAAAACTGCGCCCTGAATACACGAGCGGCGCGATGGCGACATTCCCAGTAACGGTTCCCCCGCAGCGCAAAAGGACGAGGCGCGGGTCGTTGTGACCAAGGACTTGAGCTTTTTCACTTTCCCAGACTTCAGCAAGGATCCCATCTCCCTTTTTTACGTGCCTGATTCGGAGTTGTTTATGAATAGCCTCATCGTCCAACGACCGAGTATCGCCCATGTCCATCAGAGCAGGACAACCCTTGGCCACATACGCAGGCTGTAGTTCAGTGGCACCATCATCCGCTAGATACACGGCCCCCGACTGGCTGCGCAAGATTCGCAAAAGGCCCTTTACAATAAGCGCATGCAGATCGCACGAACGCGCCGTCCCCGATAGCGCCTCACCCAGTCCATGGAGAAAGTCAAATACTCGCGCCTCTTCAGTAAC
>CAIWVL010000366.1 GCA_903916085.1 uncultured Spartobacteria bacterium
ATTTTAAACTGACTAATCGATTTTGCCAGCGTGCTGTTTGCAGAATTGCTGCTGTAGTGCTGGTGTTTGAACCTTGGGTTTGCTGATGGAGAGACTCGTCCCACTTTGAGGGCACTAACTGCACAAAGGGGGGCGCTCGTTGAGCTCTTTAACGTAAAAGCATAAACTGCGTGCCGCCCCTCGAGATTGGGCACTTCATTATGGTCGGTAACTAATTCGTGGGGGATGTCGCCACTCAAAAACTGTGAAAGCGCACGGTCGTTGAAGGAATTGCACGCGACGCGAAAGTTTTCAATGATGTCTGTGGGAGATTGAAGCATGTTGAAAAGAGAGAGCGATCAGTCACTGTTTGTAGTGAGCTTCTTAGCAAAATTTCTCAGGCACAGCACGGTTTTTAGACTCAAAGCGGTTTGGGGTGAGGTGTTGTTTTCAGTTGCAAACCTAACCAGCTGTGACCGGCCTCATCCACCCCTCGCGCGCGCCCACGTGAATCTGCTGCACACCGGACTCGCTCTCGCTCGTCCTCTGTTGTGCAACGCCCCAAGGATCAATTTACAGAAACTTTGTTACACCGCCTAGTATGTTGCAGGCACCTTGATGGCTGGATCTCGAACCTATTGTCCTCGCGATTGATGCGGGCGGTGCGGCCTTCGATAGAACTGCGTGTACTACGTCAATATTTGCGCCGCGCAGTATGATATCGCTGCAGTTGCGAAAGCCGATGCCCCAGTGGCATCTGCTGGTCATCCAGGTCGAACCAAGATGCCGCGCCCGTGGCATCGATTACAAAGGGATGCGCCGCATCGTGCTGCATGTTCTCAATTCCCGGCGGGAAGATCGCCTTCTTCCCCTACCAGCGCTCTTGGCCGCAGCGATAGTCTCCCGGATCAATTCTTACTTCAGCCGCTTCACTCTCAATCGTCTTCATCACCATCGGCATCACCAAATTTCCAAGCTCACGCTGCTCTTCATCCCCTGAATCGGTAGACTGCGGCCCGACTGGAGCATTGAAGCTGAAGGCAGCGTCAACCGCAGGCGGTGATTTTAAGTCGAAGATCGCGCGTTGATGGGGCGCGAGCGGTCTGCCCCGTGAGAAGAAGAACGAGCAACAGAGTTCTGACGATCAGCATTTGCCAATGGCTATGCGGAGTAGTGGAATTGGTTGGCCGGGAATACCTTCTGGATGTCGCATCGGATGTGCTGACGTTCCTAATCCGGAAGGGCTTTTCACCCTAAGCTGCGCGCACGCCCGAGGCTAGACGCCTTCGAGCGTCACCTAGGCGAGGGAAGTCGTAGTGACTGTTCTCTCGGAAGGAACCGAAAGCGGGCGTCATGGTTCGGCGTTAGGGGTGAATCGGTTTCGGGTCGGACGCGGACGGAGCTAGCGGAGCAACTAACTGGCTCAACCACTCGGCAGCGGCACTAACTTGGCGGCTCAGGATTTCCAAAGCGGATGGTTACGCCAGTCGGTGGGGAGGCCCATTTGTTCGATCGGGATTTCTGGGAAATCGTCAAAAAGAGTAAAAACTCTTTCGCTCCAGCGTGTTGTGGGAGTGATCATGCCAAGCCAATAACGGCAGATCGTCAACAGATAGCCGGTGCGATCATTGGGGATCACTGGACTTCTGTGCCACAGCGGAAACTTGTTCTTGTGTGGTTTGCTTGCCTTGCCGCTTTCACGGTTCCAGATCCGGTCATGATGAGCGCACGCGTTTCGAAGAACCAGTAGCGCCTGCAGCCACGAAATGAGTTGATCCACGGGGAACCCATAATCGGCAGCCACTTTCCTCTGCACCTCTGGAAGTACATTCTTCGCCAAGGTGAGCATGGCTCCGAAGCTCATGAGCTCAGCGACGATCCAACTCGGGAGTTCCGAGTGTTCATCTCCGTACTTTTTGCGGAAGTGTTGAACAAACGACTCGCTTTTGGCTCGAGCTGTTTCTCGGGCAAGCTTGGATTGCCAGCTCTGGAATTCACCCAGAGTTTTGAATCCCGGAAAACTCCGGTTATCTAAGTAGCCGAAGGCCCCGAGCGGATCGTTAGCTCCGGTTGGTACGTGATGCGCAAGATGGTAAATAAACTTGGTGCGAACCGCGACCTCGATCCGTTCGATAGCGTCAAGAATCAACACCCGAAGGCGGCGGTCGAAAACGTAGCGACGCCACACTATTTCCAAGGTTGTTCCTGGCTTATATCCGTCATCAACCTGTCGGAAGGGGTATAGGTAACCCGAGAAGCGGTAGTAATTTACCGCAGACAGCCGCGTGATCAATTCGGCCCTATTCGCCTCCAGCCCCCGAGCTAACAGGCGGTCCGCCTGTTCCTCAAAAGTGAGAGGTTTCTTCGCGTATTTCACTGAGTTCTCGGAGCCGCGGGCTTAACAACGGGCAAAAAATACCTCCCGAATTACGCTTGCAGGCAGAGGCGCGGGAGGTTTGCTGTCGTTAGGTTGCCCCAGCATACGGCACCATGCAACCAACATGTGGGATTTCTTTTCAACCTGCGCAGTAGTCCGGGAACCAATTGTGTCAGTGAACACTCAATTCCGTAAGGCGTAATCTCGCTTCCGAGACTGGTCCTCGCTCACTTCTTTTTCCGCAGACGCCCCAATCCTTATCGGGATACCTTGGCTGGACGGCTCCCACGCTGGTGTCGCAGTTCGGGGGGAACTTGAACAGCCTTCGGTATTTCTAGTCCCATGCGGCTTCACCAGAGGGTCATTTCCTCTCCTTGTAGTCTCGAACTGCAGTGGGCATCAGGCCCCAGAACTCTTCCGCTAGTTTTCGCGTCATGGTTTCGCCTGATACCGTCCGGACGGCTCTGTAATGGCGGAACAAGGTATCCTCGG
>CAIWVL010000367.1 GCA_903916085.1 uncultured Spartobacteria bacterium
CGCCTCCATGCGCTTCCCATCCGCCACTCAGTCGTCCAGCAGTAACCGCCTAAGGGCGACCTTGCGACGCGTCCTGATCGGCGGTAGCGGCAGCGCTCTTCTGCTTGCAGCGCTGGTTTTTAACGGATGTAAAAAGCCCGAACTACCAGCCCCGCCTCCTCCCAAAGAGGAGCCGCCTCCTCCGGAGTTACCCGCGCTTCCAGCCCCGACGCCGCCCCCACCCATTAGCATCCCTTACAAGAAGCTGGACACGGGAAAGTTGTTTAGCGGGATTCAATTAAAGACCTCGTTTACGGCAGACTTTGGCAGCACTGCCACCATCGAACGCCAGGAACCCAGCAGCTACGAACTGGATCTCCAACTCCGCGTCAGGGTGCCGAGGCCCCATCAGAATGTCTCCGAGCTTCAAAAACTCAACCCCGTGCTTGGGAGGGTCTTGCCCGACTTGGAAAAACTCGTGGGAACCGCCAAGATCTCGCCGCTGTACGAAGAGCTGTACCAGCGCAAAGTGGCGAGTTTGCAAACCAGTTTAACGCACCTGGATGCGCTGCTGTCGCGGCACAACTTTTTCGACATCGAGACCATTCTGGAACTGGAGTCCCCGCTCACGGGAAGAAAGGCGCTCCTGATACAGTCGGACATGGACGTGGACACCGACGGCTCCGATGGCGACCGCGTTGCGACCTTGGAGGGCGTGAGCTTCACGTTTCAACCGTTCACGAGTTATCGCTGGCCGAAACTCACCCAAAAACCGAACCCGTTCCTGGCCAACTGGGAGAAGCGCGCCAAGGACACCGATAAAGACCTTACCACTCCAAATCTTTCGCCTGCACGCCTTAAGGAGCTCCAAGATCTGAAGGCTTCCCTCAAACAGCAAATAACCGACCTCAAAAAACACAGCTACCTTGTGGGCAGCGTGGATCCGTTTGTGGTGCTGCCCCTCCCCATGGTCGTGCGCAAAGAGGGGCCGTCTGCGGCAAAGATCGGCGACTTTTGCGTGGTGATTCACGGTGAGAAACTCATTCCCGCAATCATTGGCGATGCAGGTCCGAGCATCAAATCAGGCGAAGCGTCACTGCGCATCTGCAAGGAAATCAATGCAAAGTCCACGTTGGCCTCGCGGGCCGAGAATGACCTGAAGGTGACTTATCTCGTGTTCCCCGGCACGGCCGAAAGTCCGCGTACCGCCCCATCCCTCGTCCAATGGTGGCTTAAGTGTGATGCGTTGCTCGGAGAGTTGGGTGGATACAGAGGGGAACTCGCTCTCTTGGAAGATTTCACCAAGCCCAAACCTGGGCCACCGCCTTGGGATCCGAATTTTATTGGGCCTGTGCGGCAGTTTTACGGGCCACCGTCCCCTTGGTGATTCGATGCAATTAGAATGAACGAGGATCTCGCCTTGCTCGCCCTGCACCTGATTCCGAATCTTGGCCCCGTAAGAATCCGGCGTTTGCGCGAGCATTTTGGTTCTGCAGAATCGGCGCTGCGAGCATCGAGCGCCGAATTGAGCCGGTTGCAGGGAATTTCTAATGAACTGGCCATCTCCATCCGCAACGCCTCCAGTGGCGAGCAGGCGGAGCGCGAGATGGGGCAATTGTCTTACCTCGGAGGTTGGTTATTGACGGATGAAAACCCGCTCTACCCGCAAGCGCTCAGACAACTCCACAATGCGCCCGTTTTACTGCAAGCGCTTGGGACCGTGCTTGAAGGGGATCGGCACGCCATTGGGATTGTGGGGTCGCGCCAGAGCACGTTTTACGGGAGTGAATGCGCCAAGCGCTTTAGTTACCGGCTTTCGACTGCGGGTTTGACGGTGATTTCAGGACTGGCGCGGGGGATTGACACAGCGGCGCACCAAGGTTCGCTTGCAGCCAAGGGGCGGACCATCGCAGTGATCGGCTCTGGCCTGGGGCAGTTGTATCCGCCGGAGAACGCGACCTTGGCTGTGCGCATTGCGCAACAGGGAGCGGTACTGAGTGAGTTCCCCTTCGATTCCCCGCCCAACCCCCAAACGTTTCCCTACCGCAACAGAATCGTGGCCGGTTGGAGCGCCGATCTGCTTGTGGTCGAGGCAGGCGAAAAAAGCGGCGCGCTTATCACTGCGAATCTAGCGTTAGAACAGGGCCGCCAAGTGTACGCCATCCCTGGCCCGATTGACCGCGCCTCCTCGGCCGGCACCAATCGACTGATCCAACAGGGGGCCAAGCTAGTCACCTGTGCCGAGGACATCCTTGATGAACTCCAGGAGCTTTTCCCCCACGCTGGCACCCATGGCGCGTCGGTTGCAGCAACGATGCTTCCTCCCGAAGAATGCCTGCTCTTAGAGGCGCTCGCCGCCGGGGAAAAAGCGGTGGACGACCTCGTCGATGTGACGGGCTTGAGTGCGGCACAGGTGAGCTCAGCGCTACTTTCCCTGGAGCTCAAACGCCGGGTTAAACCCCTCGCCGGACAGTGGTGGGTGCGGGCTTAACAGGCCGCAACCTGCCCGCTTTCATGCCCCCAGGCCATTGGACGTCTGCGGGGTTTGCCTTTTTCACAAGAGACAGTAGGCTGCGGGGTCTATGGCGAAACCTTCTGCTCTTGGCAAAGGCCTGAGCGCGCTGATCAACGCTAGGCCTGCTGCAACACCCGTGGCCTCACCCACTCCCGTGGAGGAGAGAGGCGAAAGGGTGCAGCCCCTGCCCATCGGCAGCCTCGCCCCATCCCCGCTCCAACCCCGTAAGGTTTTCCGGGAAGAAGACCTTATTGAACTCGCCGATTCCATCCGTGAACACGGCATCCTACAGCCTCTTATCTGCCGCCAAAACGGCGATCAGTTTGAGCTCATCGCTGGCGAACGCCGCTGGCGAGCCGCTCAACGACTCGGGCTCGACACTGTGCCGGTCATCGTGCGGGTCGCCTCAGACAAGGACGTGCTCGAGCTTGCGCTGATTGAAAACTTGCAACGCGCAGAGCTTAATCCAGTGGAAGAAGCCAAAGCTTACTTCCGCCTGGCCGAAGAGTTCGCAATGAAGCAGGAAGACATTTCGAGGCGCGTGGGCCGCAGCCGGGCCTCAGTGGCCAACGCGATGAGGCTGCTGGACCTGCCTTCCCAACTTCAAACGTGGCTCTCCCAAGAACGACTCACCGTCGGCCACGCCAAGGTGCTTCTCTCCCTCCGTTCCCAAGAAGAACAGCAGGCTGCGGCTGACGAAATTCTCCGCAAAGGACTCACTGTCCGCGGCGCGGAAACGCTCGTGTCCCAACTCCTTGAGAGTCGCGGCAAAACCCGCAAGCCGAAGGGTGCCAAAAGCGACACCCACATGGCACCCGCCCTGCACAGCGTCCAGAACAGGCTACAACACCATCTCGGCACCCACGTCGCACTGCATCACGGCGATAAACGAGGACGCATCGAGATCGAGTATTATGGCCAGGACGACTTGAACCGCATCCTCGCCTTGCTGGGCATGGCTGAGGATAACATCTGACGCCTCTCTCATGCCTTCCCTCATCCCGTTCCAGGGCCATGGCCTTCTTAAAAGCTGCGCCCTGTTCCTTCTCGCCATCACCTCCTGCAACCGGGCCTCAAAATCCGAACCCACCTCGCCCACTCCCTTAACGACCGACGCCCGTTCCACACGCCAAGTCTCGACCGAGATTTGGAAAGAGTTCCATGGCGAGCGTGCCTTCGAGGACGTCAAAAATCAGGTCGCCTGCGGGCCGCGCCCTGCTGGGTCTGCTGCTTTGGAAAAGGCACGCGGACTGATTGTGGCCGGACTTCAAACAGCGGGCTGGAAAACGGAACCCCAGGAGTTCACGGCAGAAACCCCGCACGGCCCGGTACGCATGGTCAATTTGCTCGCCAGATTCCCTGCAAAACCCGGCCAACCACCTGCCACGGCGCAGAAGGTGATTGTCGCCTCGCATTACGACACCAAGATTTTCAGCACCATCTCCTTCGTGGGTGCGAACGATGGGGCCTCCAGCACGGGGGCGCTTTTGGAACTTGCGCGCGTGCTCGCGTTAGCCCCAGATCTCGCAACCCAGGTGGAGCTCGTTTTTTTCGACGGAGAAGAAGCGGTGCAACAGTTTTCAGAAAGCGATGGACTGTACGGCAGCCGCCAGTACTCCTCGGTGCTGCGTGAGTCGGGCCGCGCGGCACAGTTTAAGTACGGCATTCTGTGGGACATGATTGGGGACAAGGACTTAACAGTCACCCTTCCGCTGGATTCGCCTCGGGAATTGACGGCAGGATTACTGGCATCGGCAGATGCCCTTCAGAGTCGGCCGTTTTTCCGAGTGTTCGACAGACCGATGCTCGATGATCACGTTCCGCTGAACCAGATTGCGCACATTCCCTCCATCGATGTCATTGATTTTGAATACAACGCGTGGCACACGGCCGACGACACACTCGAGCAGTTGAGCCCTGCGAGTCTGCAAACCATTGGAGCCGTCACGCTGCACTACCTGAGTCAAACACTACGCTGACCCGTTGTTGTGGCACTTTTCGGTCGGACACCGTTCTTCAGCGCTAGCAAAGTGCTTCCTGCCGTGCGAATGTCCCGAACTTTGCATGAAATCCAAACGTTCCTCCGCCGCTTTTAGCGCACTACTCCTCGCCGCACCTGCGCTTATGGGTCTGGCTGCCTGCAAACCCAATGGCACCGAAGCGCCCGCGAGCTCGACGCCTGCCGCGCCTGCTCCAGCCGCTGCTGCTCCAGCTGCTGCCCCCTCCGCTGCTCCGGTGGCGCCAACTGCCCCCGCCCCCGCTCCCGAGGCTGCCGCACCCAAACCCGAAGCCCAGCCTGCGCCCCAGGACGCCAAGGACGCAGCAGCTCCCAAAGACGCAGCAGCTGCAACTCCCGCCATCCCCGCAGACTTGGCCGCTTTGCTCAATCCGGACAAAACCCCGATGGCACCGCTTCCTGAGGTCGTAGCGACCGTCGAAGGACAGGACATCAAAAAGGAAGAGCTCGAACAGGCCTTTAGCAGCGCCGTGGCGCGCCAGGGAATCCCAGTGGATCAGCTTCCTGCCGCCCAGAAAGCACAGGGCTACAAGATGTTACTCAACGACCTCATCACTGAAAAGCTGGTGACCAAGCGGGCCGCTAGCGTCGAAGTGAAGGAAGAGGACATCAACGCTCAGTTTGAACAACTGCGCTCCCGGTTCCCCACCCCGGAAGCCTTTCAGGAACAGCTCACTAAGTCTGGCCAGACTCAGGAAAAAATCCGCGAAGACATCCGCTCTTATCTTAAACAACAGAACTGGGTGCAGGATCAGGTCAAGGACGCTCCCAAGGCGACAGATGCTGATGCCGAAGAGTTTTACGCCAAGAACCCCGAACAGTTCAAAAAGCCAGAACAAGTTCGCGCCAGCCACATCCTGATCGCCGTACCCGCCGACGCCAACGAGGCGCAGGTGGGCGAAAAGAAGAAAGCAGCAGAGGCCATTGCGGCGCGCGTCAAGGGTGGGGAAGCTTTTGATAAGCTCGCAGCTGAACTCTCCGAAGATCCCAGCGCCAAACAAAACTCAGGCGACCTTAACTTCTTCTCCCGCGAGCAAATGGTTCCCGAATTTTCCGAAGCCGCGTTTGGCATGAAGAAAGGCGACATCAGCGAGCCGGTGAAGAGCCAATTCGGTTTCCACATCATCCAGGTCACTGACCGCAAGGAAGCCGAAACCATGTCCTTGGAATCCGTGAAACCGCGTTTGCTGGCCTTCCTGAGTCAGCGGACACGCGATTCGCAGGTCGAAAAGGTGATCAAAGAGCTTCGTGAAAAAGCTGAAGTGAAAATCAATCTGCCCTAAGGCAGGCCTGGGGCTTCTCTCCCAGCCAGCGAAAGCCAATCGCTTAGAAAGCTCAAACCAAGGAAGGCGGCTCCCCATAAACCGGGAGCCGCCTTTTTGTTTTTACAAGGAGCGCAGTACAAGGAGCGCGGAGAAATTACGGA
>CAIWVL010000368.1 GCA_903916085.1 uncultured Spartobacteria bacterium
CTACTGGTGCACCGCAGACGTCGGTTGGGTCACCGGCCACAGCTACCTCGTGTACGGCCCCCTCGCAAACGGGGCCACCTCCCTCATGTACGAGGGTGCCCCAAACTGGCCTGAAAACGATCGGTTCTGGAAAATCATCGAAGAATACCAAGTCTCAGTTTTCTACACCGCGCCGACTGCCATCCGGGCATTCATTCGGTGGGGCGATCAGTGGGTGAAAAAGCACGATCTCTCGAGCCTCCGCTTGCTGGGTTCCGTAGGCGAACCCATCAATCCCGAAGCCTGGATGTGGTACCACGAAACCATCGGCGGTGGGCGCTGTCCGATTGTAGACACTTGGTGGCAGACGGAAACGGGAGCGATCATGATTACGCCCCTCCCCGGTGCGGTTCCGACCAAGCCAGGTTCCGCCACGCTCCCCTTCTTTGGTGTAGACGCAGCCATCGTGGACGATGCGGGTAACGAAGTACCGGCAAACACGGGAGGCAAACTGGTGATTCGCAAACCTTGGCCCTCCATGTTGCGCAACATCCACGGTGACGAGGCTCGTTACAAACAGGCTTACTGGAGCGAATTTGCAGGCGTCTACCTTGCTGGCGACGGCGCGCGCCGCGACGCAGACGGCTACTTCTGGATCGTGGGCCGTATTGACGACGTGCTCAACGTCGCCGGGCATCGCATTGGTACAAGCGAACTGGAAGGTGCCCTCGTCTCCCACCCAGTCGTTGCCGAAGCCGCCGTAGTGGGACGCCCAGACGAACTTAAGGGCCAAGCCGTCGTCTGCTTTGTCACCCTCAAGGAAGACATCACCGCGACTCCGCAACTACGCGAGGATTTGAAACGGCACGTCCGGCACGTGATCGGCCCCGTGGCGACCCCGGACGAAATCCGGTTTGCCGACGCGCTTCCCAAGACGCGCTCCGGCAAGATCATGCGACGTCTGCTGAAGCAGGTAGCCAGTGGTGAAGTCGTTACCGGCGACACCACGACTCTAGAAGACCTCTCGATTCTAGCCAAGTTGGCCGGTAAGGAGGACTAGGTTATCCCCCAGTGAGATTTAGGACGGGCGACCGTCCTTTTCTTGCGCGAGAGATCTTTGCGTTACTTGGATCACCGACGTAAGCTCGAAATTCTCTACGCCCATGGAATCCAATCCCGCTTCTGCCTCGGAACATCAGCCCGCACTGCCTGAAGCAGCCAAGGACCTCTCGCGCTCAGCCGTAGGTTGGTGCCTCGCCTTGGTACTGGGCGTTGGATTAGCCACCTGGTCAGCAGTCAGGGATCGCAACAACCACGGCCTATTAGAACAGGCCGTGGCACGCACCGCCGTGGGTGACTCGTTTTTCTATCCAGTTGCGGTCACCCACCCTCCCGCATTGTCCTTGGAGGGAGCGCCGCTTGTACCGACGGCTAAACAGCCCGAGCCTCATCCAGAAGTGCGTATGCGCCTAGTCGGAATGAGTGAGGGACCTACGTCTTACCGGCTTTACGTGCCAGTGGAACGCACTGAGGGCAATGGCGAAGTGGAAGGACCATCGTGGTTTGTAAAGACGGGCCCTGGACTTTTTTTGCGTCTGAGCCGGTAAGCGCGCAGGCAGTAAAGGGTCGAAGACAAGACGTACATGCGCCTTGATGGTGACCTGATTTCTACTCACGATTCAGCTGAATCAATTGATTATTGTCCTGCCCGCCGCGCGATAACCACGTGGGAGTGAGTAAGACAAGATCCGCGTTTGGCACACCCCCGAAATAGGACTATGAAATTATCTCATGCACTTCCGCTCCTGTGCTCCTTGTTGTTAGCGCAGACAGCATTTTCTGCAGATCTTAATAAGCACGCCTTTACGCTAGAAGTAAAACAAGGTGCGACAACTAGCTATTACGGCACAGGAACCTTGGTACGCGTAGGAAATGACACTTACTATGTGAGCGCACACCACATTTTCGGGAAAGTGCCTGACACCCAGATTCAAAACATCACGAAAAGCGCGACCATCGTAAATGAGATAGATAAGAATTTGCACTTCAAACCTGAGGCGTTTATTGCCGTGCCCAATGTTCAGGACCTCACCAAAACGGACTTCTTGATTCTGAAGCTTCGATCTAATTTGACATTAGCCAAATACGCCCTGCCACTGGCCTCGGTACCACCACAGAAGGACGAAGTTGTTTACCTTGCAGCTCGGTTACCCAATAAGCCTTTGGCGACATATCCGCTCAAAGTTCAGGAAACCTCGGATGACCAGACCGTTTACGAAAAGATTCCAAACGTCGACAAGTACACCGGTGCCAGCGGAGGTCCCATTATCAATTCTAAAAACGAAATTGTTGGAACTTATCTAGGACGACAGCTCGCAGAGGATAACTCCATTCGGTCCTTAATCGGAACGCCGCATAGTTCATTAAAAACGATACTAGAGAGCGTTTCAAAAGCACATTAAGCGATTTTACTGAAACGATAAGAAGGTGGGTATATTGGCCATCCCTGGTAGGAAGTACGGCGATAAGTGGCACCCCTGCAGGGGTGCCAGCCACACATTTAGAGCGCCTAAAAAAAGGCAACATCACGCGGAGATGCGGAGAACGCGGAGCTTTTATATAAACTCATTTCGAAGGTTATTCCGTAATTTCTCCGCGCTCTCTGCGCCTCCGCGTGACCCTTCTTTTTTGAGTTAATTTAGGCGCTCTTAGGCAAACATGAGCCGCACTGGGGACAAAGTGCGCGGCGCTCCACCCGAGGCTTTATCCCGCAATACCGTTAGCTTGGGGCCTCGATCATCTCCTCAATCATGCAGCAACACGGAGAACGACGGCTCGGCGCGCGGCAGAAGCTTCACCTCCGACGCGCCCCTAATTCCGGCCCTCTGCATCAAATAAATGCGGCTTTTTAAACAGCAATCGCCGCGAGTGCATTTTTTTGAACACCTCCCAAGACGCTTCGTAAGTCTGCTTTTTCAAAAAATTAAATCACACTTTTCAGGCTGCATTGCAGGCATTTACTCACCCAAAACAACCAAAACACTCCATCACTTACAACGCTTGGCATGGCCGCTGCTATTGGACCTCTCAGCCGCGGTTGCGGCGGACAAAGCTCAACACCACTCCAAGCACACCATGACACACACCCGCTTCAAATCCACGCTGACCCTTGCCGCTCTCATTGCTCTTCCCACCCTCTCCTGGGCCGGGACCTCCGAAAAAGCAGTGGCCGCAGGATCCGCTCCCGTCGAGGCTAAGTCTTCCATCACCGGCAACCTTTCGCTCAACCTTGATTCCCACTTCGTTTCCTTCGGATCCGACACCTGGGGTCCCAACAGCCAGGTTCTTTTCCACCCCAGCCTCGAGCTGACAAAGACCGTCACTGAAAACTTCAAGCTCATCTTGGGCACTTGGTGGGATGTTAACGATCGCCCGACCGTACAAACTGGCGGCAGCTCTGCCATTGGCCATCGCGTTCAGGAAGTCGACGTCTGGGGTGGTGCCAGTTACACGACAGGAAAGCTCACCACCACAGCTCTCTACCAACAGTGGATGTACAACGGCGCAAATGAGCAGGCCGTAGAGCTGAAGTTCGGTGTCGACACGTTCCTAAAGCCCTCCCTGCTGATCCACCAGCGCCTTGGCACTGGCAGCTACGGCGCAGATACAGTCGCTGTTCTCGGTGCCTCCTACGACTTCACCGTCGGCCCGATCGCCTTCTCCATTCCGGCCGCAGTCTCCGCTGAATCTGGTGGTTACCACGTGAAGACGAATAGCACGGGCGCAGTCACCCGCACTGGCTCCGCCGGCGTTGGATTCGGGTCCATCGGCCTAACCGCCTCGGTTCCAGTGGCGTTTGTGGCCAAGGATGCGACCTTCTCCGTAGGCGCAACGCAGTACGCTACCAACAGCAGCACGATTCCCGGCAATGCGAAGCAGTACTTCACGAACTTGAACGCCGGCCTCAGCATCCCGTTCTAGTTTTTGCATCGCGACATCGGTCGCAACCCTTTGGGTCATAGGGAGGGAGAGGTATTCGGGGGGATGCCTCTCCCTCGATCTAGGCCGACTTTTTCGGCCCCACAATGCAGTCTCGCTGCCCTTCGCAGCGCGATTACCCCAAGGACGGACCCATCGTTCGCCCTACTCAACTCAGCTAACAACACGCTTCCGTTTGCTCATGAAACTCATCAACAAGTCAGCTCAGGCGCTACTCGCTCTCGCAGGAATGGCGTTCACCCACTCCGCCGTCGCCGCCGACACCGTCAAGGTGGGCGTTCTTCACTCCCTCTCGGGAACAATGGCGATCTCGGAAACCTCTCTGCGCGATGTTCTTCTGTTCACCTTTGACGAAATCAACGCCAAAGGCGGCGTGATGGGCAAAAAGATCGAGCCCGTCGTCGTGGACGGTGCCTCCAACTGGCCGCTCTTTGCCGAAAAAGCCAAGCAGTTGCTCGAAAAAGACAAGACCGCCGCCGTCTTCGGCTGCTGGACCTCCGTTTCCCGCAAATCCGTACTCCCCGTTTTTGAAAAGAACAACGGGCTTCTCTTCTATCCCGTTCAGTATGAGGGCGAGGAAGAGTCCAAGAACGTGTTCTACACGGCTGAAGCAGTCAACCAGCAGGCTACGCCCGCCGTGGACTACATGCTCGCTAAGAAGAAAGAAAAGTTCTACCTCATCGGGAGCGACTACGTGTATCCCCAGACCACGAACCTCGTGCTCTTAGAGTATCTTCTGAGCAAGGGCGTGCCCTTGGAAAACATCGGTGGCGGTTTCAAGAAGGACTCTTCTGGCAAAATCATCTCCGCGGGGAAATACACGCCCTTCGGCCATACCGATTACCAGCAGATTGTTGCTGAGATTAAACAGTTTGCAGCCGGTGGCAAAGCCTGCGTGATCAACACGCTCAACGGCGACACCAACGTCCCCTTCTTCAAGGAGTACGCTGCAGCTGGCCTCACGGCGGAAAGCTGCCCAGTGGTGAGCTTCTCCATCTCTGAAGACGAATTCCGCGCGCTACCCGCAAAGCAGCTTGTTGGTCAGCTCGGTTGCTGGACCTACTTTGAGTCCATTAAGTCTGACGCGAACAAGACCTTCGTGTCTAACTTCCAGAAGTGGCTCAAGGAAACCACAGTGGACGGCGTCAAAAAGGAAGGCCGCGTGACCTGCTCGCCGATGGTGCTCTCCTACGACGGCGTTTACCTGTGGAAAGCCGCAGTGGAAAAAGCCGGTTCGTTTGACGTCGACAAGGTTCGCGCTGCGCTCCAGAGCGGCATCTCCTTTGACGGCCCCGGCGGCAAAGTCACCACACAGAGCAACATGCACCTGACCAAGAACGTGTTCATCGGCGAAACCAAGGCCGACGGACAGTTCAAGATCCTCAAGGAATACAAGGACGTGTTCGGTCAGCCCTGGCTCAAGGGCACCTTCAAGGCCAAGTAAGACACACCCCGTTTAGTCTCCCGAAGGGGCGGGTCTTGCAAAAGACTCGCCCCTTTATTTTGGCCAGTATTTCCAGCATTCGCGCCACTTGAATGCCGCTCTCCCCCGCCCCAATTCCTCTTCTTCTCATGCGCCTCCTTTTTGCCGCAATCGCCTTTCTGCTGGCCTGTTGCGCCCCACTCGCTCAAGCCGACGCTCCCGCCGAAATCATCGCCAAGGCCGTTCTGCTAGACGACAAGTCCGAGGAGCAAATCGCGCTCATCCGTTCCGGCGAGCCTTCGCCCGAACTCCTCGCGCTTCTCACCCTGTGGAAAGAAGGCGGCATCTTCCTTGTTGAAGGCCCTGAAGGCACCAAGATCCCCGTCACGCTCGAGGACGCCAAAGACGCCGACGATAAACAAGCCGCGCGCCTCCTCCTCACCCGCCAGCCGTACCTCGGCCCGGACGGCAAACCCATTCGACTTCTCGCGTCCGACCTCAACGCCGCCGAGACCGATTCCGACCTGCGCTCTGCTATGAAGTCGATCCTCGACCTCGCAGGACTCGCCTCCCCCGACCGCAGCGCCCGTCTTCAAGCGGTGGAAACCCTCGGTATGGAGCAGGATCCCCTTCGCCTCCCTGCCCTGCGGGCCCGTATTTCCAAGGAAACCGACTCTGAAATCCAACACGCCCTCAAGGAGGCCGTCGCCCTCACTGAACTCAAGGACGCCGATCCCGCAACAGTCACGCTCGCCTGCCGGGCTCTTGGAGAACTCGGTTCCATCCGCAGCCAGGACGCCCTGCGTCTTCTCGCCAAGGACGGACATCCTGCGGCGCGCACTGCCCAGGACGCTCTGCGTAAAATTGAGCAGCATCTGCAAACTGTAAACATCTGGGGCACGCTGTTTCGCGGCTTGTCACTAGGCTCGGTGCTCCTGGTGGCGGCGCTCGGGCTGGCCGTGACCTTCGGGCTAATGGGCGTCATCAACATGGCCCACGGCGAAATGATCGCGGTCGGCGCCTACACGACTTACGTGGTGCAGTGCATCTTCGGGCCAGGCCTCGAGTTATCGCCATTTGGGATCCACATCGTCCTCCCCAGCATGAAAGCGACGGGCTGGCTGTATGACAGCTACTTCCTGTTCGCGATCCCTCTTTCCTTCCTCACCGCGGCGCGTGCCGGCGTGGTACTCGAGCGGTGCGTGATCCGTTTTCTTTACAGGCGTCCGCTGGAGTCGCTGCTCGCCACGTGGGGCGTGTCGCTCGTTTTACAGCAGCTTTTCCGCCTGACCTTCGGGGCGAACAACGTTCAAGTCGCCTCCCCGAACTGGCTCAGCGGCCACTGGCTGATAAACGACGTGAGCCTGGGCTGGAACCGGGTGTTTGTCATCGGGTTCGCGGCCGCCATTGTGCTCGGCGTGTTCCTGCTTTTAGCGCGCACACCCCTAGGCCTGCTCATGCGGGCCGTCATGCAGAACCGCACCATGGCCGCCTGTATGGGCGTGCGCACGGAACGCGTCAATCTCCTCACCTTCGGCCTCGGCAGCGGGCTCGCCGGACTCGCCGGAGCTTTTCTTAGCCAGATCGGCAACGTCGGTCCCAGTCTCGGCCAAAGCTACATCGTCGACGCCTTCATGACCGTCGTCGTGGGTGGCGTCGGCAGTCTCTTCGGCACCATCTTCTCAGCCCTCGGCATCGGCATGGCCGATCAGGCCCTCCAACAAATCCTCGGTAACCCGGTCCTTGGAAAAATCCTCGTCCTGGTAGGGATCATTCTCTTCCTACAATGGCGCCCCGCCGGATTGTTTGTGACACGCAGCCGTAGCCTCGACAACTGATGAACCCGCAACCCCGCCGAGAAATTTTCGCAGCTGGAGCCCTCGCGCTGCTTCTGCTGGTCCTCATGCCCGCACTCAACGCGTGGGCACCCGAAGACTCGTTTTTTTATGTAAGTAATTTCACGATCAACGTCTGGGGCAAGTACCTAGCCTACGGCATTTTGGCGATCTCCGTGGATTTGCTGTGGGGCTTTACTGGTCTGCTCAGTCTGGGTCAGGCGCTGTTTTTCAGTCTGGGCGGGTACATGCTCGGGATGCACCTCATGCTCATGATCGGCAAACTCGGACAGTACAAATCCGATTTGCCCGATTTCATGGTGTTCCTCGGGCACACGTTCCTACCCACCTTCTGGCGTCCCTTTTACAGCTTCGGGGTCACCGCTCTGCTGGTGTTCCTAGTCCCCATGCTCCTCGCCAAAGGGTTTGGATACTTGGCGTTTCGCTCCCGCATCAAGGGAGTTTACTTCTCCATCCTCACTCAGGCGCTCACCTACGGCGCCTCCCTCATGTTCTTTCGGAACGACATGCTCATGGGCGGCAACAACGGGTTCACCGACTTCAAGTTCCTGCTCGGCGGTGACATGCGTTCCGCCGCCACCCAGCGCACCCTCTACATCTGCACAGGCATCGCCCTACTCGCCGTTTACTTCGGCTGCCGCTGGCTCACCCGCACCAAGTTCGGTCTCATCCAGCGCGCCATCCGCGACAGCGAAACGCGCGTCCTGTTCTCTGGGTACTCGGCTGCGAACTACAAGCTGTTCGTGTTTGTTGTCGCCGCCGGAATCGCCGCCCTGGGTGGAGCCCTTTATGTCCCCCAAGTGGGCATCATCAACCCGAGCGAAATGACTCCGGACAAGTCTCTCGAAGCGGTCGTCTGGGTCGCCGTAGGCGGTCGCGGCACGCTTGTAGGGCCTGTGCTGGGAGCAGTCGTCATCAATGCGCTTAAGAGCTGGGCCACACGCGCCATTCCTGACATGTGGCTGATCCTGCTTGGCAGCATGTTTCTACTCGTGGTGCTCTTCCTACCCAAAGGCCTCATCAGCGTTCCGGGCCTGATTCGCGACTTCCTACAGCGTCACAGGAAACCGGCCTCGCCCGAGACCCCCGCACCGACTCCCGCCCCCAAAGTATCCGCGTCATGAGCCAAAAACCCTTTCTGCTCGCAGCCGAAGGCGTCAACAAATCCTTCGACGGTTTCAAAGCCATTCGCGACCTCAACTTTTACTTGGAGAAAGGCGAACTGCGCACCGTCATCGGACCCAACGGCGCGGGAAAAACCACCTTCCTGGACCTCATCACCGGGCGCACCCAACCCGACACCGGAAAGATTGAGTTCGAGGGCACGCACGATCTGGGCTCCATGTCGGAGCACGAAATCTACCGGCTGGGGATCGGGCGCAAGTTCCAGACCCCCACCGTTTACACGGATCACACCGTAGCTGAAAACCTTGTGCTGAGTCTGGCTGGGAGCCGGGGCGTGTTCGCCTCGCTCTTTTTCAAGCTCAACTCCGAGCAGAAGGACAAGATGGAGGAGATCCTCAAAACCATCAACCTCACCGCTCACCGCGACCGCAAAGCCGGCACGCTTGCGCATGGCCAGAAGCAGTGGCTCGAAATCGGCATGCTCCTCGCCCAAGACGCGAAGCTGCTCCTCGTGGACGAACCCGCCGCCGGCATGACCGACGAGGAAACCGCCCGCACCGGCGAACTGCTCCTGAGCCTCGCCGGCAAACATACCATCGTCGTCATCGAGCACGACATGGTCTTTGTGCGCCAGATTTCCCTAGGCCGCAAAGTCACCGTCCTCCATCAGGGTTCCGTCCTGTGCGAAGGCCCGGTGGATAGCGTCCAGGCCGATCCCCGAGTCATCGAAGTCTACCTCGGCCGCAAACACGCCCGCTGATCATGCTCTCCATCGAAAACATTGAAGTCTCCATCGGCGGCTCGCAAATCCTGCGAGGCGTCAATTTTCAAGTCCCCACAAAGAGCGTCACCTGTCTCATGGGGCGCAATGGCGTGGGCAAAACCACGACGCTACGCACCATCACCGGACTACTACGCCAGTCCCGAGGCACGATCACCCTCGACGGCAGGGAGATCTCGAGCCTTCCTCCCGAGGAACGGGCGCGCGCCGGACTCGGCTTCGTGCCGCAAGGACGCGAAATCTTTCCTCACCTCACCGTAGAGGAGAACCTCCAGATCGGATGCGTCGCCCGAGGCAAATCCATGTCAGGCGGTTTAGAGCGCGTGTTCAGTCTGTTCCCGATCTTGAAGGAGTTTATGCCACGCAAAGGCGGGATGCTCTCCGGGGGGCAGCAACAGCAGTTGGCGATTGGACGTGCACTGCTCACCGAACCCAAGCTGCTCATTTTAGACGAACCTACAGAAGGCATTCAGCCTAATGTGATTGATCAAATCGGCGATACCATCCGACTACTGCGCGAGGAGGGCAAGATGAGCATTCTGCTAGTCGAACAATACCTAGATTTTGCCCGCGAACTCGCCGATGGTTTCGCCATCATGGATCGAGGTGCCGTCGTTTCCCATGGCCCCATCGCCGAGCTCACCGACGCCGTGATCCAGGAACACCTCGTGGTCTGATTCTTTTCACCGTCTTTCCCCACAATCGCTACACCAACCCGCTTGCCCCAAAGCCCGTCTCTCCCCAGTCTGTACCCTGCATGAAAGCCAAATCTATTCTCACCGCCGCCCTCGCCCTTTCGCCCATGATCGCCTCCGCCCATCCCGGCCACGGCGAAACCGCGTTGCACCTGCACTTGGGCGCGCCCGCAGTGGGCAACGCGCTTGACCTGCGCCTGACCTTTGCCGCGCTCGTGCTCGGGCTCGCTTTCCAGGCTGTCCGCGCGCTCAAGCGCCGCTAATTCACCCACGCCGTGCATCTCTCTCCGCGCGAACAAGAAAAGCTGCTCGTTGTTGTCGCTGCCGACCTAGCCCGGCGGCGTCAGGCGCGCGGTCTCAAGCTCAATTACCCGGAGTCGGTCGCGATCCTGACCTACGAAATCTTCGAGGGTGCCCGAGATGGTAAATCCGTCTCGGAGCTCATGAGTTACGGCACGACGCTACTCAAGCGCGAGGACGTCATGGAGGGCGTTGCAGACATGATCCACGACGTCCAAGTCGAGGCCACCTTCCCCGACGGCACCAAGCTGGTCACCGTTCACCATCCCATCCGATGATCCCCGGCGAAACCCGCCTCGCAGCGGACCCTGCTCCCATTCTGGCTAACCCCGGTTTGGAAACCCGCCCACTGCGCGTCGCCAACACCGGCGACCGCCCGATCCAGATCGGGAGTCACTTCCACTTTTTTGAGGTCAACTCGGCTCTGGATTTCGATCGCGCAGCCTCTCGTGGGTTCCGACTCAACATCCCCGCCGGCACCGCCATCCGATTTGAACCCGGCGACACACGCGACGTTGAAATCGTCGCTCTAGCCGGTGCGCGCGAAGTCTTCGGTCTCAACGCCCAAGTCAACGGGCCCCTCGATTAACTGGCCCCTCCGCCCAAACCCACGCCCATGTCGCTTTCCCTTTCCCGCAAACAGTACGCCGACATGTTCGGCCCAACCGTCGGCGATCAGGTACGCCTCGCCGATACCGAGCTTTTCGTCCAAGTCGAACGCGATCTCATCGCTGAAGGCGGCGGTTATGGCAACGAAGTGAAGTTCGGAGGCGGCAAAGTCATTCGCGATGGCATGGGCCAAAGTTCCCTCGCTCTGGACGCCGAGTGCCTCGATCTCGTTCTCACAAACGCGCTCCTCATCGATCCCGTCCTCGGAATCATCAAGGCGGACATCGGCGTCAAATACGGACGCATCGTGGGCATTGGCCACGCAGGCAACCCCGGAATCCAGTCGGGCCTGGGGTCCGCTTTTGTCGATCCATCCACGGGCAAACGCCACTCCATGACCATCGGGGCGGCCACTGAAGTGATTGCAGCCGAGGGCAAAATTGTCACCGCCGGTGGCATCGATACGCACATTCATTTCATCTGCCCACAGCAGATCGACCACGCCCTCGCCAGCGGTATCACCACGATGATCGGTGGCGGCACCGGTCCCGCCACGGGAACCAATGCAACCACCTGCACGCCAGGGCGCTGGAACCTTTCGCGCATGCTGGAAGCGGCAGACGCGTTCCCCATGAACCTAGGTTTTCTGGGCAAGGGCAACTGCGCCACCCCCGAACCCCTGCGCGAACAAGTCCGCGCCGGAGCCATCGGCCTGAAGCTGCACGAAGATTGGGGCACCACCCCAGCCGCCATCGACTGCTGTCTGGGCGTAGCCGACGAACTAGACGTCCAAGTCGCAATTCATACCGACACCCTGAACGAGTCCGGCTACTTGGAAGATACGCTGCGCGCCTTCAAGGGGCGCACCATCCACACCTACCATTCCGAAGGCGCAGGCGGCGGACACGCACCGGACATCATCCGTGTTTGCGGCGAGGCAAACGTCCTCCCCTCCTCTACCAACCCTACTCGCCCTTACACCGTTAACACCATCGACGAGCACCTAGACATGCTCATGGTGTGCCATCACCTCGACTCCAACATCCCCGAGGACGTGGCCTTCGCAGAATCCCGCATTCGCCCTGAAACCATCGCGGCCGA
>CAIWVL010000369.1 GCA_903916085.1 uncultured Spartobacteria bacterium
CTAGCAGACGATTTTACAGACAAAAAGTTGCGCGGCCTTCTTCTAGTCCAAATCTTTGAGAAAGTTGTATTTATTATTTCGTCATTCTCACGACTGAGGACCTCATCTATGAATGCAATATCTTGTCCGTCGGGGAATATAGTGGCGAATTCTTCATCGGTTGCAGCGAAAATATCGTAAACGCAGTTTCTCGCCCCATCAATTATCTGTATGTTCTTCATAATTGGCCAATGTGTAGAGTGTGCTGCATCTTGCCTGCCAATTTCGCAAGGAAGGCCTCAGTATACTGCTTTAAATATGGTGCCAACCGTGACTTTGCATTGCTTGAAATATGAATTCCGAAATTTCTACTTTCACCAATCGAATGTGCCGCGAATTCCAATAGAACAGCATAAATAGTTTCTCTTTTTGTAGAACCACGAGAAAATACTGTGAGGGACCCGTCATACTGGTGGAAATATGCATATCCTTTGTGGCTCAAAGAATTTGTTATTCTGACGTCAGTGATTATTTGGCTCCATTCCTTGGGAAGGTTTTCCAAAACTATTCTGAGTTCTTTGGCATCTATTCCGTGCGGTGGATTTGAATGAATTTTGTCAGCGCGAATTTTCACGGTGAAGTTGCTTCTGAAGATGCCTAACGCTGTTTAGCCCTCCTATCTGTGGGCTATCTGGGTAATTCTGAAAAATAGGGTGGAAAATTGGGGAGATCCTACAGTTTTGTGTGGGAAATATGTGGACATGCAGCTACCGGGAGCATCGAACTCGAATGCCTTTGTGTTCTTAGTGCGGTCAGCCCGCTCCGTTGTCTTTTTAGCCGAGCGAAGCTCGACTCCTCAACCAGCAACGCCAGGGCTCACCCTCAACACGAACGCGGCGTGACGGCCGCTGGCGGCTCCGAGCAACCAGCATGGCGTATTTAGAGCGCCTAAAAAAAGGCAACATCACGCGGAGATGCGGAGAACGCGGAGCTTTTATAAAAACTCATTTCGAAGGTTATTTCGTAATTTCTCCGCGCTCTCTGCGCCTCCGCGTGACCCCTCTTTTTCAGTTAATTTAGGCGTTCTTAGGGTTCATTGCTCCAGTGACTTGTTGGGCTATAGGACGGGCGTTGGAATGTTTTTGTTATGGACGAAATCGAATCCATAAAATGAATACGGCTATAATAATAAGGAATATGGCGCGCATTGTCGCTGCGGGCGAGTTTGGCAACAAAGCTATAACTGCTGGTTTGCCGCGTTCTTTCCACACGCTGTAGCACAGAAATGAACCTCCTCCAAAACCAACGATGTAACTTGCGAGGTGCATAAACCAAACGGCAACGAACCTATCGTGTCTGTTCGTTGGAATTGCCTCTGCGAAATTTGACGCTAGGGAGAAGATGCCTCCTTTTGAAAGTTGGTATCCGAGTATACCAGCTAGGCTTGATACGATTGCCATTGCAATAACAATACGCACTAAGGCTTTTTTAATCTGATTAATTGGGTAAGGAGGCCGCCCATCTGATTGTGAGACTAAAGCCAAGATAGAGCCTAATCCTACGCCAATACCTGATGTTGCAGCAATTCCCCAACATAGCCCCAAAAGAGTCGGAGATGCAGTTCTGAAAATAGGCGGATGGGCAATCGTGAAGTATTCAATGGCGAGCCTAACCGTAACTTGGTCATGCACGATGCCGTAGCTACACGCCGCAAATAAACAAAGGAAAATGACGTGGGCTTTTTTCACAATCGATTTTTTCAGTAGCCTAAGTCCAGTTTGTACTCGCTGCAGGCAAGGCGGTCCGCCTGACATTGCATCTGCTCTCTTCTAAGCAGTTCAGACTCTCTAAAAAAGGCGTGCACATCCTCGTTGGAAGCCGAAACACCGAGAACCCGTAAGTCCAAAAATCCACTACGCTCTATGTCCCTCTGTATCTCGTCGGGATTCGAATACACGCCAAGGAGCTTCGGTGACAAATGGGACTTGAGAACGCTTTCGCCTGAACCGTTAGGCCCGGCAAACATACGCATCCGAGGAACAGACGAACTCACGAAATCACAAGTTTAGTTCCAATGGCAACCTCGATCGGGGGCTCGATTTCCTTGAGCAGCTCCTTCTTCCCGTCGGCGGAAACTCGGTAGATAAACCGCCCCTCAGACTGAAGGACGCTCAAACCAGCCGCCATTACCGTGTTTCGTGCAGCGGCGAAGGCGTGACCCGCGAGCGTCGGAAACTGAGTCTCAAGCATCTGAATCTCTGTTTCTTGGTCCGACATGATAAAAGC
>CAIWVL010000370.1 GCA_903916085.1 uncultured Spartobacteria bacterium
CTCTGTGTCGCCACGTTGCTCGTCGCTCCAGCGCGTCTGCGCGCTGCTTCCGCGCCCAAGACGCCAAACTTCCTTGTTCTCCTCGCGGACGACCTAGGATTCTCGGATGCAGCATGTTACGGCGGAGAAATTGCAACGCCTTCGCTCGATCGACTTGCCAAGGAGGGGCTGCGCTTCACTCAAGCCTACAACGCTGGCCGCAACTCGCCCACGGTTGCCGCTCTGCTCACCGGCTTCTACGCCCAGCATGTGCGTAGCGACAGCCTCCCCGGAGTTCCTGCAATCGCAACTGAAGTCGGAGCGCTTCCCACTTGGGCGCGCCTGTTGCCCGCGCTCCTGAAGCAGGCGGGTTATACTACCTACCATGCCGGCAAGTGGCAGCTTGATTCCACGCCTCAGGAAGGTGGGTTTGATCATTCTTATACGCTCGGTCTGGATCGTCAGTTTGCCCCTGCAAACCATCAGCTTGACGGCCAAACCCTGCCCGCGCCTGCTCCCGGTTACCAGGCCACCACCGCCATCGCCGATCAAGCGATCGCTTTCCTCCGCACACACGCTGCCCAGACCCCCAAAACCCCCTTCTTTGCCTGCATCGCATTCGCTTCCCCACATTCACCACTCCAAGCCTCTCAAGAGGACATCGCTCGCTATAAAGGCCAGTTCGACGCCGGAACCGATGTGCTGCGTGCCGCGAGACTCGAACGTCTTTGGGCACAGGGACTTCTTCATAATGTCGAACTTGCCGACCCCGCGCTCCCCGCCAAGCCTTGGGACAGCCTGAGCGCCCCCGAACAGCAGGCGTTCGCTTCGCGTATGGAAATTCACGCGGCCTTGGTCGATCGCATGGATCGCGAAATCGGGCGGATTCTCGAACAACTCAGCTCGACGGGTGCTCTGGACAATACGGTCGTTCTCTTTCTTAGTAATAACGCCGCCAGCGCAGACCTTAATACCGCGCAAAGCTTTATTCGCTTAGAAGCCCAAGGCGCGCTTCTTGCCAATACGCCGCTGCGACTCTCCAGGAAAGACGTTTATGAGGGGGGGATTTCCACGCCGTTCATACTGCGCTGGCCCAGTGGTTTTAAGGCTAAAGGAGAACGTCGCGAACAACCTGTGCACGTTGTGGACGTCGCTCCAACGCTCCTGAAACTAGCGGGCGTTCCGTGGCCCAAGACGTTCAATACAGTCGCCGTTCCCAGTTCGGACGGTGTGGATTTTAGCGCTTTGCTCAGGGAGAATAAACCTTTGCCGAGCAGGGCTTTGTGGTGGGCTCATGAGGGATACTGCGCTTTTCGCTTGGGCGACTGGAAATGGGTCGCCTCCAAGGGACAACCTGCCGAGTTGTACTACTTGCGGGCCGACCGCGCCGAGACCCGAGACTTGGCTGCCGCAAACATGGAGCGCTTGAAGGAGATGGAGGCGCAATGGACAAAAATGGCGGCCCGCTTTCGTGCGGATAGCCAAGAGCCCAAGCATGCAAATGTCTCTTTTGGAACGCCTTAAATTTTAAGATGTAGGTTTCTTAAAAAAGGCATTGCCCACTCTCCAAACCTGTGGAAAGCTAATTGCGTTCTGGGGGGAACAGCAGCCCTCCGAGTGCCAGATGGCCTCGGGGGGCTGCAATTTTTTTGCCTGCGTTTCGCCCTCGTGTTATCCCGGCGATGCCTTGGTTCGTTGCCTCCGACCAAGTCGAGGTTCATCGCACGCCTCGCCCGTGCAGCTGCACGCCTCCCTGGTGCCTGGTTAATCACGCAAAACGGCTGTCACCCCACAGGATGACAGCCGTTATGAAATCACGCTTAACTGGGCCGTAACCTAGTAGCGGTAATGTTCTGGCTTGAAGGGGCCTTCGGGCGCGATGCCGAGGTACTCAGCTTGCTTGCTGGTAAGCGTGGTCAACTTCACCCCAATCTTCTCCAAGTGTAAACGAGCCACCTCTTCGTCCAGCTTCTTGGGCAGGACATACACGGCTGGTTTATAGAGGTCGCGGTTCTTCCAGAGATCGATCTGCGCGAGAACCTGGTTGGAGAAGCTGTTGGACATTACAAAGCTCGGATGTCCTGTGGCGCATCCCAAGTTCACGAGACGCCCCTCGGCCAGCATGTAGATCTCGTGCCCATCGGCGAACCGATACTTGTCCACCTGTGGCTTGATGTTTACCCGCTCAACGCCGGGAGCCGTGTTGAGAAGATCCACCTGGATCTCGTTGTCAAAGTGGCCAATGTTGGCGACGATCGCCTGGTCCTTCATGCCCTTCATGTGTTCGAGGGTGATCACATCCACATTGCCTGTCGTCGTGATGTAAATGTCGCCTCGACCGAGCGTCTCTTCGATCGTCGTAACTTCGTACCCTTCCATCGCAGCCTGTAGCGCGTTGATCGGGTCTACTTCCGTGACAATCACACGCGCACCCTGACCGCGCAGCGATTGCGCCGAGCCCTTGCCCACGTCCCCGTACCCGCATACCACGGCCACTTTGCCTGAAATCATCACGTCGATGGCACGGTTGAGTCCATCCACAAGCGAATGTCGGCAGCCGTATAGATTGTCGAACTTGGACTTCGTCACCGAATCGTTCACGTTAAATGCAGGAACCAGCAGCTTTGCCTGCTCTTGAAGCTTATACAAACGGTGCACCCCTGTGGTGGTTTCTTCCGAAACGCCGCGCCATTCTTTTACCACGCCGTGCCAGTGCAGCGGATCCTCGCGGTGAATGTCCTTGAGCAAATCCTTGATCACCTGTTCCTCAGTATTGGAGGACGGTGTATGCACCCAGCCATCCCCATCTTCGAGTTCAAACCCTTTGTGGATGAGCAACGTAACGTCGCCTCCATCGTCTACCACCATCTGCGGTCCTTTGCCATCAGCAAACGAGACCGCCTGCCGCGTGCACCACCAGTATTCTTCAAGAGTTTCGCCCTTCCACGCAAACACGGGCACGCCCGCAGCCGCAATGGCCGCCGCCGCATGGTCTTGTGTGGAGAAAATGTTGCAGCTCGCCCAACGTACCTGCGCTCCCAAGTCTACCAACGTCTCAATCAAGACGGCAGTCTGGATGGTCATGTGCAACGAACCCGTGATGCGCACATCAGCGAGGGGCTTGAGGGGTGCGTATTTCTCGCGAATCGCCATCAGACCGGGCATTTCTTTCTCGGCAATGGTGATTTCTTTGCGGCCCCACTCGGCAAGCGAGAGGTCGCGCACTTTGAAATCAGAAGCGGTCGGTGTTTGGGTCAACATAGTGTTGCTATTGGTGTGTTGTGGATCTGGGGAAATGAGTTAAACAGCCGCTTGCAAGGCGGCTACCTTGTCCGTGTGCTCCCAGCTAATGTCCGGGTCGGTCTTGCCAAAATGTCCGTAGTTAGTGGTCTTCGAATAAATAGGACGCAGCAGATTAAGCTGGCGGACAATCTGCGCGGGCTTGAAGGAAAACACTTCAAAAGGGTGATCTTGATCGGCGCCAGCCACAAGATGCGTTTTGATTATCTGGCTGTGCCGGCTGACGATAGTTTTACGACGCCGCTCGGACA
>CAIWVL010000371.1 GCA_903916085.1 uncultured Spartobacteria bacterium
GGTATCGCCCGAATCCTGCGTACCCCCCGCGCTCCGTTGAGGCACGTGTGTTTCATGCCATGAGCGGGACCTTATGGATCAACGCCCGCTATAAGCGGCTTTCAAGGCTGGAAGGCCGTACCGGCGAAAATGTGGATTTTGGCTACGGGATTCTTGGCCGCCTGTACAAGGGCGGCTGGTTTGAGTTGAGCCGCACGCAGGTGAGCGCCACCGACTGGAAGACGGACCGCCTCGAAGTGCACATGACGGTGCGCGCCTTGATGGTAAAGTCGTTTGCGCGCGAGACGAGCGAAGAACGAGGTGGGTTTGCTCCCGTGCCCTACGGCATGGATTTGGCGCAGGGCGCAGCGCTTCTGGATCAGACCCTGGCTCACTCCCAGCCGCAACGTGCCGGCGACACGCAATCAACACTGACGGTTGCGCCCGCGCTCGCTCTGAGCCGGTGAGGTTGCAGACAGACGAAAGTTTGTGAGAGTCCGGAAGGATTGTCCGATTTTGAGACAACTCACGGTTAGCAGATTAAAGTCGCAGGGTTCTCCGTCGATAGGAAACTCATGTCGAAGTCCTGAAGGAGGGAGCGCCGATGGGAATCAGTCCTGTTCCGAGCCTCATTGCTTTGAGTTCCGTGCGCCCAGTCGAGGCTGCCCTTGAGCCCTTGCCGATGGCACGCGTGAAGAACTCGGCAAGAAGCGGGGATGACGCCTACTCTCCCAGCCGGGGAAAATCTGCACGTGGCTCGGAAGACCACGAAATGGACGAGGAACTCGGTGATTTTTCCGAGGAAAGCGATGCCCAGACCAGCCAACTGGTGAACCACGGCCTCCCCAAGACCCAGATGAGCTTTTTCGCGTGAGTTGACCGCTTAGGCATCGACCCCAAATCAACCCGAGAGATTCGGGGTAGCAGTTTAAAAAACTGAAAAGTCAGGTCGGAAGTTGCAAGAAGTTTTGTCGCGGTGTATTTTACTAACTGGTTAGTTAATATGAGTCTATCGAGCAAAGGGCGTTCCCAGGCCGAAAGAGCCGATCAGACGCGCTCCAGAATTTTGGCTGCCGCTATCCGCGAGTTCAGCGAAAGCGGCCTTGCCGGGGCGCGCACGGAACGGATTGCGGAGGCGGCCGGTGTCAACAAGGCTCTTCTGTATTACTACTTCCATGGGAAAGACGAACTCTACTCCGCGGCCCTGGAAGCGGTCGTTGAGTCAGTCCGGGCCAACACGTTTGCTGTGTTGGATGCCGATGCTGGTGCCGGAGAGCGGTTCTTGTCGATTGTCCTGAACCACTTTGACCGCATGTACTCATATCGCGCATTTCAGAATCTCATGCAGCAGGAGATGATTCGCCTGCATCGCGGAGAATCAAACGCGATGAGACCCATAGCAGAGAATTTCATGCGCCCCCTTTGGGAGCGCGTCCATGCGGTTGTTGAAGAGGGTATCGTCGCGGGAGAACTCATTCCTGTCGAGTGGACTCAACTCATTTATGCGGGACTGGGTGCGAATGTGTTCTACTTCCTGTCCGCGCCCATGACCAAGTGGTCGCAAGGGTTTGACCCGCTGGTTCCCTCATCGCTCGAAGCTCGCCGAAGGGTTGCGATTGAGTTTCTGGGCCAGGCGATCTTTGTTGACCGCGAACACGGGGCAAAAGTTGCTGCGCGGGTGCTTAGCCGAACGCCGATGCCGCTACCCGTGGAAATCAACAACATGAAGATCTCAAATGCCGGTGCGGAACCGGAGCAAGTGAGGCGCAGATGA
>CAIWVL010000372.1 GCA_903916085.1 uncultured Spartobacteria bacterium
ATCGAGAAAGATCAAATGCGGCGAACAAAGAATCGCCTTGAAAACGCCTTTCAGAGCCAAATGAAACGGCACTCCAGAATCCAGCGCTGCGATAGCGCGTTCGACATACTTTCTCTGAATGTCCTCCGACACAGGGCGACGGAACGCTTTGGGAAGGAAGTTGCGAATTAGCTTTCCAGCATCGGCTTTTGGGTCCGGCGAGTAAGCAACCAAAGGATCGGCCGCCCACTCTGCGTCATTGCGTTTGGACAGCGGCTTGGCGTTCGGTTGGGGGGTGTAATCGGGCTGAGTCTCGGAAAGTGGCCGGAAAGTGAGGTCACCGAATAGTTGTTTTACACTTTGTGGTGGAAAACTATCTAGCTCACCTGAGGAGGAAAGCGGGCCCTCCACTTTAATTTCGCGGATCGCAAGCGACGGTTCGGTCCATTGGTCCGGTGTAATGTTGAGTTTCTTTTGTTTTCCATTCACGACATCGCGGTGAGGAAGTGTCCAACCGGTCAGAACGCCTTGCTCGCCCGCGGCAAGGGTCAGCTCGACGGTAACGGTTCCAAACTCGTCTGCTGGAACATCTTTCCACGCGACAACCTCGGGGGCATCGGGAAGGGAGTTTGGGCGTAGGATGCTAAATCCGACGGGAAAAGGGCGCGAATCGGTGTGTAGCCCGCAGGCGGTGACTGTAAAACGGTAACGGCCTGTTCGGGGGACTTTTTGGGTCTTAACGGCTGTGTAGGGAAAGAAAAGATTTGAAGGCATGACAAAGGCTTCATCCCTTAGCCAGCAACAAAATTTGGCGAATGTCTCCGGGTTTCCTTTCATAATTTGCGGACCGTTCAGCGAAACCTTTAATGGAGAATAAGGTTTGTCTGGAATCGCGTCTGCAAGCGCCTTCTCTGCGGCTTCCTGATATCGTGCAAAGTGTACTGGAGAAAATGAAAGGCCTTCGCCCACTTTGTCGAAGCCCTCTGTAACGGTGTCATCGGGAAAGAGGTCTTTAAGCTCGGTTTTGATGTTCAGAAGATCGTGCAATGTATTTTCAAACTCGACCCTAGTGAGGCGCCGGAGCGGGGATCGACCTTGGGTGACCTGCCGTTCACGAGAGGCCTGTTCGAGCTCGGTAGCGAGCCATGCTTTGAAGTGTTCCCGCTCCTCTGGGTTAGGCTGTTCTGCCTTTTTGGGAGGCATTTCGTGGTGATTAAGTCTGTCGAAACTGCTAACCCAAAGCGATTCTGTTTTTTTGTGATCTAAATTGAATTCGAGTGACTCAAGATTCAGCCCGGCCTTGTGGGTTGCCTTGTCATGACAGTCGAAACAGTAGTTCTCTAGAAATGCGCGTGGTTCCTTTGGGATATCACGTGCCATTAAAAGGCCCGAGTGTAGAACGACCAGAAAGGGGAGTAAACGCATTGGGGGGCAGGTTATTTTGTACTCGAAAGCGCATTTGCGCTCGGGTTCGAAATACTCATACGAAGGCTAATGTCATCCACGTAATGGCCTTGAAATTCTGCGGTTCCTTCCGTAACCCTCGGTGTACGGCGCAGGACACCGCACTCAAAAACTAAAAAATCTGCGGCGGGCGGAACCGGGATTGAAACTGTGAGCGCTTGCCAGTGCCTAGGTGTGGGACCACTGGGGATTTGGTGTTGCACCAGACTAAGGCTTGAATTTGCGATGTCTTCCCAAAGGTCTGGAGCGTCTTTTGGATCTCCAATAAACGTGGCTGCTTTGATTAAAAAATGGAACTGCTGACCCTCGACTGGAATGGATGCGAACCAGCCTGTGATTTCAATTTGGGCTGTATTCGTGCTGAGTTCGGAGCGGAAAGGCCGTAGATCTAAAACTTGAACGGCCTCGCCCACGTAGTTGAATCCTCCGGGTCTCGCAAGAGAGTTAGCTGCACTGAGAAAGCGGAGCATTTGTTTCCCTTGATGTGGCTGGATTCCATTCTCGCCAGTCACAACTCTCGCAAAATCGCCGCTCCATTTGCCGGCGGTTTCGGGAATGCCGTTTGGGGCCATTTGTTCTGCCGACTCGAAGCTTGGATTTGCAATGGGTAGTGCGCGGACTTTTGCCGCCAAGCGCTGACCTGTATAGGCCCAGACTGCGGAGGTGCAGAGGGCGCTTAAGACAATACCAGCAGCAGCAGCCGTTAATGGGCGGAACAACCAATTTATTTTGCTTCGAGCCTCTGTACTCACCCGAACTTGCGAATCTTTTAGAAGAGGCGTGGTTACAGAAAGCAATAAGTCGTCTTGCTGCTCCACGGTACGCAGTTGTTCGTGTAATTTTGTTTCATCCCAAAATTGTGAACGCGCTGCTGAAGAGGATAGGAGTGCGTTTTCAAACTCTAATTTTTCGACAGGAGAAAGTGCGCCGTCGAGGTAAAGGCTGATTAGGTATGAAAGGCGTTCACTGTTCATAGAGATGCCGGACTAGTTGAGTTTTCAATACAACGCCTGAGTGCTCCCCGTGTCCGAGCTAAGGTGACGTTGATGGCGTTCATAGAGGAGTTGCGAATACGCGAAATTTCGGCGGGACCCCATTGCGAGAAATAGCGCAGTTGAATGATTTCGCGCGCTGCCGGAGCGAGTTTTGCCAAGCATTCACGGAGAGTCACCAGCGCTCGATTTTGTCCTGCTTGCGTCTCGGATTCGGGCGATGGGGCGGATAACATTAGAGATTCAAGGACCTCTTCAGAAAGCAGGGTTGGCCGACGGCTTTGATCTCGGTGCAGGCTGAGGATTTTGAATCGAGCGATGGAGCGCGTCCAGGCGAGGAAGTTAGACTCGAGCTGGAACTCGTGGGCTTTCGCCGAAATCGTAAGAAAGCACTCCTGCAAGACATCATCGGCCGTGGCAAAATCTGGGGCCAGCGACTGTATAAAGTAGCGCAACTGGGGTTGGTGCTGCACGAACAGCGACTGAACCCTGAGAGTGTGTAGGTTTGGGGACGGTGAATCTGGGGGATTCATGGGTGTTCGTACCGATTCCAAACACTTAGCATGCCGCCCTAGAAGAAAGCTAATTATCTCAACGCAAGCTAGATGTTTTGGTGCCTGAAAATCCGCCGCTTCATGTTCACCCGGTGGGTAAGTTCAAATTTCCTGTAGACCAGCCCACATCCGCATGGCCAGTACCGACCTGCTGAACGTTCTTCTATTGCCGTTTTTAGGTTTACCGCACCAGCGGAGGCGCTGAGGTGGATCTAGTTTTGGAGCTTCCTGGCGGCGAACGGTGGGCGATCGAGATAAAAAGAGGGCGGACTAGTAAGCCCTCGCGTGGCTTTTATGAAGCCTGCGCCGATCTCAAGCCGGTGCGCAAATTCGTCGTGTACGCTGGCTCGGATCGGTTTCCTCTTGGAGATGAGGTGGAAGCGATCGGGCTCCGGGAACTGATGGCGACTTTGGGGGCCCATGCGAGGTAGCGCAGACGCTGC
>CAIWVL010000373.1 GCA_903916085.1 uncultured Spartobacteria bacterium
ACAGATTAAAAGCGGTATTAAAGGAAGTAGAATCAAAAAACAATGAGATCATTCTTTTTATCGATGAATTGCATACGCTTGTAGGCGCGGGCGCTGCTGAAGGCGCAGTGGATGCATCTAACATGCTCAAACCCGCGCTTGCCCGTGGAGAGTTGCGTACCGTTGGAGCCACCACGCTGGACGAGTATCGCAAGCACATCGAAAAGGATCCCGCTCTCGAACGGCGCTTTCAGCCCGTCATGGTCAACGAACCGAGCCTAGAAGATTCCATCGCAATTCTGCGTGGGCTCAAGGAGCGGTATGAAGTGCATCATGGCGTGCGCATCGCAGACTCCGCTTTGGTGGCGGCGGCGACACTTTCGAGCCGCTACATTGCGGACCGGTTTTTGCCGGACAAGGCGGTGGATCTCATGGACGAAGCAGCGGCGAGGCTCAAGATTGAGCTGGAATCGATGCCCGCCGAGATCGACCAGATTGAGCGTCAGGGCATGCAGTTGGAGATGGAGCGCCAGGCGTTACAGAAGGAAAAGGATCCTGCGAGTAAGGAACGTTTAGAAAGGATTGAGCGCGAACTAGCGAGCGTGAAAGAGGAAGGCACGCGCCTTAAAGCCCAGTGGCTCAACGAGAAGAGCGAGATTGAAAAGGTACGGCATTTAACGGTGCAGGTGGAGCAGTTGCGTTTGGAGCTAGAGCAGGCGCAGCGCAAGGGCGAGCTCTCGCGTGCAAGCGAGATTCAATACGGGTTGCTACCCGAGGCGCAAAGGCGGGTGCAGGAACAGGGAGCGCGTCTGCAAGGGGAGGCTTCCAGTCACACCTTACTCAGAGAAGAGGTGACGGAAGAAAACATCGCGCAGGTGGTCTCTGCCTGGACGGGGATTCCGGTCACGAACTTGCGGGAAGGCGAGCGGGAGCGTCTGGTCCACATGGAGGAACGGCTAGCGAGCCGCGTGATTGGGCAGCGTCAGGCAGTGAAGGCGGTGTCCAACGCGGTGCGACGGGCGCGGGCTGGGTTGCAGGATCCGAACCGCCCGATTGGCTCGTTCATCTTTTTGGGACCCACGGGCGTAGGCAAAACGGAGCTGGCTAAAGCGTTGGCCTCGTTTTTGTTCGACGATGAAGGTGCGATGGTGCGCATCGACATGAGTGAGTATATGGAAAGCCACAGCGTCGCCCGTTTGGTGGGGGCACCTCCAGGGTACGTGGGATTTGAAGAGGGAGGACAGCTCACGGAAGCGGTTCGTCGGCGGCCGTATGCGGTGATCCTTTTTGACGAGGTGGAAAAGGCCCACACGGAGGTGTTTAACGTACTGCTCCAAGTCCTTGACGATGGGAGAATTACAGATGGCCAGGGGCGCACTGTGGACTTTAAGAACACGGTGATTATTTTGACCTCGAACATCGGCAGCCAACACATTTTGGAGGCCTCTAATGCCGAGCAACGAGAAGCCTTGGTGATGCAGGCTTTACGTCAACATTTCCGGCCTGAATTCCTGAATCGTATTGATGAAACCATTCTGTTTGACCGTCTTAGCGAAGCAGACCTAACCCAAATTGTGGACATCCAGCTGAAGCACCTGGAGGGCCGGCTGGAAGCGCAGAAGCTGCACTTGCTGGTTTCGCCGGAGGCCAAAGTCGTGCTCGCAGAAGAAGGCTACGACCCTGTTTATGGGGCGCGTCCGCTGAAACGGGTGATCCAGCGGCGGCTGCTAGATCCGCTGTCGCTGCTGCTACTGGAAGGCCGCTTTAAAGAAGGCGACACGATCGCAGCGGGCGTGCAGAACGGGGCGATCGTTTTTGAGGGAGCGTAGGGCGAATAGGAATCAAGGGGAGGGAATGGGACTCCATGGACGGGCAAAAAAGAACGCGCGCATCGCACACTCCCATTGCCTCCCCCCTATCCCAAAAGTGCGGCGATTTGGTCGCACACATGCGCCGCAAAGGGAATCGAGCAGGTCCAGCCCGGAGAGACCGCGTTGAGCACGTGGAACGAGCGCGCATCGCCCTCTAGCACAAAGTCCATTTCAAGTTTGCGCGTGCGCGTGTCCATGAGCTGCGCCCGAATACCAGGGCGGCCCCAGCGCGTATAATCGGCAGCATGCACTCCCGTCGCGAGCTCGCCTGCGAGGTGCACCAGATGTGCGCGGTTGTATTTGCACAACTCCTCCACCGCCAGACGTCTGAAGTCGAACCCCGCAAACAACAAAAGACCGAGCTCACGCGCCAAAGTCTGTGCGCAATCGGCCAGATCAAAGTTCTCGAATCCCTCGTACTGCTCCCGCCAGAACGCTGGGATCGCTGTCGGACCGATCTTTGCATGCCCATCCACGGTCACCGTGAAGTGCACCCCCAAGAAAGGGTTACGCAAATCTGGCACTGGATAAATATTAGTGCGAAAAGTGCCCGCTGATTCACTGCCATACAGGTAGAGCCCCTTGAAGGGGACGATTCTGTAATGCTGGGAAAAGCCGAATTGGCGTGCGATCGAGTCGGCGTGCAGTCCGGCGGCGTTGACGACATACCCTGGAGTAAGAAGCCCTGCATCCGTCTCAATGGACGGGCTGTGCGCGCACTTGAACGTGTGCCCCAACACGAACCGCACCCCTTCCCGCTCGGCCTCCGTACGCATTGCCCCGAGGACGCGCAGTGGGTCTGCCGTGGAAGTCGTCGGCGAAAATAGCGCGCGTTCAAACGTCAAAACGCGGGGCTCAATTTTGCGAGCATCCTCCGCGCTGAGACTTTCCATAGGCACACCGTTGTGTTGGGCACGGCGCAGAAGTTCATCCAACTGAGTAAGATCTGTCGCCGAACGGGCGACGACCAGTTTGCCGCACTGGTTCAACGGCAAACGCTGCTCCTGGCAGAATTGCGTCAGCGCCCGGTTTCCCTCCCGGGTAAACCGCGCTTTGAGGCTATCTGCTGTGTAATAAAATCCGGCATGAATGACGCCGCTATTCCGTCCGCTAGAATGGCGACCTAACGCTTTTTCCTTCTCAACCACAACCACTGAAGCACCGGGAAAGCGTGATCGAAGCTGGCGCGCAATGCTGACGCCGATGATACCCGCGCCGATTACAAGAAAATCGGGAGCTTTTGTATTGAAATTCTGTTTCACCAAATCGTTGGGGTAGAGAAAATAAGAATACTCTCGAGAACGCCTAAGTTGACTCAAAAAAGACGGGCCACGCAGAGGCGCAGAGAGCGCGGAGAAAGTACGCAACAAGCTTCGAAATGAGTTTTTTAAAAGCTCCGCGTTCTCCGGATCTCCGCGCGAGATTGCCTTTTTAGGCGCTCTAAGGAGCCTCGTCTATGGGTAGCTTTTTGGCCGATACACCACGGTTCAGTGTGGCCAGTACGGCCGGAGGCGTAGGGAGACTTGCAAGCTCGGCCTGTCGAGTGCGCTTGAGCCGAACACAAGCCTCTAGGTTGCGCGCGTAAAACACAGCCTCCTGGGCGCGCCCCTCACGAGAAGCGTCCTCGAAAAGGTCGCGGAAAAGCTGCGAGGCCGAATCGAGCTCGGGCTGCCAGACGGCCGGTTCAGGTGAATCGAGGCGCAAGGCGTACGCCGCGTAATACAAACCCAGTGCACGGGTGGCGCGCGCTTCGGCTCGGAGTTGACTGGGAAGGATGCCATCGGCGTGGTTTCCGAGGAGACGCTCGATCTGTTTTACACCGTTCAAAGGAGCACCCGCGAGAATGGTCGTGCGCGCAGTATCGATGCGAAGTCGGGCCCGCAGGAGGACATCATCGGGGTGTGCGGCTTTTTCGGCGTTAAGATAGAGTTCGCGAGCCGTGAGGATCTGATCGGAAGCCTCGGCTGCAAACCCTTGAAGTTGAATGCGAACGGCGGTTTCAGCGTAGAGCCAACGCTCACCCAAACCGAAGTGAAAGAGCACAAGGCCAAGAGGAACGATACACCACAGGAAATGGACACGTTTCATTCGAGGGAGGCGGTTTGGAGTGCAAGCTTTTCGCTGGAAGCCACTTGCTGAGATACAACAGCGGGAAGATCGAGAGCGGGAAGATCGCGATAAGGGCGCACCGCTTCATTAATTTCTGAGGGAGTCACAAGTGCTTCGGGCTGATAAAGCCACTGCTCTAAAGTGTGCAAAAGCTGGCCCGCCTCAGGATGTTCGAAAATGCGACGCCTCTGTTCTTCCTCGTCCAAATGGTCCAACTCCAAATGTGTACCCCAATAAAAAGTGAGGATTTGCTCAAGTCGCGCTTTTTCCTCTGTCGAAATAGACTTGTTAGCCGCCTTTTCCACAAGAGGTCGAAGCACTTGTGCGAGAGTTTCCGGCAACCGCTCGGGCTCGGGGGCGGGAGGTGGTGGTAACTTCTTGGGGAGCGGCCGGAACAGCGCCACACCCCAGCCCACCCAGAGCAGCGTACCGAATAGGAGACTGATCTTGTAAGGCTTAGGCATGGAAGGCATCAGCACTTCAATGTCTGTATGGGAGTAGAGAGCATCCGAGGGAATAAGGCTATCCACCGTGACGCTCACCACGGGTTCCCGAGGACGCTCGCCATCGGGAGCGAGCATAAAATGGGTGAGGTTGAACGTGCCCTTCTCCAAGCCCGTATAGAAAACCTGATACCGAAACTGTCCCTCGGACGGCTCAATAGAAACAATACGCACCAAAACGGGGGTCCCCTCCGACGTGGGAGCAACGGTATAATCCTTGCGGTCAAGGACGATAAGCGCAGGTGCCTCAATACCCACCGTTGGATGATCCCGGGAAAGTGGAGGTGCCTTCCGCGGGCGGTTAGAGACGAGCCAAAAAATTCCAGCCGCCAGAAGGACGGCCCCAAGGATCGCTACGGGCCTGGCTCGGGTGCGCATTTGCCAGAGGGAATCCAGAGAGGAAAGAGGATGGGACATGGGTGGGGTGCCGTTTATCGACTACAAATTGAAACTCATCAGCGCGCAACCGGGGGCCGAATGCGGGCTCAGCTCGCCTTTCGCGCTCCTTTGGTCATCCTTTCCAAAACTCCTCCACGGAGCGATCCGGCGCTCCGTTATTGCTCTCTTTAAGCGAGATGCGCTTTAGCGTAGGACTCGAACGCAGCCACTCAAAGTTGCGTGGTTTTTGGGGAAGAATGAGCTCCTCAAGATAAAGGCAGGCCGCAAGAGGAGTCAGCTCGTTGGCAGGCGTTTCACGCAGGTTGAGCCGACGCAGAGGCGCGCCCTTGATCGGGGAGAGATCCGTGAAAGGATTGCTGGCGAGGACGAGCGATTCAACGGAGCAATTTGTCAGGAACTCGATGTCCTGAAGGTTACAGCCGCGCATGCTCAGAGATTTGAGGGGAAGCTTAGCGATCCCTTCAAGCACAGAAGGGGTGAGCGAAGGACCACAACCATTTAGTGTGAGCTCCGCTAATGGCATGTCGTCAAAATAGTTGAGTGACTCAAATCGTAGCCAAGACAAGTCCACAACGAAGGTGCCATCAGCTGTTTTCTGCAACCGGCGCGCTTCCCAGCCGGGCAAGGCGCTCAGACGCTGTTCCAAAAGGGGGGCGAGTTCTGCGGCGCGGCTTTTGAGGTTGGCGAGGAGTGGCTTTGCGTCCTGGTGCCGATTTTGCCGTTGCAAGGCGTGCAGTAGCACTACTTTTGAAGGTACACCAAGTTCCTCGCCAGGAGCAGGTTGAAGCCGAACGCACAGCTCGAAATTCTCGGCCGCCAAGGTGTCCTTACGAAGCGCGAGCACCTTCTTGAAAGCGGCGGCGGCTTCAGCGAGGCGCACTTGGCCCTGCAGCAAACGGGCGCGCAACATTTGGTAGTCGGCGTTAGTTGGATCCACTTCGACAGCGAAATCAACTTTTTCGAGGGCGTCTTGCAGGCGGCCTTCTTCGAGATGGCCCCAAGCGCGTTCGACAAAAGTTGGAGCAGCCTTGCGTAAACGCACAAGCGCCTGCGCAGAGCGTTCTACTTCGCGGGCGAGACCGATACCGAAGCCGGCTGTGAGCAGTACGCCCGTGAGCACTGCGGCAGAAAATGTTCGGTGGCGCTTGATCAGGAGTTGGAGTCGCTTTAGCGAACCCGCGTGTTCAGCCTGCGTCGCAAATCCCAACCGATAGGCAGCCAGGTCTTTCTGCATTTCATCCACAGTTGCGTAGCGGGCAGTGGGATCGTGCGCCATGGCCTTAAGCACCATGGCTTCTAGGGAAGCGGGGATGCGACCGCCAGGCAGATGCGGCAAGTGAAGGGAAACAATGTGCGCGTCAGGATCAACGGGGAGCGGGGCCGTGGGCGTCTGCTGATCTTCCAGATGCGCTTGTCTTTGTAGGATTTGCGTAGGCGTAACAATCTCACCTCGGATCACTTTAGCGAGCACCTGCTCAGCGGGGCCTGGATCGATGGGAGGGCGGAGCACAAGGATGTGATAGAGAATTGCGCCAAGAGAATAAACATCGGCGCGTTCATCGACGCGTTCGATTTGTCCCAAAGCCTGTTCTGGGGGCATGTACTGGGGCGTACCCAAGATGGCACCGGTGAGGGTGTTGGACCCCTCTTTTTCTTCAATGGGTGTATGCGCAGTGGAAGGGTCTAGGACGAGTTCAGGGACTGACTCGTCCAGAGACTTGGCTAGGCCCCAGTCCATGACCAAGACTTCACCGAAATCTCCGAGCATGATGTTATCGGGCTTGAGATCGCGGTGTATCACCTTCTGGCTGTGAGCAAACCGCATGGCGTCACAGACCTTTGTAAAGATACTCAAAAGGGTCGTGAGCGGATAGGTGCGTATAGTGCTTTCCTCCGAACGACTCAGATCGTTGAGCACTTGTTTGAGGGTCGCCCCCCGCACAAGCTTCATCGTGTAAAAGGGTTGCCCGTGTTCATCCGCTCCCAACGTATGAATGGGAACGATGTGCGGATGCTCCAGACGCCCTGTAATACGGGCCTCATGAATGAAACGCAGGACATCCCGAGGCGAGTCCGCATGGAGAACAACCTTCATGGCCACATGACGCTGAATGGAGGCGTCTTCCGCCTGCAACACGGCCCCCATGCCGCCACGGCCTATCAGCTGACCAATCCGATAACCGCTATGCTGAAACGTAACATCATCAGGAAGCGACTCCAACACAGCTTCTTGTGCCGGAGCAAGCGACGCCCCCAAATCCAGGTCCGCCACAATCTTGCGCAACTCCACCAAAACGCTCCCAAACTGAATACGCTGCCCGTGCCAGATTTGTATCCGGCCGGAAATGCGTCCGCCGTTGACGGTTGTGCCGTTAAAACTGCCCAGGTCCTCAAGGAAGAGGTTACTAAAATTGACGGTGAGTCGCGCGTGTTTGCGGGAGACGGTGCTGGAAGGTACGCACAGTTCGCAGGCGGGACTGCGCCCCAGCACGTAGTCGCCCGGTCGCAGTGTGCGCCGCAGCAGTTCCTGCCCTTCGATTGAGATGAGAATTTCCGTCTCGGGAACAAGCATGGCCGTTCGTTAGGTCTATCAGAATCCGCGTTAGGAAGAACCTTTAAGCACGCCTAATTTATGCAAAATCAGAGTACACAGGGACGCAGTAAAGGCTGGATGCTGAGGCACCTTGAATGGGCCTTATTGAGAGCTCCCCGTGCCCGACCAGTCTAGGCACAGCAGAAGCGCCTCATCTCGAAGATACAACCTACGATTGGCGAGCACAGGACCGGTCCAGCAAGGATAGTTCAACCCGGGAACCTGCCAAAAGCCGAGCTCCACAGGTTTGTCGGCAACGGGAGCAAACAGACCGAGTCGCCCTGCCTCCCCAAGCGCGATCAGCGTATGCTCGGCAAGGATGAGAGCGCCGCGCCCATAAAACTCGGGCGACTGTTCACCCTCACGCAGCTTGGAATGGCCCGCATTCGGCCAGCCTTCAAACCTGTCCCAGCGGAGGTTGCCATCGGCCCAGTCTACACACCGAAAGCGACCATCGGGTTCATTGCGCCCGCTGAAGCCGAAAAGATGTCCTTGGTCGAGAATGGGACGGCTCCAATGGATTTCGAGCTGGGTTCCGCGCCAGACCTCATCAACGGCGTTCCCCTCAGGACGCACCCGCAGGAGCACTGAACCATTGCGGAAATAAGCGGAGGAGAGGAGGATGCAGTCTTCCTGTACAACAGGCGTCATGGCGTTGACCGAGGAATCCTGACGGGCACGAAACCAGAAAGCGAAACGACAATTTCCCGTGGCGGGATCTAGGGAGAGGAGGCCCTGGCGGGTACAACACAGGACGTGGCGCTGACCGTGAATCGTGGCAAGCACGGGCGCACAATAGCTGGCCTGCTTCTGAAAGGCTGGATCCGCTGTGTTCCATTGTACCGTACGCTCCCCGGGCCAACCTGTCATCGGGACGCCGTTCCAGGTAGCCTCGCCTCCGTTTTGCCACAACGTGCTTCCCGTGCGAGCGTCGAAGGCGACCACGGCGGAGTTGGGCTGTCCGCCGACCAAGACAATGAGCCGATTATCTTCGAGCACGGGCGAGCTACCGACGCCGAAGAAAGCTTCTGGCACGTTAAAATCCTCCCGCGTGTCGCGCCTCCATAGAAACCTCCCATCCTTGAGGTTGAGGCACAACAAGACACCCTCAGCACCAAAAGTATAGCAAACTTCATCCGTGAGCAGAGGACTGCACCGGGGACCGTTATTGTAACCAAAAGGATCAATAAACCGGCTCGGATAAGCATAACGCCAGCGAGATTCACCCGTGGTCGCGTCCATGGCTTCTACGATTTCCTCACCACCCACCCGGTGGTGAAGCACCAGCACATCTCCCCGCACACTCGGCGCACTGTACCCCGTACCGACCTTTCGCTGCCAAAGGATGGGAACACCCTCGGGGTCCAGCTTTTGGCGAAGACCAGTTTCCGAACTGCGATTATCACGTGTCGGGCCGAGAAACTCGGGCCAGTCGGCGGCGACGGCCGCGCAGCCTGCGGCGAGTAGAGCCACAAAAAAGCGGAAGGAGGGAAGCATGGGGGAGAAGATTAGAAAAAATGAGTCCCTAAGAAAAAGGCGCGGTTATTTGCCAGGCCGGAGAAGCCGGGTCGCCACCTTTTCAAAGTCCTCTGGGGAAAGTTGTTGCGCGTCCTCTGGTGCTCTCCAAAGGTTCGCGGGGAGCGCGGTAGTAAACTCGACCTGATCCACGCGCAGCACGAGAGAATTGTTAGGCATCCGCACCCCTGCACGCACCGGTTTGCCTTCGCCGTTGAGCCAAAGGCGCAAGGCCCACTCGGAAGCCTCGGGAGGAAGCAAGCGGCTGATTTCAGGACGGATACGAACATCCAGCACCTGACAGCCCACGCCCTCAAGCGCAACGGAGCCCTTATCCTGAACGTCGAGGAGGACGGGCAACATGCCGAGCTGCTTTCCAGAAAACGGCAACTGCATGGAGGGAAATTGCTTACGAGAGCCGGAGCCGGTTGTTTCATCTAGGAACGGTCGCAGCGGCGCGCTGGGAGCGACCCAAGCGGTTTGACCATCACGACAGGCAGTGAACTCGGTCTCCGCGAGGCGTATTTTGAAGAGAAGGCGCCCAGGAGGCTGGAGCGCGAACTCAAAGGAGGGGAGCGCATCCTGCGGGTATTGCTGGGTCCCAAGGGATTCGAGTCGGCAGCGGAGATGAAAGGCTTTGGCGTTTCCAGCCGGAGGCGAGGTGAGAACGTCCAAAAAAGGCATGAGTGCCGCTTCAGCAAGTTGTTCGGCAGGTGCCGCGCAGTGGGCGGTGGGACTGGACAACGAGAGCAGAAGGGCGAGAGTGAACGCGGATGTACGCAATGACAAAGACCGCGCTAGAAACGAGCGCCAAACTAGTGCAGGATGAGGATGGTTTTTCACAGGCTTTCGCTTTGAAGATTTAGACTGACTGCACTAACGAACTTGAGACGCATGGCGGCAACGCTTTTCTCCAATCTGATCCTAGCCAACAGTGATGGCGGTTTGGTTTTTGCCTTCGAGCAATCCACGCTGCCGGGGAAAATTGTGCTCTGTGCGCTCTTTCTAGGCTCGGTGTTTTCGTGGTCTGTCATGCTCAGTAAGCTACTCACTTTGCGGGTCGCCAAAAAGCAGAGGGAACTCTTCCTCGACCTTTTCCGCCAGGATCGCGAACCCCTGCGTCTATACGCGGAAGGTCTTAGTTTTGAGGGCGCTCCCGTATTCACTGTGTACGAGGCCGGTTGCCGCGAGTTGTCTTACCAACTCTTAGGCTCGACCGAAATGGACGAAACTTTTGCAGCGCGACTGGATTCGGCAGCCCCCATCACTCCGTCCCAAATGCGTGTCGTGGCGGTGGCTCTGGAACGGGCGGTGGGCGAGTCCTCCCTGAAACTGGAGTCACAGATGATTATCTTGGCGACGGCCGTGAGCGGCGCTCCCTTTGTGGGACTGCTCGGAACGGTTTGGGGGGTGATGGAAACATTTGCCGACGTGGCAAAAGCCGGCTCCGCAAGCTTGGCCGCCATGGCACCAGGGGTTTCGGCCGCTCTCATAACGACGGTCACCGGGCTTCTTGTGGCGATTCCTGCCATGTTCGGCTATAACTATTTAGTGACCTCCGTACGGGGAATGATCGTCGAGATGGATAACTTCGCGGCCGAACTCACCAGCGCCTTCGAGCATCGCTATGTCGATCACCGTCCCGAAGGTTCCGGCGTCCCCAGACGCTAAATCTAGCGTTTCGTCCGATCTTTATGCGCCGCTTTTCAGACAAGCACAGCATGCACACGCTCAACGAGTTGAACGTGACTCCGCTGCTGGACCTTGCCTTCGTGCTGCTGCTCATCTTCATGATCACCACTCCGCTTATGGAGAACAGCACCGACCTGATTCTGCCCTCTGGCCAGAAAAACGGTGCCTCAGTAGATCCCAACAGCGTCATCAATGTCTCCGTTTTCCGGGACAACAAGCTGATGTTGAACACTGAGGTGATCCCCCTTGAGACCCTCCCCGCCCGACTCGCCGCCCTGCACGCTGCCAAACCTGAGGTCGCCGTCGTCGTGCGTTCCCACAAGGAATTACCCGTCCAACGCCTGATGGAAGTACTCGATGCCGTCAAAGGCGCAAAAATAACCAAGGTCGGCCTGGCCAAAATTGCGGAAGGCCAATAACCCGCGCTTACACGCGCCTGAGCCGTAATGTCGGACGAATCGTTTTTCCGCAAAAACTTCCTCGTTGTGGCCCTGCTGCACGTGGCGGTTTTGGGAAGCGCGTGGTTTTTCAATCGAGCCGTACACATTCAAAAGCCTGTGGAAGTCACTTGGCTGGACGGCGGTACCGCCGGTTCACCAGCCGCCGAGGGCACTCCTGCCCCAGTCGGTGAACCCGCGCCCGCCCCTCAAACTCCGCCCACTCCGGAAGACGACACACTGCCCGACCTCCCACCACCCCTGCCCCCAAGGACTCAACCGCTGCCTCTCGCTCCGAAGCTTCCGCCTGCCCCCAGGATTCCGACGCCAAAGACTCCGGAACCCAAACCAGTAACGGAACCCGAGCCGACTCCCAAGGACGAGCCGGAGAGCCAAATCGCCCTCCAAACGACCAAACCCAAGCCTGCTCCAAAGCCAGAGCCCAAACCCGAACCCAAGCCTGTTCCAAAGCCAGAGCCCAAACCCGAACCCAAGCCTGCTCCAAAGCCAGAGCCTAAACCGGATCCCAAGCCTGCTCCGAAGCCAGAGCCTAAACCGGATCCCAAACCCGCTCCAAAGCCAGAGCCTAAACCGGATCCCAAACCCGCTCCAAAGCCAGAGCCTAAGCCCGAACCCAAGCCTGCTCCAAAGCCAGAGCCTAAACCGGATCCCAAACCTGCTCCGAAGCCAGAGCCT
>CAIWVL010000374.1 GCA_903916085.1 uncultured Spartobacteria bacterium
TCGATGTCATTCTCTTGGGAATCGAGTGGAAGGCAGAAACGCGCGAGTGGAAGCCGTTGCGTGGTCAGCGGGAACGAGTGTGTCAGTTTTTTCAGCGATTACCGGCGAGTGCCCGAGCGATCTCGGCCTTCACAACTTTGGCGAACCGATTTGCCAACGAATTCCTCCCCGCGTCACTTCCCTTGCTCGCCGAGAAGCTGACGGCACAACCCCTCAGTGGATTGTTGAGCCGGATCACTCTCGCTCAACTGGAAGAAGCATTGAGCGGTTTGATTTATTCCGGCGCGGTGGAGATTCGGCGCGACCCTGCATCTCGGAACGCAATCATGACCATTCTCGATTGCATGGTCGAAGCGGGCTCGTGCGCCGCATTCAGAATCCGCGATGATTTTGTAACTCCCCTTCGTTCATAGACGAAAGTAGCTGAAGTGGTGGGCGGCACGGCGAGAAAAACCAAAGACACATTTAAGCGTCTTCCTCAATTACAGATGCGCGTGGTCATGTACACACTCATCGAGTGCTGCCGGCGGCGGGGGATAGATCCCTTCGCGTATTTGAAGGATGTGCTCACACACTTGCCCTCGGCCACGAGCTGGACCATCGGAGAACTGACGCCTGAGGCCTGGGCCGCAGCGCAGAAACGGTCCGTTTCAATCGCAGCGTAAACGGCGAAGGAAGGACCGGCGGCGTCAAGAGGGGCTTGGCGTACCGCTTACGTTGATCTTCAAAATCCCCCTGATCCGCGCGAAGTGGTTTGTAAAGAGCGGCTTGGGGGCCTTCTGCAGCATTATTGTTACTGAAAAGCCGCCCAGGCCTAAAACGATCTTTCGAGAATTTATCGGCTCACAATCTATTCATATTCAGAACCTTTCTGTGGAACGACATTTTTGGATCCCACGGAACGAGCATCTGCCGAAAAGTAACAGTATCAAATATATCTAAACTATTATCATGCATCCCATGCCCCGTCATCCACGAACACAGGCCAAAAGGATCTATCCAAAAAATATCTCTATTTTTGCAATATCTGTACGCATTAACGTCTCCGCTTTAAAAGCGGATGGAGTCAGATTGTAAAAATCAGCTCCTTGGTTTTTTTTTCACCGCCAAATCGTCCACCACGATATCATCGTCCTCGTTATCAATGTTCGCCCCATGAGAGCGAATTTGGAATCCATGGGGCGTTGCTGTTACTGGCGACTCCAGAATGTATGGCCGCCCCCATGGATCTAGTGGCACTTCTTTTAATAACTGTTTCCATATTTTTGGATTAGGATGCCCTGAAGGTATTTCAACTAACGCCATGAGCCCTTGCTCCGAGGTAGGAAAAAATCCATTTTGCATTTGGAAAGCTAACACATCATTAACCAGCCATGCCATTTGCGTTTTACAAATCGAAACCCGAGGCACGCTTAACCCCTCACTTCGAATTGAATGTAGAACAACAACAGAAATAACTACAAACAAAAACACCAGAATGCCAACTATCAGCCTTATGCCACGCATAATCACATCCTTACATCATAAGAAGAGTTCGGGTCCGCCCTATTACCATGAGGATATTTTTGCTTAAATTGACTTGGCGTATACTCTGTCACATTGCCATCTGAATTTCCTCCATATTTAGTTTTAAAGCCATCTAAAATAAAATTTTTTCCGCCAGCAGCATCCCCAGCAGGTGTCGTAACATATTCTACTACCTGATGGTTGGCTCCGTACCATGTAGACCCACCTACTACCATTGGAAAATAATAGACTTGCATTACCACATCATTAACTGCCTGCATAAGATTGCCTGCCTGTTCGCCACACTGATTCGTAGGACTCCAAGGATCACTCCCCTTGTTCCAATCCTGAGATGCTTTAATAATTTGTTCTTTAACTAGTGCGCACCATCCAAGCGGATCGATCCAAACCATCACTCTATTCCCTACATACCTGTAAATATTCACGTCTCCGCCCTGGAAGCGGATGGGGTCAGATTGGAGGAACCTCCCCAACTGCGCTGAGTACACCCTGTTGCGGTAGTCGTAGATTCCCGCCTCTTGAAGCCACTCGCGACCCGTAAAGAGGAACCGGTTTGACACCGGGGAACCGTCCACCACCACTCCGTGGGCGTTCCTCACCGTAGCAGCACCGAATGCGTCGTAGCTGTAGCTCTCAATAAGAGCTCCAGTGCTGCTTGTAAGCGCCACCGTACAGCCCAGCCCGTCAGCGTGGTAGTAAACGGCGCTACGCTGGTCCACTTTCATCAATAACTCGTCCAGCGCAGCTCCATGCACATACATCTGCACAAGTGTTCCGGAACCGTCCCGCTCTTCAATCAGCCTCCATCCACTGTAGCTTAGATACTTCTCTACGCCGTTGACCGTGCGTTTAACTACCCGATTTCTCGGGTCATAACTAAACCTTGTCACATTCCCTCCTACACTCGCTGAAACGAGCCTGTTTTGCCCGTCGTACACATACACAGCGCCTTTCGCTGCCGTTAGATTACCATTAGCATCACCCGTCGTGATTTGCCCGCCAACGCTCGTATATAAATTATCGACATTGACAGTGTAAATCTCGCTCTTGCCTTTATCTGTGACTGTTTGACGATTTCCTACCGCATCGTATTGATACGAAACTGTACGTGCACTGCCATACTTGGCCTGAGTTAGTTGATCAACGGCGTCGTAAGTGTAGTTTTCTGTCAGTGGGTTTATTCCACTTTGGGCTTTCGTCTTTCTATTACCGACTTTGTCCAAAGTGTAACCAAATGCTGTCAACAGCTCGCTTCCGTTCCGGTGCTCTAGAGCAGTTAACCGTTGAGCTTCATCATAAGTGAAGCTGGTGCGAATTCCGTTCTCGAGCGTCTTGGCAGTCAAGCTTCCTAACGAATTGTACTCGTATTGAACGACGGGCGTTCCATCTAGTGCGACTGCCCCCACCTGTCCTCTCATGGTATAGCTTGTACTCACCACGCTCCCACCGGGATAGATCGTGCTCACCTGGCGCCCATCTGCGTCATACAAGCAGGAAACTGTCCGCGCCGCCTGCCCGGTGACGGTCGTCGTTTCGCTCAGAAGCTGGTTCGCCTCGTTATAGCTGTAACCGAGACGAGCTAGACCGTTGTCTTCGCTCGTTATTCGGCCGGCGACATCAAAATCGCGGTGAATCGAAGGCGTGGCATCGCTCCAACGGGTATCCACCTCACGGTTTCGAACGTCGTAAGTGGATGTCCGGACCTGTCCGGCCCGAGTCGTGTATCCTATGGCGTTTCCTGCTGCATCGTACCGATACGATTCACGGGATCCACCCGGGTAAGCCATCTCCGTGCGACGCTTTAACAAGTCGTACTTGTATGCATACGAATTGCCCTTCGCATCAGTGATCGCTGTTAAGTTTCCAGCCGCATCATAAGACATTGATGTCTTTTGTTTCTTGGGATCTGTCACCTCCACCGCTCGATCCGCTGTATCGTAAACCGTACTGGTCACTCCGGAATCCGGCCGCGTTTCGCTCAATACGTTACCCCGAGAATCATAACTCCATTTGGAGACGTTCCCGAGCGGATCCGATGCTGTGACTCTCCGATTGCGCACGTCGTACGTAAATTTCGCGACTTTGCCCATTGCATCGGTCACAGATACGACATTATCAGCCTTGTCGTAGGCTAATGTGGTCGTGGAAGCCTCAGGAGTACCGGCCGCCACAACTTTGCTCACTAACCGCCACCCAGCGTCGTAATTAAACGTAGTCTTGCGACCACTTGGAGTCGTCACTGAAAGTGGTGAATCATGCAAAGCATTGACGTGATACTCATTTTTAAGGATACGGGCGAGTGGATCGGCCTCCGATGTCATTCGGCGGAAAACGTCGTAAGTATAAATCCACGTATTGCCGAGTTCGTTCGTCTCGCTAGCGACGTCTCCGTAAACCGTATGAGAGCGCCGTTTACTAGTTCCATCAGGGTTGATAATCCGTGTGATGAGCCCCCTCTCGCTGTACTCCATTTGGGTGGTGCGCCCCAACGCATCTGTCAGGAGAGCCAAACGATCCGCTGCGTCATAGTCGTAGGTGGTGGCATTGCCAAGCGGATCAAGGCTCCGAGTCAGCATTCCGCGAGCATCATATTCGCTCGAAATGACTCCCCCGTTACGCAACGTGTGACGAATTACTTGGCTGAAACCGTTGTATTCAAAAGCTTCATGCGAACCATCTGGATAATTCACCTGAGTGATCCGATTGCGTTCATCACGAATGTAATTCGTCACATGTCCGAGCGTATCTGTGTAACTTATTAACTGATTATCCGTATTGTGAACCCACGATTCAACTGAACCATCCGGATAAGATTGCGTGAGTGGAAGACCTTGCGGCGTCCAAGTGTAGCTGGTAACACGCCCAAGCGGATCTTTTCTAGTGGCCATGTAACCGTTGGCGTCATAGGTATAGAAGGTAGAATTCTTATTTGCGTCGATTTCTTGGACGATGGCAGCACCAGTGGCTAGACTTGTATTATAGACTTGTACCGTGCTGCCGCCATTTCCGTAGGTGACCATCGGGGCATGCAGGCTGTTATTGTAAAGACCAATATTCAGAATGGACTTTCCCGTCTCAATGTTAACTTGAGAAATCACCGAACCGAGCACGGCGCCCGTGATTGAGTTTTGATAAACACTTTTATAACGCCCCTGCTTTAAATCATAACGAACGTCATCCCATTCGCTTACAAGCGGGCGAGTTCCAGCAAACACCTGGACGTGCTTGTATGTGGCACGAGTTCCATCACTATAACGCACCGAACTTAAACATGAGAAAGTGTACGGCAGGGAAGAATCATTCAATGGAGTGTACTCATAAGTGGCCGAGCGACCGTCAGAAGTCTGCACGGACGCAATCGCTATGGCAGAAACCGGAGCTTGATTAGCGCCTTCAATCTTCACTGGTGCCGCGCCCCATGCGGTTGGCTTGTGCAACAACTCTTTTCCTTGCGCGCTCAAAAACCGCACGCGACCGATTTTTTTTGCCGTCCCGAGGTCCAATCCCACAAAGCCTCCCGATTGAGCCGCTGAAACATACCCTGTTCCGGCGTCTCCGTCAAAAGCCCGCTGTCCCACTTCTGCAGATTCCGAGCAAATTACCTTACCTGAAAGCCTAGCACCGGTACCCGCCTCGTAGAATTCCACCTCAGCGATCTGTCCAAAGCTGTTGTCCGCCTGAACGAGGCGGACGAAGCGAAAAGCTGTGGCATTTTTGACAGTCAACTCCGACCATTCACCCGGCGCGGGAACGCTAGCTAGGGTGGCAAGCGTTGACGGGGTGAGTTTATTTCCGCTAAGCGTCGTGTAATTCAAGCTGAAATAACGGCCGCCGGGCTCGGTTACTCGGATCAACTGACGGCTGCTGTTGTAGAGAAAACGATATACGTTGCCTGTAACGTCACGCATCGTATCCATCAGGTACACGAAAGAGGTACCCACTTGCACTTTTCTAAAATAACAACTCTCTCCGCTCTTTTGTCTTAATGTAAAGTTTTCGCCATTTCCCGTGAGTTTGTCGGTTAACGCGCCTACGGAGGCCCATTCGCCAGAGCCAATCTCCACGAATGTAAATTGGGATCCAGTGGGATAAATAAGAGTCACCTGCCGACGTCCCTGTGCGTCCAGTGATGTTGGAGCGAGCTCGTACTGAAAAGCGTGCCTCCAATAATGGGCCATCCCGAAAAGACTGCTTCCACCGACTGCACGCGAGTTACTGTGCCGACTCCACGTCATGGGAATGCTGCCCACTGCACCCCAAATCTGCAAATCGTCCACTCGCTTAAACTCGTTGCCGGTATACGGAACGACGGGATCACCAACCGCAGAAGTGGGAACAGGCGCAGGGGTTGGTGCGGGTGGTTTAACTGGAGCGGGAGTGGCCGCAGCGGGCGTTGAAACGGCGACCGGATCGGGGTTTCCTGCACCTGCAGTACTGCCGATGATGTGATTACCACAGCTTGCCGTTTGCGCGTGTACTGTCTGCACGCCGATTGAAAGGATGGCCACTAAAGCGCTGAACGTCCGTCGAATCATCTAGTTTATCTCCGTTTTATTTTTCTTATTTAATAATTATTTTCACTTACTTGTCAGCGCTGGTGCCTGGCCGCCCCAAAACTCAAGCCGCTTTTCCTCAAAACCACGGCGTAGCGTAATACGGTAAATGCCGCCCTCGCGGGAACTCTTGAAGGCAAAACGCAAGCGTCGTTCATCATCGAGTGGGGATTGGATGACGGTGTGATTATCATTCAAAACGCCTCCATCCTCGGACTGCACGACCACGAGATCTCCGGGCTGGGCGTCTGAATAAACCAATGAAACATCCACCCTTTCTTCCAGGTCGATGTTGATACGCGGAAAAAGTCCCAGTGCATTTGGAACAAGTTTATCATTCCCGCCCTCACCCTGGGCTCTTTTGATTTGCGCGGTGAGCGCCTCGCCCTGAGCTGAATCACCCGAGTGCCTCGTGTCGGAAGGCGTCTGGGGCTCCCCGACAAAACCACCGCCGCTCTCAGGAATGCCCCGGACATCCACAACATCGACCGGGAGTTCGTTGGGAATCGACGTTGGTTTTTCCTCGGAAGGTCCGCCCTTGTTCCCCGTTAGATAGAGTGCACTCAACAAAAGGCACAATGCAGCCAAGAACAAAGCGAACCGTTTGATCAAAGAAATCTCAGGGGGTGGCTCAGTGTTGCTCATGTATAGCTGGCCAGAGCAAATTGAGAGCTTGCAGCAACATCAAGCCTCAAATTCAGAAATTTTTGCGACTTACAGCACGAGTACCCGAAGGTCAGATCCTGTGATGGTGGCACGGAAAGAGTATGTCAGGGTGAAAGATAAGTCTCTTCCCGCTGAAACTGCAGACGCCTCGGGGGAATCGGGAATTAGGCGGGATTGCCTTGGCGCGGTTGAATTGCCGCCACAGTCTCTACCTTAATACCTGACTCCATTCCGGAGTTTTCGACTGAAGCAAAACAGAATGTCGATCACACGGGAACGATGGCCCTTCAAATTCATGCTACCTCTGCCTGCATCCTCGGTGTAAACACCACAGAGGAACTTTTAGATGGGACAGCCACGTGAAAATTAAGGAACTAAAAATAAAGAACTTCAGATTGCTGCATGATGTCTCTCTGCGACTTGACAACGGGACTACAGTGGTAGTCGGTCGTAACAACTGCGGAAAGACTTCGTTCTCCGACATAATCCGCAAATTCCTCTCGGAACGGAGCACTTTCGAGATCGAGGACTTTTCGAGCGCTTGCTATGACCAGTTCTGTGCGGCGCACCGCGCATACCTTAATGGTGCGGGTATCGAAGAGGTTCGTGCACTAATACCGTCAATTGATCTGCGGATCCAGGTGTGCTTCGACCCTACAGTTCCTGATTTCGGACCGCTCCGCGAGTTTGTTATAGATACCGACGACAGCTGCACAGAGGCTGTCGTCATGTGCTCTCGAAGTCTCGCTGATGGCCGTATTCCTGAGCTCTTCGAGGGGCACAGGGTCTTGCAAGGGGCCAACGAATTGCACTCCGACGAGGATCGCTTTGCGCTCTTCCGTAGCTTAGCCGACCGTGTACCAACGCTCTTCACGACGCGTATGTGGGCCGAAGACCCTCAGGATTCGACGAATACACGAGACGTGACGCCCCGAGCTGTCACAAACCTGATCTCTCTTGGTTTTGTGAATGCGCAGCGTGCGCTCGATGGCACAAGTGGTCGTGATACAGACGTCCTTGCAAAGGTGCTGGAGGGACTGTTCCAAAGCGCATCAGTTTCGACCGCAGACGGTTCCCAACAGAACATTGCGGAAGGGCTGAAGAAGGCAATAGAGGAAATCCAATCGGCTATGGATGCGTCTTTCAAGACGGAGCTCGCCCGGCTCATGCCCACGATTGAGCAATTCGGGTATCCGGGCTTAGATAATGTACCATTGCAGCCAGAAACGAAACTCGAAGTCGGCAAGCTACTGTCCAACTTCACAAAGGTTCAATACCTTGGTTACAGCGGTGTACAGCTACCAGAGTCCTACAACGGACTCGGATTTCGGAACCTTCTCTACATCTTGCTAAAGATTGTTGGCTTCTTCCGCGAGTACCGGGCACATAAAAATGCGCCTGGTTTGCAGCTGATAGTGATTGAAGAGCCCGAAGCTCATTTGCATCCGCAGATGCAGGAGGTCTTCATCCGGCAGTTGCCAGAGATTGTTAATAAGCTTTGCAAGCTAGAGGGTAAGGACGTCTCCTGGCCAGTGCAATTCGTCGTCTCGACGCACTCTTCCCATGTCGCGAATGAGGCCCGCTTCGACACGATCCGCTATTTCGCCGTGACGTCAAATAATCTGCCAGTTGGCGTGCGCTGCACTCAGGTCAAGGATCTCAGCAGTGATCTTGCGGGATTGAAGGGACCTGCCTCTGACTTCCTTCACCAGTACCTCACGCTAACGCGTTGCGACCTGTTCTTTGCGGATAAGGCGATGTTGATTGAAGGAACAACAGAGCGCCTGATGTTGCCGCAAGTGATGCGGGCCCTCGATGCTGTCGATCCCTCCCTGAAGCTTGGTAGTCAATACATCGCTATCATGGAGGTCGGCGGAGCCTACGCACAGCTCTTCATTCCGCTCCTCAAATTCTTGGGCCTGCGCACCCTGATCATAACCGATCTTGATGCCGTCAAACTCAAAACCAAAACGAAGCTCGAAGAGTGCCTCGTTCACGAGGGAACGAGTACGAGTAATTCCTGCATCAAGCACTGGTTCAGAGCGGCATCGATGCACGAGGCACCTACTGATGACGAGGAAGAAGTGGCTGATAGCAAGACCTTGTTTCCACTATCAATAGCCTTAGAGGCCGCCAACGATGCCAAGATTCAAGACAATTTGCGCATCGCATATCAGCTGCCGGAAGCATCGGACAGACCATGTGGCCGGACGTTTGAAGATGCGTTCATTCTCGCGAACCTAAGCTTATTCGACATTGCCGATGCGACGAATGAGGAGCTCGCCGAAGCGGCCCAGAAAAAGGCATCGAAACAGAAGAAGTCAAAGTTTGCACTAACCTACGCAATTAAGAAAACCAAATGGACCACGCCGAGATACATTGAAGAGGGTGTACGCTGGCTCGCCGTGAGCACCACATCTGTGGCTGATCCTGGCGTCGCTCTAGCCGCGGAGGCGCAAGCCGCCAATGCGATCAATGCACTGACAGATGCGTCAACCACCGCCGAATCCAAGTGACAGCCGCTGCCCAATCCAATCCAGCCGAGGCTGCAGCAACAATAGCATGGGAAGCACTCAAACGCTGTCTCAACGACGGGTCGAGCTTTGTATTCGAGGCGGGTGCCGGTGCCGGGAAGACATACTCGCTGATGGCTGCACTTCACTACATCCTCGCACACCGGAAGCGGGAACTTCAGCGCACACATCAGCAAGTCGCGTGCGTTACCTACACCAATGTCGCGCGAGATTTAATCAATGCGCAAACCGATGGTGATCCGACGATATACTGCGACACGACCCACGCATTCGCGTGGATGCTCGTTAGCCCGTTTCAGAAAAGACTTTGCAAGCTTGTCCGTACACTTCCGAGTTGGGCGGATCGAACGGAAGAACTCGACGCAGCAAACATCACGGCAGTTGGGTATGCGCTCGGTCGCCGTTCCATTGAAGATGGAACGGCGAATCTGCACCACGAGGACATCTTTCCGATGTTTATTCAGCTCACGCAGTCTGCAAAGTTCCGCAACGCCGTTGCGTCACGCTTCCCGCTCATCCTAGTGGACGAATACCAGGACACAGACGCCAAGTTCATCGAATGCTTGAATGATCAATTCATAGGCAAGCCGCAGGCTCCGCAATTTGGCTTTTTCGGGGACCACTGGCAGAAAATTTATGGCGATGGCTGTGGTTCGATCACACACGACGCGCTTAAGCGCATCGAAAAAAAGGCGAACTTCCGCAGTGCGAAGCCGATTGTAGACAGCTTGAACTTGATCCGGCGGGAGCTTGCGCAGTCGGTGAAAGATCCAAATGCGCCGGGTGAAGTTCACATCTTCTACACAAACGGATGGGGTGGGAAACGGCTCACGGCAAATCACTGGCAAGGAGATCTCCCTGCGCCTGAAGCAGCGCAAGCGCTCGCGCTGGTTCGCGCCGACTTGGAAAGCGTTGGCTGGGATTTTGCCAGTGACACAAAAGTCCTGATGCTAACTCACCGCGCGCTTGCAACGGAGTTGGGTTATGGTTCTATGCGGAACATTTTCAGATTTAGCGATTCCTACACACGCAAGGCTAATGACGTTATTGCGTATTTCCACGAGCACCTTGAGCCGGCGGTACGAGCCTACCAGACAAAACGATTCGGCAAAATGTTCGAAGCAATTGACAGCGAGCGTCCGGTAATGAATAGCCAATCCGACAAGGCGAGGTGGAAGGACGCCATGAGACGGCTCTGCGAACTTCGCAACACGGGCTCAGTGGGGGAAGTCATCTCCCATCTTTCCTCCACGGGCCTGCCGATTCTCTCAGATGCGGTTGTGCGTCAGGAAAGAGCTCTTGCGAATGCCATTGCAACCGGCGAGCCGCTGATTGGACGAGTCCAGGAGCTCCATGCGCTTCATGCTGTGTCCTACCAAGAGATCATCGCGCTCTGCGAATATCTCGATGGTCACTCTCCATTTGAAACCAAGCATGGGGTGAAGGGCGACCAATTCGAAAATGTCCTCATCGTATTCGGCCGCGGCTGGAACGACTACGACTTCAACCTCTATCTAAGGATGGCCGGGAACCCCAGTCTGATTGGTACTCAAGGGGCTGCCTATGAACGTTACCGCAACCTGTTTTACGTCGCGGTCTCACGACCGAAAAGACGCTTGGCGCTTCTCTTCACTCATCGGCTTGAGCACAGCGCGCTGGAGACACTGTCGGGATGGTTCGCGGGCCATCGGATCTTGGATGTGGGCCCCATGCTTTGATCACTGCCACAGGGCAGTGCATTGCACTCTTATTTAGAGGAAAATACGTTTTCGCCCGTTTATGCGGCTCCCGTGCGCACATGATAATCTATCGAGAAGCGTACTGAAGGGTAAGCGTTCCACGGCGCACCTCTTGACGGGGGGGGCTTTCCCTACCGCCGTTTAAGCGGCTTTTGCGACCATACTCCGCTGTGTTGTGCCCCAGGCTTCCGGCATGATGTCCAGGATCTGCCAGTTCATCATCGAAGGTAACCGCGTCAGCACGTCCCGAGGATACGCGTACGGATCGATCCCGCGTCCCCGGCAACTCTCGATGATCGAGTACACGACTGCACTCCGTTCCCCCGCCTCGGCTTCGCCAAAGAAGAGCCAGTTTTTTCTTCCCACCTGTCGACAAGGGCTTCGCAGTAGTGGCTAGTGAGGTCAAGGAGTTGGCCAAGGGAACGGCTATCGCCCCGGACGAAATCAGCGAAAAAGTTCAAACCCTGCAGAACGACAGCCGCGGCGTGGTGGGGGCGCTCACTCGCATGAACGCCACTACTCTGAAAATCAAATAGTTCCGAAGTTCGATGGCGAGTGCCGCTTCGGCAGCAAACAGCAGTCACCGACGAGATTAGTCGCAACTTGGCGGAGCCCTAGACGGGCCACACTGAAATTGCAAAGAGCATTTCCGACGTGACGGTGACTTCCCAGCATACACGCACGAGGACTAGAGATAATGGTTTCCTCCGGTGACGTGGCGCGTATGAGCGTTGAACTGCGCCACGACATCATTCTGAGTGGTGTATAAATTACGACCTAGTAATCCTATTCCGGTTGCTGCCGCCCCTCTTTTTTCGAAGCTCCCCTGCCCCTCTTTGATATGTTCGATACCAATAAACTCAACAAGGCGCTCCGCTGCCACGACTTTGCGCAAGTTGCAGCCCTGCTGGGTGACAATGGCTTGGCCGACGCAGATGTCGCGAGCAAGTTTGTGACGGCAGTCCGCCAGTCGTCGTGCCTCGTAATTCAAATTGAAAACCTAGCCAGCGAGCAACGCCGTGATCAGTTGGTAGCTAAGTGTAGAGAATTGCTTTCGAAGTGCCATCGTAACCTAGTACCCAAAATCAGTGATTTTTTCGGACTAAGCATGGTTGCCTGGAACGATCTTAGACTGTGAAACCACGGTATCAGATCGAGCTGAAGGAGGAGGAACGGGAGTTCTTAAACGGACTGACTCGAACAGGAAAAACCA
>CAIWVL010000375.1 GCA_903916085.1 uncultured Spartobacteria bacterium
ATAAAAGCTCCGCGTTCTCCGCATCTCCGCGTGAGGTTGCCTTTTTTAGGCGCTCTAAAGGCGTGTGAATGATTTACGGGGGGAGTCAGACTATAAAAAGTAACTGCATAGGACGGACTTTCACGCGTGCCACTGGCGAGTCACACAATGCCGGGGCTGTAGATTCGTACGCATCCCCCTTCCCTCCGATTGAACCCCGTCCTCCTGTTCCCCGCATTTGCGGTCGCTTCCTTGACCCGTGCCCCTGCCCCCTCGTAACCTTCGCCCCTCATGAAAATTCAGAGGGCTCTCATTTCGGTGTCCGACAAGACCGGGTTGGTGGAATTCGCTCGCGAACTGGAAGCGATGGGCGTGGAAATTATTTCCACGGGAGGCACGTCGGCGCTGCTTCGCAAAAATGGGATCGCCACTACCGAAATCTCGACCTTCACCGGTTCACCCGAGATTCTGGATGGCCGGGTGAAGACGCTTCACCCAAAAGTACACGGCGGCCTCCTGTACGTGCGAGACAACCCGGAACACTGCGAGGCTGCGGAAGCCAACGGAATCAAGCCCATTGATCTGGTTGTGGTAAACTTGTACCCCTTTGAGGCGACCGTGGCGAAGCCCGGGGTGACCTTGGAAGAAGCCATTGACAACATCGACATCGGCGGCCCGTCCATGTTGCGCTCGGCAGCCAAGAACTACCGCTCCGTCACGGTTGTGGTGGACCCCAATGACTACGCAGATGTACTCGAGAGCATGCAGGCGAACGCCGGCGCAACGACTCTCAAACTGCGGGAACGCCTGGGCATCAAAGTGTTTGTAAACACCTCTCGCTACGATGGTGCTATCGCGAATTATCTCGATAACGCCCAGGAAGCCACAAGCTCCCTCTCCCTCTCGCTGCCTTGCACCGCTCGGTTGCGTTACGGTGAAAACCCCCATCAAAAAGCAGCCCTCTACGGCCACTTCGACGACTTTTTCCAAAAACTCCACGGCAAAGACCTGTCCTACAACAACATCCTGGATATCTCCGCCGCTGCAGAGCTCATCGAAGAGTTCACCGAACCGACAGTAGCGATCCTCAAGCACACCAACCCGTGCGGCGTCGGCTCGGATCCCGATCTGCGCGAAGCTTGGGACAAGGCTTTTGCCACCGATAAACAGGCGCCCTTCGGTGGCATCATCATCACTAACTGTATCCTGACCGAGCCTCTGGCCCGCGCCATCAGCGAGATTTTCAGCGAGGTCATTATCGCGCCAGACTTTGACCCCGACGCACGCGCTCTGCTGCAGAAGAAAAAGAACCTGCGTCTCATGCGCAAACTGGCCCGAGTCAGTCCCGTGGACGGCGTGCCCGAAATGATGCTGCGTTCCGTAGTGGGCGGCGTTTTAGAGCAAACCCGGGACACGCCTTGCAGGGGAGAAGAAGAGTTCGTGGGCAAAGTTGTCACGCAACGCGCTCCGACGCCTGAAGAAATCAAAGCGCTGCTCTTCGCTTGGCGCGTCGTCAAACAGGTCAAGAGCAACGCGATTGTGTACGCGGCAGCCGACCGCACTTTGGGCATCGGCGCGGGACAAATGTCCCGAATTGACGCCTCTCGCATCGCCATTTGGAAAGCCCGCGATGCCGGTCTTTCGCTCAAGGGAAGCGCAGTGGGGAGCGACGCATTTTTCCCATTCGCCGACGGATTGATCGCGGCCGCCGAAGCTGGCGCCACCTGTGCGGTGCAACCCGGTGGTTCCGTGCGAGATTCCGAGGTGATCGAGGCGGCAAATGCCCGCAACATGGCCATGATTTGCACTGGCACACGCCATTTCAAACACTAGTCCACACGCTGTTTCCCGCACTCAATGACTGACCGCTCGCCAGAACCCGGCTCCTTGGAGCTAGGCGTCAACATCGACCATGTGGCCACCCTGCGTCAGGCCCGGTATCCGGGGATGCTCGACGCCCACAACACAGAGCCCGACATCCTCGCGGCCGCTGCAGCCTGCACACGCGCCGGAGCCCATGGCATTACGGTGCACCTGCGGGCCGACCGACGCCACATCCAAGATGCTGACGTGTTCCGCCTCAGGCACAGCGTCCGCGCCCGGTTGAATCTGGAAATGGGTAACACGCCGGAGATCCTGGCGATCGCTCTGGAACTGCGCCCAGACGAGGTTTGTCTGGTCCCGGAAAACCGTCGGGAAATCACCACGGAAGGGGGACTCGCCGTTGCCGGCCATGAAGCGGAGTTGCGCGATACAGTAGCCCGACTCCGCGCGGCGGGGATTCGTGTGAGCATGTTCATTGAACCCGAGCGGGAACAGATTGATGCCTCGGCGGCCCTTGGCGCTGAAATGGTGGAACTGCACACGGGCGCTTTTGCGAATGCAGTGGGTGCCGCCCGTGACGCGCAACTCAAACGGATCACCAACGCGGCAAAGCACGCGCATGAAGCTGGTCTCCAGGTGAATGCAGGTCACGGAATCAACTACGAAAACATTGCGCTGATTCGCAGCGTGCCGCACTTGCGTGACCTCAACATAGGGCATTCGATTGTTTCGAGGGCGGTGTTCAGTGGGCTTGAAGCGGCCGTGCGCGAGATGCTGGCGCGCATGGCCGGAGCGTAACGAGTGATGAACGCATCGTTGCGTGAGGATTCTAGCAGTCACGTCCCTGCGCATACCCCGGGTGGCATCTTGGGGCTGGGCTTAGAGTTGGTGGAGGTGTCCCGGATAGAGGCCGTGCTCGAAAGGCAGAAGGAACGCTTCATCAAGCGAGTGTTCACTGAGAACGAGCAGCTCTACTGTAATTCGAAGG
>CAIWVL010000376.1 GCA_903916085.1 uncultured Spartobacteria bacterium
CCACCACACTCAAAAACCCTGACCGCCAAGGCCAGCACAGTGGCGTTTCCTCAACGGACCTCACTCTGGAGCAACCGCTCCTCGACCTCTCCGTGTTCCCCGCGAGGCGCAAGGGCAAACTCGCCGTGGAGGCCAGCCGCCTTGGTAGGCAGTTCACTATCAGGGAAACCCTGTTCGGAGTCGCCTCCGCTTATTTTGAAGTACTCAAGGGCGAACGCGTCGTAGCGGTCAATCAGCAGTCGCTCACCCTGGCTCAGGAACAGGAGACACTTGCCCGTAAGCGTTCCGAGGTAGGGGAAGTCACACGCTCCGACGTCCTTCGGGCGCAGGTGAGCGTTGAAATCGCGCGCCGCGTCCTGATCACCGCGGAGAACAACCTGGAGCTCCATCGCAACACCTTGCGCAACGTGCTCAATCTTCCCCATGACGCCCCACTGCGCCTGGCGGAACCGTTGCCTTACCGTCGGGAAGTGCCCGAATTTGGCCCACTCCTGGCCAAGGCTTACGAGCACCGCGAAGATTTGCGCGAGCAGACTATTGTCGTCCAAGAAAACGAAGCGCACCGGCAGGAGATTCGAGCGCGGTTCGCACCGAGTATCGTAGCGCAAGCCGGGCCGGGGATCACTACCCGATCAGGCTCTGGCGGAGGCGGGAGTCAGCATTCCTGGGATGCGAGCATTTCGGTTCAAGTGCCGTTCTTCACGGGCGGACAACGTGAAATCGATCTGGTAGGGGCTAGGTACGACATTGAACAAGCATCCATTGAAAAAGAGCGCGTCACCAAAAAGATCGAGGGCGAGGTGAAGCAGGCCTGGTTGAACGTGCAAACTCTCGAAGGCTCGCTGAGAGCGGTACGTGCCCAGGTTCAGGCAGCGGAACAGGGCTATAAAGATCTACAAAACCAGTATAGCGCCGGCACCGCCAAGAGCGTGGACGTGCTTTCTGCGTTAAATGACCTCAGCACGGCGCGTTCGGACTTGGCGACCTTGAGTTTAGATTACCAAGTGGCGCTGCGTAATTTGGAGCAGGTCAGCGGCACTTTCCAGGATCAACGAGTCAAGCAGTTGACGGGTCGCTAAGCCGATTCGAGCCACTGAAATTCAACTTGGGGGGCACTGGAAAGTGAATTTTTTCAGTGAGTTAGTGTAGCGGCAGAGGAGACTTTTACAATTATCACTAATGAAAAAGCTATTATTGCTTTTAATCGTTGCTGCAATGGCAGGAGGCGGCTGGTGGTATTTTAAAAAGCAAGCCACAAAGGAGCCTGAGTACGTTACGGAACCTGTAGCCAAAGGGGACATCACCCAAGTTGTGACGGCGACTGGCACATTAAAACCGGTCATTAATGTGACCGTTGGGTGCCAGATTTCGGGCACCATTGAGGAGCTCATGGCCGACTTCAATTCCAAGGTTAAAGAAGGTCAGATCATCGCTAAACTGGATCCTGCAACCTACGACGCGATTGTGCGTCAGGCGCAGGGTGATCTTGCTAACGCAAAGGCGACGTTGGAACTCGCCATCCTTACCGCCAAACGGAAGGCCGAATTGTTCAAACAAAACGCAGCGCCCCAGGCGGAGGTAGATACAGCGATTGCGAGCCTGCATCAGGCGGAGGCGGGAGTTGCGATCCGGGAGGGTGCCCTACAAAAGGCGCAGGTGGACCTGAGCCGGTGTACCATCTATTCGCCCATCGATGGGATGGTGATTTCCCGAAGCGTGGACGTGGGACAAACCGTAGCGGCCTCCCTCAGCGCGCCCAACCTATTCACCATCGCCAACGACATGACCAGCATGCAAATCGTGGCCTCTGTTTCGGAGGCGGACATTGGCACCGTCGCCGAGGGGCAGCGCGTCGAGTTCACCGTCGACGCCTTTCCCTACACCCCATTTGTGGGCGTCGTGGAGCAAATTCGCAATTCGCCGGTCACCGTTCAAAGTGTTGTGACGTATGACGTTCTGGTGGCCGTTAAAAACGACGATTTGAAGCTCAAACCCGGCATGACGGCCAACGTGTCCATCACCGTCGCCCAGCGTAAGGACATCCTGCGCGTGCCAAATTCCGCGCTGCGGTTCCGTCTGCCTGAAGCGATTCTTGCAGCCAACACAAATGGCGGAACCGGGGCGGATAAACCCAAACCCACCAAATCCCGAGGCGGGCGGCCGGAGAGAAAGGTACACGTGCTCAAGCCCGGTAGCGTCAAACCGGAACCGGTAGCGCTTAAGCTAGGGATTTCAGACAACTTGTTCACCGAGGTAATGAGCGGCCTCGCAGAAGGCGACACCTTGGTCACGGGCATGAAAAATACCGCGCCCACAGCGGCCAGTCCGCCCGCGATGAATCCGCTCGGCGGCGGCCCCATGCGCCCGCGCTAGTCAGCGTTACCAAGCGATAAGCCTGTAGCATTCATTCCTTTTTGCGACTTAAGCTCAATGTCCTACGTCATTCAACTTGAACACGTCTGGAAAACGTATCGCACTGCGGACGTTGAACTACACGCCGTTCGAGATGTATCACTACGGATCGAACCCGGCGAATTTGTAGCGATTATGGGAGCTAGCGGTTCCGGCAAATCCACGATGATGAACATTCTGGGCTGTCTGGACCGACCGACCCAAGGGCATTATCATTTAGATGGCACGGATGTATCTACATTAGATCGCGACGGACTCGCAGACATTCGGAATCAAAAGATCGGTTTCGTTTTCCAAGGATTCAATCTCCTTACACGAACTTCCGCCGCTGAAAACGTAGAGTTACCAATGATGTACGCCAGGCAGGCCGTAGGCTCCCGCGAGATGCGTAAACGCGCGCTGGAAGCACTCGACATGGTGGGCCTCTCGAAGCGGGCCGATCATCACCCCAACCAACTCTCGGGCGGCCAACAACAACGTGTTGCCATCGCTAGGGCGCTGGTGAATCGCCCTGCCCTGCTTCTTGCGGACGAACCCACGGGCAATCTCGACACGAAGACTTCCATCGAAATTATGGAGGTGTTCCAGACGCTCAACGACCAAGGCATTACCGTCATCATGGTCACCCACGAGCAAGACATCGCCCAATACAACAAGCGCTGCCTGATCATGCGGGATGGCGTGGTGCGCAGCGATGAACCGGTGCGCAACCGCTTCAATGCCAAAGCTCAACGCGAGGCTCTCGCCGCCGAGCCCCCAGCGGTATCCCTGCCATGACGCCGCTCGCCACCTTCAGCCTTGCCTTGCGCGCACTCCAGCGCAACAAGATGCGATCCACTCTGACTATGCTGGGCATCGTGATCGGCGTGGGGGCGGTGGTGGCCATGGTCGGGATCGGCAACGGCGCGAAATCACAGGTAGAGGCGCAGATCGCGACCCTTGGGCAAAACGTGATTCTCATCTTTCCGGGAAGCTTTGCCACGGGAGGCGTGCAATCGGGCGCAGGTGGAGTGGGCACGCTCAAACTAGATGATGCCAAGGCGATTGCAGCGGAAGTGCCGGACGTGCTGGCCGTCAGTCCGGGCACACGCGTGAGCGCCCAGCTGGGATACGGCAACCAAAACTGGAGCAGTTCTATTGCCGGGGAAGGGCCTGAGTATTTTGAAATTCGACAGTGGGAAATTATTTCAGGCGCGGGCTTTACGGATCAAGATGTGCGATCTGCTGGAAAAGTGGCGGTAATCGGGGCCACGGTGGCGCGCCAGCTTTTTGGGGAGGAAGATCCCTTAGGTCAGATCATGCGAGTACGCAATGTGCCCTTCCAGGTGGTGGGAGTGCTCCGAGCCAAGGGCACGTCCGTGATGGGCACGGACCAAGATGATGTCGTGGTGGTCCCCTACACGACGGTCATGAAACGGCTAAGCGGGATGACCAATCTTCGCATGATCTCGGTTCAGTGCAGCGCTGAGGATCGCACCGCTGCCGTGGTACAAGGCATCACGGATCTGATGCGCCAACGACATCGCCTCGGCCCGGATCGAGAAAATGACTTTATGGTGCGCAGTCAGCAGGAGATTGCGGAAATGGCGACGGCAACTTCACGCGTGTTGAGGGTATTGCTGGGGGCCATCGCGAGCGTTTCACTCATTGTGGGCGGAATCGGAATTATGAACATCATGCTGGTGAGCGTTACTGAGCGCACCCGGGAAATTGGCATACGCATTGCCTTGGGCGCGCATGGAGCGGACATCCTCACGCAGTTCCTGATCGAGGCGGTGACGCTTAGTTCGTTGGGTGGAGTGATTGGCATCCTACTGGGGCTAGGGACATCCACCCTGCTCTCGCGCTTTGCGGGTTGGCCGACGCTGACGTCGGTGGATGCGATCGTGGTGGCGTTCCTTTTCAGTGCGGCCGTGGGCGTCTTTTTCGGACTGTACCCCGCGAAGAAAGCGGCGGCGTTGGATCCGATTGACGCGCTAAGGTACGAGTAGCGGGGTTGGGAGCGGGTTGCCTGTCGGCCTACTGTCGTTTTCGGCAGGGCTCACGCTTTGATACCGAACTTTCCACTGCACAATCCGAGTCCTGCCAGAGCGGCAGATTCGAGTTCATGTGTGAGTCACTGCATTTTCACAGACATGACTCGTGAAAGCATCCATCAACCCAACGACAAACTTCTCAAAGCCACCTTCTCTGTCCCGGAAAACGCCCGTGCCTTCTTTCAAAGCCATCTCACCTCCGAACTCGCAGACGCCCTAAACTGGGATTTACGCTCCCTCGAACCCTCGTCCTTCATCGCCCCACAATTTGCGAGTTCAGAGAGTGATTTACTCTTTCACATCCAGCTGTACGAACGCGAAGCGTACCTCTATTTGCTCTTTGAGCATCGAAGTTCCGAGGATCCGCGCATGGCCCTACGCCTGCGTTCCTACATCGTGTGCATCTGGGAACGTTTCACCCACAATCATATTCCGCCCACTAAACTGCTCGCTATCCTTTCACTCTATCGGGCCCTCCCTGCCATGGGAAAAGCAGTTTATCAAGTAATCATGCACGATGTATCTCAACGCATGCAAAGCGCTCACGCCCTCTACTAAACTAACACCCAACTGCATGCCTCCTTTTATCGGGTCCTCAACCAGCAGACGGCTCAAGATGAGGACTTTATCTCAGAGCCCACTTAGTCGACGCTGAAAAGCGCACATCAGAGCGCTAGAGAGCGTGTGAGCCCCAAACAAATTGCCCCCGCCGGCGCTTACAAAACACCCAAAACCGCCCAATCCATAGCAACGGTTTCCCAAAATCAATCACGGCGGCAAACATCAATACAATTCGAGCGTTGCATGCGATTTACTTGAGGCAGCCCACCCTCCGACCGGTGTTCACTTTTCTTGTGTCCGGTAATCAGCGCACTCCCGGATCGCCGATTACCAACCGCCGTTTTACCAACTCCCGCAAAACAGCCGAAATCAAAGAAGAGCCCCACTCTGGACCATCGCTCAGTGTGGAGGGACCGTTCTTTAGAAAACCTAACTTACAGAAAGAGGGCCAAACGTTACGCCCGCTAACGGCTCACGCCTGAGCCGAACCAACACCGTTTGGTAACTTATAGACAGCACGCAATGAACTCTTACCGTTTCACTAAACTTAACCTCGACGCTTCGAAAGCTCCGGCAAAGTCCACGGTGACCAAAATAAGAAGGATGTACCTTTTTTCCGCTAAAATGCTCGTCCAACAAACAAGCAGAGCGTTGCCATCGCCAACCTAGGAGAGCTTTCAGTGTCGGGCTTTTTCAGAGGAAAGCCGACAAACATGTGACTTTAAGCGTTTAAAAGAACTTATTCGCATCATTTCCCCGCGAGGCATCACCAAAGACGCTGATCACACCCCTTCCGCCACCGTAATTACTCACTGCCCCTTTCAATTGGGCAACTAGTTGGCTCAGCTCCTGCTAGAACAACCCCTGAGGGTAATCCAGAAACTACGACCAAACTTCCCGTGCAGAAACTGAAGGCGACGAAGTTCCGACGCTCCCTCTAACACCGGAAGCAAACAGCACTCCACTGTTCACAAATGCGGCTTGCGTCACCGATGCAAAATAGCTAAAACTTGAAAAGTAAAACATTATAAAGACGCGAAATGAGTATACTTTTGACGGGCGGTAATGGGTACATCGGCAGCCATGTCGCGGTGGCTCTCGGTCTCGCAGGAAGAAAAATTGTCATTCTAGATAACGGCTCCAATAGCTCAATAAACACTATAAGTAAAATAGAAACGATCAATAGAGCGCACGTGCCGTATGTTTTCGGTGACATTCGCGACATGAAACTCATTACAAAAACGCTGCGAGAACACGACGTCACCGCCGTCATTCACCTGGCAGGACTGAAATCCGTAGCCGAGTCCATCGAAAAACCTCTCGATTACTACACAAACAATGTTGAAGGGACCATCAGCCTGCTTAAAGCAATGAACAGTCAGGGAATAAGAAACCTTGTATTCAGCAGCAGCGCAACCGTATACGGCACACCAAGACAGCTGCCACTCGATGAGACCCACCCAACAAGCGCAACCAATCCTTATGGTCGAACCAAAATCCAATCGGAGGAGATTCTTGCCGATCTCGCACGCGCGCAACCGGAATGGCGCATCGCGTGCTTACGTTATTTCAATCCGGTTGGGGCGCATCAGAGCGGCACTATAGGAGAAAGCCCCAAGGGCATTCCAAATAACCTCATGCCCATTATAACTCAAGTCGCACTCGGTCAAAAATCTCAATTAGACATTTTCGGTACAGATTACCCCACACCAGACGGAACCGGGATCCGAGACTACATCCACGTCATGGACTTGGCCGAAGGACATGCCGCCGCCCTACAATTCCTCGAGTCGCACGCGGGGTGGCATGCGTTTAATCTCGGAACAGGCAAAGGACACACTGTCCTCGAACTGTTGGAGTCATTCGAGAAAGCGAGCGGCATTTCCATCCCAAGAAAAATCAGCCCTCGTCGGCCGGGCGATGTCGCCAAATGCTATGCCAATGTGGATAAGGCGAACCGTACCCTAGGCTGGGCGGCAAACCGCTCTCTGCATGAGATGTGTTCGTCGACTTGGAATTTCTGTCTAAATTTCCCACGGACGACGACCTGCACTTCTCCGCATTAAATACGAACACTGTCGCACCAGGTACCTATAATACTTGCCTTCAGCGGTAAACAACATCCGCCACAATCGGTCAACGTTTAGTCTTATGGATCGTTTACTCGTCACCACTTCGGATCCGCGGACATGGATCAACAGCAAACCTATGCTTTTTCTAGGTGAGTGGTGTCGTCCATACGATAAAAAGCACGATTGGTTAAAATTAGATATTAAAATGTCTGAGCGCCTACCATCAGGACCCGAAAGGACATTACAAACGTATAATTATTTAAACCTTTTATTCGATTCTCTTTTAGCAGAACTAACAGAGTTATTAAACTCACACCACGGTGAAACCCACAGTCAGCGTTACTGGCACATCATCCTAGGCCACTGGCTTCACCGGGCGATCGCGATCGTGTACAATCGGTACGACTCTATTTCGCAACTTAATTCTGCCAGTGTAAGCAAAACAATCACCTTACAATCCGATCACTATTCATTATCCACCAATGATTCACTAGATTTCATTTACGCCAGCAACGACGCTGAGTGGAATCATGTTCTCTACAAAAAAACGATCAAGTATATCGGAGGAATCTTTTGCGAAGACAGCGAACAAAGCGTCCAAGGAAGATTTACGAGGAAGAGCATTTTCAAAAGCCCACAAAACAATAGCATCGCCAAGACCTTTTTACGTAGTGCAGTCAAAGTCGCCTTCCCCTTGATGAGTCGAGAAACGGACTCATTTATAATAGGGTCGTACTTTCCACCCACAACTGAAGCACTGCTCTGTTTGTCGCTGGGACAGGTCCCTCAAAAATGGAACAGCCCAGAGATTGCGGTGACACCACCGGATCCGCATTTACGCGATCGAATAAAACTCTCCGCAAATTCTACCGACAAATTCGAAAACCTACTACGCGATTTACTTATTGAACTAATGCCCACTTGTTTTTTGGAGGGCTATAAACAGGTCGCTTTACAGGCAAAAAACCTTCCCTGGCCCAGCCGGCCGCGACTCATCTTCACGTCAAATAATTTCGATACAGACGAAATTTTTAAATTATGGACTGCGAAGAAAGTAGAACAAGGCGTACCGTATTTCGTCGGGCAGCATGGGAATAACTACGGAACCCTCCTAGGGAGCGGGACTAGGCCAGAATACCTTACCAGTGATCGTTTTTTTACATGGGGTTGGGGCAACGCAGAATCTAATAAGGTACCCGCGTTCATTTTTAAACGAAAAAATAATCGCTGGCGTCGCAATTTCAACCCACATGGCGGCCTTCTTCTGATTGAAGTTTCGAGACCCAATAGATTGGAGTTCATGGACACTGATCAGAGCTTTGCAAAATACCAAGAAGATCAGTTTAGATTTGTAGAAGCTCTCACAGAACCCCCAAAAGGCGAGCTAACTGTACGACTCCATGCCGAGTGGCGCAAGATGGGGTGGTTCGAGGATCTGCGATGGGCGGATAGACACCCAGAGATCAAACTCGAAAATGGCCACGTCTCCATTGAGCAAATGATCCGAAATAGCCGACTCTGCGTTCACTCATACGATTCTACCGGAATCTTAGAGACTCTAGCCCTCAACATTCCTACGATTTGTTTCTGGAGTCACGGCACCGACCATCTGCTGGACGAAGCGAAACCACTCTACAACATCCTAGCAACAGCTCGAATCCTATTCTTTACCCCGGAGGCAGCGGCCTCGCACATCAACAGCGTTTGGTCCGATGTGCCCGCTTGGTGGAATTCCGCAACAGTACAGCAAGCACGCCAAGATTTCACAAGGCAGTACGCTCGGCTCAGTAACGAACCCGTGAAAGAAATGAAGCAGATCCTGCTCAAACAACTTGAACTATTCGAAAACAAAACACGTAAATGAGTGTTTTGGTGGGATGCCTAACCACTCATTCTACTCGTAGCCTCTAATCCGTTGAATCTAAAGCGACATTACATCATAAAACTCGTGTAACGCCCGGTTATTGTATTACCAACACCCTATCTCAAAACCGAGGGTCCACGCAAGCGTTGCCCACGATCATAACTTATTCGGCCGCTCGTCCATCTCAAAAACCTGCGCCTAAATACTGGCTGCGCATTCCTTTGCCAACCTAGACAGTAAATCCCTTCAAGCCAAAATTAATGGATAGACTAACCGAAGATACCTTTTGGGACCGCTACTGGGAGAATGTTACCATACCTAGTTGCGTTGATCTAAAGTTTTCATTTGATCGCTGCCTCGCAAAAGTTTTACTAGAGCAGCTCAAAGATAAGCGGGGCGACTTATTTGAAGTAGGATGCGCTCCTGGGCGATGGCTCGCATTTCTTTCCGAGTGCCTCGGACTCGCCCCCCACGGTATCGAGTACTCTTCAGCGGGAAAGGAGCTCACAAAAAAAAAATCTCGAGTTCCTCCGGCTTCCGTCGTCGGGGATCATAAATGGTGACTTTTTTGAAGAACCTCCTCACGGGCAGTTCGACGTTGTATTGTCATTGGGCTTCATTGAACATTTTGAGAATCCTGATCAAGTCGTCGCAAAACACCTCGATTGGCTCAAGGAAGGGGGAACGTTGGTCATTGGCGTGCCAAACTTTCGCGGCATCTACCACCCATTGCAGTCTATACTCGACCGTAATTTACTAGAAAAACACAACCTTGGGACCATGTCCCTGGGCTTCTTCCAAGCTCTTGCCCACAAATTTGATTTGGACATACAATATTTATCGTTTCTCGGCTCCTTTGAACCTGCATTACTCATTCCGTCGGACGGTAAACGATCGCTCAAACAGGGACTGCTCATACTGCTGATCCGGATTTGCTTGCGGCTCCGTCGTTTTGAATGGTTGGACCGTTTTAATCACCCACTTTTCAGCTCATACATCATGGGCGTTTTCGTGAAGCGGACATGAAGGGACGTACTCTTCTCATTTTTACGGAGAACTACGTTCGAGGAGGCGGCAATCGTTACATGATTGACGTCGTGAATGCAATTCACTCTAAATACGATGCAATTCACTTCATCTCCAACGAAAACGCCATTTTCCAGGAAGACCTCTCAAGATTGAAATGTGATTTCCGTCATTTTATTGTAAAATTTATTGCAATAGGGGAAATTTATAAAACAATTAGCAAATTTCCTTCTTCCCTAAGGAAGTTACTCAAGCCGTTCGTTATTATTTTAGAGCCAATCGCCCTAATTGTTAACACATTAGTATTTTATCGGATAGCACGGCGGCATCGAACAGCCCAAATCATTGCCTGCAATGGAGGCTACCCAGCGGCTCAATCGTGCATCTCAATGCTCTTAGCTACTCACCTGTGTGGAAACGACGCAGTTTTGACCATAGTGAGTACACCAGCTGCACGAAGGTGGTATGCATGGCCATATCACTGTGTGTTGGATACTATCGTGGCCCGTTCGACATCCAGAATCATTGTCAACGCGAAATCGGCCAAGATTTCCATGCACGGGCTACGCAACATTCCTCTCACGCACATGAAAGTTATTTACAACGGCCTTGATGATAACTTAGGCGCACGCGCCCAGAGAAATGATCCCACCATCGTCATTGGGTACGTAGGGCGGTTAGATCAAATGAAAGGAGTTAAAGATTTATTCGATGCCTTTCTCCACTTGTACAGTAAGTTTCCCACGCTACGATTAGTGCTTGCGGGAGAAGGAAACTTGAAAGAAGAAATCTTAGATACCGTCAAAGCTGCTGAACTCGGGTCCGTCGTATCCTTACCAGGACACTACACCGGTGACATACACAACCTCCTGAGCACTTTCGATGTGTTCGTATTTCCGTCTTACTGGGAGGGTTTTCCTTATAGTATTCTCGAAGCGATGAGGGCTGCACTCCCAATCGTCGCTACGGATGTAGGTGGCATCTCTGAAGCGTTAACTACGAACCGTGAAGCGCTTTTGGTGCCAGCTCGCTCAACTGAAGCACTAATAGCAGCCATACAAACTTTGATCGAGAATCCTGAGTTGAGACGGTCTTTGGCAGCTAACGCCCGCAATCGCTTTCTCAGTGAATTCGCGATTGAACGTATGCACGAAAATGTACGTGCCGTAATGGGGTATCGTTGAAATCCTCGCACTTAAAACTCCGACTTCAGCATGGAAACTAAGATCCTAATTTTGGGGGCTGGGTTCATTGGAATGAGCTTCATTCGGAAATCGCTTCAATTTCCAGCGCGGGTAGTCGTCCTTGATCGAAAACCCATTCCATCAGATTTGGTGGGCAAGGTGTCTTGGATCACAGGAGATTTCAGGGACCTCACAGCCTTATCCCGCGCCCTAAAAGACGTAGACACGGTGTTTCATTTTATCTCGAGTACCGTTCCCGGTGATCAAATGAACATTGCGCTCGAAGTAGAACAGAATATTTTTCAAACGCTTCAACTCCTGGACGCGTGCGTCAGCATGTCCGTTCGCCAGATTATTTTTACATCGTCTGCCTCCGTTTACGGAATACACACGCAACTCCCCATTGCGGAGGACGACTCAACCAACCCGATAAGCGCACACGGAATACACAAGCTAATGATTGAAAAGTATTTACTGTTATATAAGCATGTCCACGGCTTGCAGTGCAAGATACTTCGCTTGAGCAATCCGTACGGTATTGGACAAAACATCGATGGACGGCAGGGTTTTATTGCGATCGCTATTGGTAAAATACTTAAGCAACAACCGGTCTTCCTGCGCGGGGACGGTAGCACAGTCAGAGACTTTGTCGGAATTGATGATGTCTGCGAGGCAATACGTCTCGCCGCTACCGTTTTGAATGAGCACGACTTATTCAACGTTGGCTCTGGCCACGGCATTTCTCTAACTCAGGTGGTAAATCTTCTTGAAAATTTGGTAGGCCGCCAGATTCCCGTCGTTTATACCGAAACCCGATCGATTGACATTCCGCAAAGCGTCCTCGACATATCGAGGGCCACTAAAGCGCTCGGTTTCGTTCCAAAAAGTTCGCTAGAGCTTGGCTTAGAGCAGACGATTCGCTTCTACTCGTTGATGTAGAGATTCAAATTTGCACGACCATAATTTTCTTCCCTTGAGTCATTCCCAAGAGGCTCATTCGCCTCCAGTCTTCTCCGTTGTAATCCCCACCTACAATCGCGCCGTAGCCCTCTCAAAGTGCCTTTCGTCATTAGTCACTCAATCGTTCAAACAATTTGAGGTCATTGTTTCGGATGACGGGTCTACGGATCATACTCGCAAGGTAGTGGAGAGTTACAGCGAAACACTCAACATTATCTACATCCAAGGAGAGCGGTCCGGAGGGCCGGCTAGGCCGAGAAATCTGGCGATCGGCGTCTCCACCGGCACTTATGTAGCATTCCTAGACTCTGATGATTGGTGGTCCGCCGATAAGTTGGCTCGAAGCTACGTGGCGTTAGAAATGGGCGCGGACCTAGTTTACCACGACCTTTATGTGGAGAAAAAGGGCAGGCGGGGAGTTTTTCCCAAAGTCTTACGGTCAACGCGTCCAATGCCCAGCATGTTTTTAGCCCTTCTTTGCGATGGGATTTCCATACCAAATTCTAGTGTCGTTGTTCGCCGAACCTTGCTGACACAAATCGGAGGAATAAGAGAACAAGAAGCGCTTAGATCTGTCGAAGACTTCGACACATGGGTTAGGTGTGCTTTGGTTGGTTGTCGATTTAAACAAATTAATGGCATTCTCGGTTATTATACGATCGGGGAGGACAATATTTCCGCCGAAGGGAAACGCCAAATCTTTCGAATCAAAAGGGTCTACGGAGACTACATGCACCTAGTGAGTCCCGAAGACCAGTCAAAGTTGAGTGGGTTTTTAGCGTATCGAATTGGCAGAATGTCATTTTCGTTCGCTGATTACCGCGTAGCAAGAGTCGAGCTCATTAAAGCGCTTAAATCACCCATTCGACTCAGGTGGAAAATGCGCGCAATTTTGTTTTTAATTTGGCTTTATGTGCACGGCCCGTTCCACTCCTAAAGTTGCTGTGATTATTCCCATCTATAGAGATGCAGACTTTCTAGAAGACGCACTTCGCTCGGTTTTGGCACAAACGCGAATTCCTGATGAGATTGTTGTAGTGAATGATTGTTCTCCCGAATCTTTCAGAATTGAACAGATTGTGGAACTATTCCCAGCTGTTATTTACAAAAGGAACCCAACGAATCTGGGTTTAGCTGCTTCTAGAAACGTGGGTGCGCTGCTGACGGATTGCGAGATACTTTCGTTTCTTGATGCAGATGACCAACTACATCCGCAAGGTATCGAGTTTCGTCTAGCGATCTGGAATGGAAAGAACGCGGTGACCTGCTGCACACGCAGATTTACCGGGCAGTCTGACCTTCCCAGTGTCAGACAATTTTTCCCGCATAGTAGAGTGGCTCGAACGGTTCGGAGGCCTCGGGAAATTATCTTCAGAAACATTCTAACGGGGGCAGGTCTCCTTATTTCTAAGGAACTCTTCTGGAAGATGGGAGGGTACGACGAAAGGCTGCGATCCTGCGAAGATTTTGATTTGTGGCTTCGCCTACTTGAAAAAGGCACGATGGTTTCAGTATCTATGCTACCTTTGTATTTTTATCGGATAAACCCACTTGGGTTATCGCGGAATCAAATGGCGATCTCTTTTTGGGAGACAGAAGTGATCCAAAGGCATTTCGCCCGAACTAACTCTGAAGAAGCGCGGCCGTTTTGGCAATTTCTAGTATCAATCTGGTGGTGGATGAAGCATCTCAATCGATACAGGAATAGCAGTTCAATAAGTTTTTTAAATCAAATGGAGTCTGAAGCCGAGACTCTCATCACAGCACCTGCTCTGAGAGCCCTGTTGGTTCGGTGTCTACGCCTCCACTCCACTTCAAGCGTTCAGGCAAATTAAAAAATTTTGTTGTTACTTGATGGTTACCTTGAATGCCGGTTGAATCCGTCACGACATCCACTCTTGAGATCCCCCACAGCAGATTGAACCGTCATCCGCTTTCTGTTCCAAAAAGACTTGGCGCATTTTCATTTATTTTCAATAATTTCTTGGAACGTTCCCGAACGCCGAACGCCGCCACCTGCTAATTCCAAAATAACGTCGCAGCTGCGAAGTGTTGTTAACCTGTGCGCAACCATAAAAATAGTTAAGGATGAGTTGAGTGCATCTATGCACCTCATCACAGCTTGTTCGGTCGCACCGTCTAAAGCGCTAGTTGCTTCGTCGAAAAATATGACATCTGAACTTTTGTACAAGGCCCGGGCGATGCCTATTCGTTGCCGTTGACCTCCTGAAAGTCGAACACCTCTCTCTCCAACGGTTGTGTTATAACCCTCTTCCCAAGATTCAATAGTTTCTGCGATTTGGGCAGCCGCGGCCGCTTCCCGGACGCGGCGCATGTCAATTTTTTCGCTTGGGACGCCGAAGGCAATGTTCGCAGCAATGCTTGAGTCAGCCAGAAAAATCATCTGCGGAACGTGAGCGACACGAGCTCGCCACGCACTGAGCGATTTAGCGTCCAGCGAGATTTTATCGATTAGAACAGAGCCTGTACTTGGGCTAAGAAGGCCCATCAAAATGTCGAGTAACGTGCTTTTACCACTCCCGGTATCGCCAATGATACCGACGCGCATGCCTTTTTTGATGACCAAACTTAATTCTTTCAATACAAAAGGCCTTTGATCTGAGTACTGAAAGGAAATACGCTGAAGTTCTATTGTTTTTTCAAAAGGCATTTCTGACGCCATGTGCGATTCTTCGGGCTGCGTTTCATTTAAGAGTTCAAGAGCCTCCGCTAAGGACAATTTCGCCCCGCGAATGTACACCCAGGCCGAGTAGCCTTGGTGCATTATCGGCATTAGCCGCTGCGCCCCGAAAGCGATTGCGCCCAACGTGGGAACAACGGTCAGCAGGTTTTCTGCTTGGCGGGTTGTGTAAAAAGCGACGACACCCATCAATGCCATTCCGAGAGATTCGACTATGTACCGGGGGGAGATCGCCATAATTTCAATTTTGGCTTGAGCGTGCCTGCGGGGCGAATCCACGTCCACATAGGCGCGTGCGAAGGTGGATTGAGATTTATCCAGAATGACGTCTCGAATTCCACCCAATCCCTCTTGGAGTGCGTTCAAGACGCGCAACATACCATCACGAACATGTTCACTGCTCTGCTTTATTTGATCGCGAGTGACAAAACTAATAGAAAGATAAATACAGCCAAATCCGAAGATCGATACTATCGTAATTAACGGGTTTATGAGTGTTAATGTCAACAAGACGCTCGCCAAAAGAAGCGTACTACCGATCAAGGTCAGAGCCGGCAGGAGGATGTAGTGTACAATGGTATTGGTATGGGACAAGATGTTTGAAATAATTTCATTGCTGTTTCGTGCCACATGTATTGAGTAAGGCTGGTATAGCGCATTCCGGTACATTGCGGAACTTAGATCTGCACCGACAAGATGCCCGAGTTCGATCTGACATTTAACCAAGGCCACTCGCACTAGTCCTGCCATGATGGCAGCACTTATGAACGCGGCTGTTGTAGGGAGCAAAAGTTGTTCTGGCCGATCTAAGCCCAAAAACAGTATCGTGGGCTGTAAAGATGATGTGTAGTAGATTTTACTTGGATCCGTGAGGACACCAAGGAATGGCAATAGTAGACCCAGACTAAGAACTTCCGCTAATGACGCTCCAATGATTAAAAGTAGCAGTAGCAGGATTTGGACGCGCCTTTTCTTCGAAATGTGTCTCCAAAGATTTTCAGTTAAAACCCAAGCTGACAAATCGCCTAATTCTTCTTTGTTAGCACGTGTGAGACTTAGTGTAAGCATTTAAAGTGATTCTGTGAGCCTCGCCTCAGGCTATGGAATATCTATCCCACCATTCGGGACTCGGCAAGCATCCGTAGGTAGAGCATTGGATATCGGGCAACACTTAATTGGAAGGGCCGAGTTTCTGGTTATAGTATTCGAGCCAGCAAGCGATTAGTCGCTCCGCTGTAAACTCTTTGTGTGCGCGGAGCTGTGCATCGGCCCTCATCCTTGTGAGTGTATCAAAGGATAAAATGCGCTTCATAGAATCCGCTAGTGCCACGGCGTCGCCCGGAGGACATAGAAATCCAGTCGAACCGTCAACGACAGCATCCGTCAGCCCGTAGATGCGTGAGGCGACAGCTGGCACGCCCATTCCGGCGGCCTCAATGATCACTGAGCCGAACCCCTCACGAAAACTCGGCAGACACAGCACATCGGCCGCATCAATGTAGTCTTCTGGATGAGAGGTCAATCCAACGGCGATACAAGGCTCGCCACACTGAGCCACCAAAGACGCTGCCAAGTGCTGCTCGTCTGGTCCAGCTAGAATCAAACGCGCGTTGGGATGATCCCTCAACACTGCAACGAATGCATCAGCAAGGACAAATACGCCCTTGTCGTGTTGCAGCCTCCCAAGAAAAAGGAACACTGGCGCGTTTAGATCGATACCCAGAGCACGGCGCACTCTACTACGTCGCCCGGCCGCAGATGCGAAGCGGTTGACATCAAAGCCGCTAATAGACCCGCTACCGAATACTTGAATCCTTCCGCACCCACAAATTGCAGCGTCCTCCAAAAAACGTGCCTGCGACTGACTGTCGGCGTGGAGATCGGTGGCGCAATGACAAAGCAGCCTATCCAGCGCCATCAGAAAGCGCCTGATCCATCCTGTTCGCGTGGCCCAAACTTGCCCGGTAAAGATGTGCGTTCGTACGCGGGTACCACAAATTCGCGCGGCGAGCATTGCGAGGAGACCACCCTTCGGGGTTAGACTGTGTACGGCGTCAAAGTTACGAGAGCGTATTAGACGGATCAAACGGATGAGCACTGTGAAATCTTGAATTGGGCTGATTTGCCGCAAAATCGGTAAATCAATCACCTCAACTCGAGAGTCAAGGCCCTTGGATACTGGGCTTTCCACAGTATTTGTACATACTGTGATCAGATACTCGTCAGCCAATGCTCGAAGATGCCCAAGTAGGAAGGCATTGAGTGCGAGTGGGCTTGTAAGAATAAAGCAAATAGATTTCACAAAACGCTGAAGGCGAGAATGCACATATGCTGAAAATCATTGAAATGCAACAATGTTTACGCCCTGAAATAGCCGACAATGCCACAACGCATCACGGATCTAAGACTGTGTAGAAGTCGGCGGGAAACAGTGCGAGCAAAAGCGAAATGGCTCAAATCAAAATTGACCGTGCATACGATCGTCATGATCTACAGAGTGCTATTTTTGAGCTTCATGTGATCTTCTGGCATCTAGCGCATGGGCTTTCCGCTAACACTCACAGGTTCATGAGTTGCATTTTCAGTTCGTTTGCGTGTAGGCGGTTGCGCTCATTTTTAAGCTTCTGAGAAATTCGACCTTTTGACCTATTTGGCATCAAATTGTTTTAGAATCGAATCAATCCGCTTGAGGCGCACTTTTTTACTTCGACGTGGGATTTAGGGGCATTCATGCGGCAATCGTGTACGGTCTGGTGAAATAGTCGGTTGAATTCCACCTTCCACAGAGCGTTATTTGCAAGCTTGAGTTAAGGCTTTGGTTAACAGTGGATAATACATACTGATAGCACCTACCCTTTTCCAGCTTTAACTTACAGTTGGAATCTTTTCCATTGTTCATTTCCAAACGTTTCACTTAATGGAACACTGCATTGAATAATTTCGACTTTCCGGGAGCGTCCAATAGTTATTAAGCGAATTATTTTTGAACGAAACTACTGGCGTAAGATGTGACGAATTAAAGCTCACCGTTGACCTGGGCACGAACTTCATTCTCATGGCTCGGTTCATACAGCCAATCAACAATCTGAGTGTCTGGCTTAAAACCAGACACCAACTCCTCCAAAAGTAACCGAACCGTTCTAATGTCGCTCTTATCTAAAGCATCCTGAAGCACTAACAAGCGCTCCTCCAAGGCACTCCAGGAAAGGAACCTTTCAGTGGCACGCAAAATTCTAGGATGCTGCGTCGGCTTCGGATCGTTGCCTATCAGAAGTTCCTCATGCAGCTTTTCTCCGGGACGTAATCCGGTGATGTGAATCGGAATGTCTCCCGTCGGATGATCTTCGTTTTGTAAAGTAAGCCCGGAAAGTTCGATTATTCGCGTAGCTAAATCGTAAATCTTAACCGGCTTTCCCATGTCCAACACAAATACATCCCCACCCTCGGCCATTGCGCCCGCTTGAATCACAAGTTGAGCAGCTTCAGGAATGGTCATGAAAAACCGTGTTATCTCCGGATGTGTTAATGTGATCGGACCGCCATCTCTAAGTTGCTGCCGAAACTTCGGCACAACAGACCCCGAAGATCCCAAAACATTACCAAATCGAACCATCGCAAAAGTCGTGCCTGTCTGGTTGGCCGCAAGAGCTTGGAGCACCATTTCTGCCAACCGCTTACTTGCGCCCATCACATTAGTAGGCCGAACCGCTTTATCTGTACTGATTAAGATAAAATCCGAAACTCGATGTTCCGATGCCGCCAAAGCGAGCGTCAGCGTTCCCAACAGATTGTTTTCGATCCCCTGTACCACATTGTGTTCAACCAACGGTACATGCTTGTACGCCGCTGCATGATAAACAGTTTCGGGCTTCCATTTAGAGAAAATCTGGCCCATGTGCCCTGCGTCTCGAATGGAAGTTAGCAGCGGAACAAGGAGGACATCTGAATGTGTTCGGTCGGCCCGAGCCCGGAGTTCCTCATGAAGCTGATAAAGAGAAAATTCGCTCTGCTCCACAAGAAGAAGCGTCGCCGGTTTAACCGACAAAATCTGGCGACAGAGCTCGCTTCCAATGGACCCACCCGCTCCTGTCACGAGAACCACCCTACCCAATACATTCTTCTCCATGAGGGCAGGGATAGGCGAAACAGGTTCCCGACCGAGTAGATCATCACAGTCCAGATCCTTAAGGTCTGAGAAACTGAGCTGCCCGGATACCAAGTCCGCGAAACTCGGAAGCGTGCGTACGGACACCTTCGACTGCGCAATCTGCTCTAAGATCTCGTTACGCCGTTGGCGAGTGGTCGAAGGGACTGCAAGAAGCACGTCCGTAACATGCAAGCTCCCCACCAAACTCGGCAAATCACCGGGCGCATACACTGGCAAACCATCCAGTAAACGTCCGTGAAGCCGCGTATCATCGTCAAGGAACCCAACAATCCTAATAAAATGACTGCGCCGCACCGCCGCAACAAACTGGCGTCCCGTGGTTCCCGCCCCAAACACAAGTGCCGTGGGCAAGACATGGGTGACCTGTCGGCTTGAATGAAAACCTCCCAGCCCAAAGCGAGCAGATGCACGCGAGGCCCCAACCATGAGCAGCAGCAGGATTGGAGCAATTAACCCCACGGTTCGAGGAACCCCATCCACACCGATTGCCGTGAATATCGAAGCAAACACAACGCCGTGCACAAAAGTAGCACGCGCCACCGTTGCTACGGCCGCCTCTCCTGCGTATCTAAAAATTGCAAGATACAGTCCAGAGAGAAAAAACACAGGCACCGCGACTGCAACGGACACAACCGCAGCCCAAAGCGTCGGGCCTGAAAGAGGCAAAAACTCACCGAGCCGGAGGTACAAAGCCAGCCAGACAGCTAGAAAGCAACTACATGTGTCTACCAATGCAACGAGGAGCACCTTCGCCCCCCGTGGGAGTGACAACAATGGATTAATCGCTCTTCTCAATGGCATGACTCCCACCTTTCTCAATGTCTGACGCCCTCACGACGCACTACCCGAACTACCGTCAACCAAAGAATTTGCACATCGAACCAGAAAGATTTTTGGACAAGATACTCCGCATCAAAACGAACCTTCTCTGGGATGGGTAACTCATCTCTACCATTAATCTGCGCCCAGCCCGTTAGACCTGGAACAAGCTGATGCACCCCGCACTCGGTCCGTAGTAAAATTAAATCTTTCTGATTAAACAAAGCTGGCCTCGGGCCCACAAGACTCATGTGACCTCTTAAAATAGACCATAGCTGAGGCAACTCGTCCAAACTGGAACGCCTCAGAAAGGATCCAATCGGGGTCAAATGTGCTTCCGGGTTTGCCAGCAAATGCGTTGCCACCGCAGGAGTGCCCACCCTCATGGTGCGGAATTTTGGCATCGAAAAAACGCGATTATCTAGCCCCACACGGTCGCTCCAGTACATTGCAGGTCCAGGGGATGTGAGCCGGACTGCGATGCCAACAAGCACAGCGATAGGCAGAACGACTGCACTAGCGACAAGTATCACACACAAATCGAAAGACCTCTTCAGCATTTCAAGTTGCTCACTTCATTAAGTTAAACTTACACCTAGCAAACAAATTCCTTAGCCCCACTAAGTCCTGTCACACTCAGCCCGAACCCAGGTTTTTTCTACATAGGCTCTATGACGAACCTCCGTGTGTGTAGCTTCGCAACGTGCCCATTCGATTGGAATGTTTAATTTCGGTCCGTGAGAGTAGGCAGCCCAATTCCGGCTCAGGCTTTCGATCCGCTTTGACTGGCATACATTTCCAAGAACCAAGCTGCAACTACACCTATTTGGTTAGAAATGAATAAGGTGAGACTGTAAGGCGGATTTTCTCGAGTCCCTTGAGGCAAGGGCTTGGTGGGGTATCGAGGGCGCGCCTCGTAATCCATGCGGAGCATTTCCTCCAAAAATAGGCATTCCGTCCGTGATCGTTACGCTTCGCACCGGTGAGCAGGTTCCAACCTTCGACAAATGTGCGTGCGTTTGGAAAGCGGGCTTTAGAGCGCCTAAAAAAAGGCAACCTCACGCGGAGATGCGGAGAACGCGGAGCTTTTATAAAA
>CAIWVL010000377.1 GCA_903916085.1 uncultured Spartobacteria bacterium
ATCTCGGCTACAACCCAAGCATAGACGTTGGTCAATGGATCCGTAGAAATACTGACAGGGATCATTTTTATGTTCCAAACCGAACCATCGCCAAACTCTTGGAAATTTACCTTCGTGCCAGAGTCGGCAGTATGTTTGAAGGAGCAGCAAGCCTGCGATTGTAAGCATTCTGAAGCAACACCAACGGTTCCGCCTGCATCTTAAAAGCAATCAAACGGCTTAAGCTTATCTCGAGGTTTTTACCAAAGTAAAGTCACCCTCTAAGTTTACCCTTCGCACGTTGGGCGTTTGTTTGTTTTTACTAAGTTCTGCGACTCGGAGTTTCACATAGTCAGCGAGTTCACTCATTTGCACGTCGCCGTCTTTATTCAGGTCAGCCTCCTTTTTCCCGTCAAGAGCCTCGAGTACCGCATAAGTGAAGAGGCCATTCTTTTGCTCGCTGGTCTCCAAAGCATATTCTGCCCCGCCGGAGGAACTCAGAATCGTCGAACCACTTCCACGGCGCAGGTCAACAAAGAGTCCTTGCAGGCAATCATACCATTCGCTTCTGCCTCGGGCACCCTGGGTTGGCTTGACCAACGCACCGCGAGACCCCACTTGGTGCATGGACACCTGCTGGGTAGTCCCAACAAATGCAGGATTAACCTGAGCAGATGCGAGTGCCTTTATTTCGTCGTCATCTAATTCCCCCGCATGACAAGTGTCTATAAGCAGAGATTTTTTCAAGCAGGGCAACTCAGCTAAAATGTCGTCAAACTCCTCGAATGCGATACCCCTACCTGAGGGATTGGAAAAATCAACGTCTGTCGTGCCAAAATAGTAATCGTACTTTTCATCAAGAAGTCCATGGCCCGCGACAAACATCATGACGGTATCATCCACACTGGCCGTAGAAAGGAATGCCCGAATTTTGAGTAAGCTCTCTTTGGTCACCTCCCGGTCTGTGAGGTTCAGTTCCTTGACCTCAGAATAGTTTGATCCCGCTCTCGCGCGTATCCGAGAGGCAACATCCATTGCGTCCTTTGCCGCGTACTTAAGATTCCAGTCTGAATTCACGTACTCCGAAACACCCATAGATACGAGCCAAAAAACTGGCTTCGAACGCCGGGACGTACAATTAACCTCGGCATTAGCGTAGAGAGATTCCGCGCCTGCGCTATTAAGCACTGAAACCTGAATTTTGTTGCGCCCTGCTGCGAGGTGAAGAGGTATCGTTTGATCGAGCAAATAGGCCATCTCGCTCAGAAGTTCACCATCACGTCCCTTGAGAGGGACATTGTTTAAATAAACCCGCAGACGACTGAGAGGGTATTTGCTGTCGCTGGCCTTAATGTTAATCTTAAGGTCGTCGAAGTTGGTCGAAGATGGGATAGTACCAACTATCTCTAACTCGGGTAGATGGAAGTCAGGTTGAAGCATCTCCTCCGTGACGCCCATACGGATTAACCGCTTTTGACGAAGTTGCCTGGCTATGGTTACCGCCTCGTCCGGTGCCCCTAAACGTTCCAAAACAATATCAGGACGATTTAAACGAAGGTCAAATTGCTCTAACGGAAAAGGGTTAAGACCTTTAACAAAATGAATCTTCGAAGATGCACTCTTCTGAGCCAAGTAGTAGTTGTCCGAACACGCGAAAATGGCTCCTTTAGATGAAATATCAGAGATGCCCACTTTGGAAATGACTCCGTTCTCTTCGACTTTAAATCTAGAACCATCAACAGCATCAAAAAACCTGCGCTTTCTGTCGATATTTCGAAACACATTCTCTTTAGAATCGTAATCACCGCCTTGAAACCTGTAAATGCTCAATATTTCCCCTGTCTCAATGTGACTCGAAACCAAATCCTTGTCACATTTACTTAACACGATCGGTGAAAAATCAAGCTTCACATCAGCATCAATGGCATTATGATAATGCGGCAACTGCACCAATTTATCAACTCCTTTGGAATTCGTGAATATTTTAAATCCCAGCCCAGCTTGACTGACGCCCTTGCACAATGCCCCAGAAAGAGAGAAATAAACACCATCACGTGAATGAACCATTTTTAGGCCATCAACACTCAATCCGGCAGACAATTCAACGTTTGAAATGCAATCAATGATCTCACCACTATAATCAATCAAACACACATCAAAAGATACCCCCGTACTTACTGGTCGCGTGATTACACCAACCATGTACTTCAGGTTCTGTCCCCAGAAAACATCAAGATCTTCAAATGTTCCCAATTTGCTTCTGTTGATGCAAAGCGAGGAACGCTGACGCAGACTGCTTTGAGGTGTAACATCTTCATTCTCACTCTGAAAGTAAACTCTTCCAATCTCCTTATCGCACTTAAGTTTGAGATCTGAAAGTGGGCCTTCATTCGAAGAAAGCGCACCAGCATCAGCACCCCTAATAATGTTTTTTATCCGATCAAACGAATCCTCGATTTTTCGGCTAACACCTTCCTTAATTTCAGGAGACTCTAAATTTGTGTTTTTCAAAATAACAGGACTTTCCGGCAACCGAACATCCAGAATAAAAGATCCTTTTTTCGTGTCTACAAAACACAGGTCGTCATGTGCCGCAAATTTATCTCTCTCAAACACTTCACTGTTTGCGGTTCCAATTGAATTAAACGTACCTTCGGGAAAATCCAAGACCCTAGAACCTTCAAATAACTTTTCAACACTCCAATTCGACCGATTCAAAACATTAAGAAAGATGTACTGATTGTAACTGTAATCGGCAGAAGGACCCCTACTACCAAAGGGATCAATGTTTTTCAATAAATTTTCCACTTGTACAACCCTAACATCCTCTTCCTGAATTTTCCTAACAAGCATGCCGCCATTATATGACCCTAAAACACTCCAGTCTTGAATAGTAAATCTTGATAATTTACCAAACCGAGAGTTAAAAACCGTGATCTCGCTGAGACGTTTCCCAGACCATTGTGAGTTAAATTCACAGCACCCAACAATTATCCCTTCATTTAATAAAAAATACCTGACAGGTGTGTCATGAGGATTGCCATACTCGCGAGGAACAAAGTTACCCTCCTCAATGACATCTGAATCAAACTTATAATAATAAAGACCTACGCTGGGATAGCGAGAAGTTCCAGTGCGCCCGATGACAGCAATCTCCCGGTCGTTATCCAAGAAGCCGACTCCAAAGATCTCTCGAACGGGTACATTTCTTTTGCGGAGAAGCATACCCGTTTTAGTGTCCCAAATCGACAGGGCGCAACCATCTGACGTGAGTAGCAAATGCTTTGCAGAACTGAGCGCATAGGGTGCCCCACTAAGCGAACTCCCCAGCACTTTGATTGCTTCACAATTCCGCCCCTCATCATTAATGGCATTTGAGAGATGCTTGATTTCATTGTGCAATAACTGTAATGCAACTGTACCTTCGTTCGATCTTGCGTTCCAAACCTCTAACGAGTTTTTTAGCTGTTTGATAACGCGCGGATTATCCTCAATTCCCCGCTCTTTTAACTTCGAAATTTCAACTCGAATACCTTCGACAACATCGGGTTGATTTTTTGCATCAGAAAAAATTGATCTGAGATTATTATTGCAATAATCGAAAACCGACTTATCTTCATGAAACCTTCCATCAAGAACGTCTTTGGCTTTATTATCTTCCTTGCTGTCCTTAGAAAAGCGAGGTAACGCAAGCCTTAGCTTAAAGATCCCGATTTCCGAGTCCAATGGCGTCTGGTTGGCATCTAAACTGATTTGCAGATCTCGATACACCTGGCTTCTATATCTATTTAAAAATATTCGTTCGAGTGACGTTGATTTCGAGTTCTCCTTCTCAAACTCTTTGTCAAACACTGTTTTTAACCTTGCGCACTCTGCGCTAATGCCCGCCAAGCTGTTTAAACTTTCCAATCCTAGATTTTCAAATTGCGAGTTTTTATTTGAAATTATTCCGATTACTTTCTTTTTTATTTCAAACAGCCAGGATGATAGAGCCTGTTCTTTAAACTGAGCCTCACGGATCGCAACAACATCTGTAATTTCAGAACCATTTTTGAGGGCAGCTTCACGCATAGCTGCAAGCAGTGAAAACAAAGTTGGAGCCTTACCTTGATGCTCTATTTTTTCTGAAATGAAAGGAGGAACGGCCCACAAAATCTCGGCATTATTTGAACTTTTCTTAACAGCATCGCTGAAGCGCTCAACAGTATCCCTTACACTCTGAATGCATTTTCTCTGCTTATCAGGGTCATTATTCGATACCTTTTCCATATTCGTAAACCAGCGTATCGATGGACTAATAACAATAATGGTCGGTTGAAATTCACGCAGCAACTGGGTGATTTTTGGGACAATAATTACCTGTCCCGGCCGAGTAGCTTGAAGAGGGCTTCCCGGTTTTTGCATGTAACACCCCTCCCGAGCCGTATAACTAGGCTCGTTTGGCAGCAAAGACTCTGGCTGCAGCCCTTCGGCGGCTATCATGCAACCGCAATCAGGGAATCTTGCGTTTAAAAACTGCCTAAGCTCGATTAGCGTTGTAGGATCACCGGCAATGAGAAGAACTCGCTCTTGCTTATCTGATAACCTTGAAACTTTAATGTTTCCTTGCCCTAAATTTGAAGTTGCGCCCACCGAAGGTGAAAGAGCACCATTTGAACTTTTTAACATTTTTCCTTCACCAATCAAATGGCTTTCTTGGTTAATCGTAGCACTTTCCGCCGCACGCTCTGAACCGATCGCTTTGCCAAGCTGTTTGGCTCGCACCAAAGTAAACTGAACTGCAACATCCAGTCTCGTAGCAGGATTAGCGGACATAATTGTCTGATCCCGTAATTTTAGCCACTTCCGCTGCTCGTCTCGCAACTGCAGCTGCCGATTTGAGTCAATTGTGGCGCGCACCTGAGCATAAGCCGCAGACAGTTCCCCGTCCGCCGCCTTGAACTGGGGATACTTCATCATCTCTTGAAAAAGCGCCTCTGACTGCTTGGGCGTTATTTCAGCAGCTTGCAACTTCGCACAAGCAACACCGAAATAGATAACCAAAAACATTAGAGCCGATACAAATCGGATTCCACAAAATTTCATTTATTTGATAGCTTTTGAAAGTGACTTGTCCGGTTGTGATTTTCCACCCCATTCGTTTGTAATGAGTGCATTCACTTCTTTGTACGAGATGTTTCGTTGAAGCATTCCGGCCAAGAGTTCACTTCGTTCCGAGAGATTCAACAGGTTCTCGACTCGTTCAGGATGTTCACAGCGCGAGAAGAGAGCGTGGTGAATCTTGCTGAATGGCACAACCTTTTTGCCATACCCGGTCGGCTTATTTGAGGACCAAATCTCAATTCCGGTCTCGCCTTCGGGAGTAACGCCGTAGCCAAGAAAAACGACAGAATGCCCCGCCTCATCTCGGCCAATCGGCTCTTTCCACCACAATTTTAGGAAATCGCCAGGCAGTGCCGCATCGTAATCCCAGAAACTTGTTCCCATTCCCGACTCGGCAAACAAAACAGCCATGCAAGGACCGTTAGAGTTCCAGCGTCCCCAGATTCCCACGCCATCAATCTGCGAGGCCACCTTTAAGCGATTTGTCACCTGAGAGCGCCTTGAAGTTTCGATTTTATCGATCTCTGGCTTCAATGCCTTCAGTAAGACAAGGTAAGTGGCACCTGAGCAGTAACTTGGTTGAGCAACATTAGCATCCACCACAAGGGTTCCATTTTGCCCCTCAGAAATACTTCTGGCTAATGCAATCCCAGCTGCTCGAGTCACTGCATAGCCTCCCCCTGTGGGCATCTCTTTAATCGCTTGCAACACCTCCTCATTAAGAGGTCGCAAGACTGCACGCTCTTCGTGCACTCTCGGCGTTTCGCCAAGCGCATGCAGCGGTCCCGGGACTACGCCCAGAACGCCCAGCACAAGTGATAATGACACGTTCAGGTTTGCTAGCTTGCGTCTACTTGATTTTGAGTATGTGCACCACATTACATCAACCTAAACTATTTTACTGCACATTTGCCTTGCCGTTGTTTCGCCTTGGAACAGGAATTATCTACACCATCCACGTTATTAGGGGAACGCTGTACAGATCATCCCACGCATCGGATTTTGTGTAACTCAAATAACTTCAATTCGAATGGTTTTGTGGGCTCTCACAGAAATCCAGTATTGCGGCTATCTCTTTAGTGCATTCACCGTTTACCAAAGTCGCCCACTTTTGCCTCTTTTCCTGAGGTAGAGCTAACGCATCTACTACAGATGAGAGGTCTAGTTGCCTTGCCGATTGGATTAGCTTAGCTGCATCAAGTTCGGACACCACCGAGTTACGAATTCCCAAATTAACCCGAGCTTTCCAAATTAATAAATCCTGCTCGGTACGTTTGGGTGTATCCGCACCCTTCAATGCCTCTAAAATCAGTTCTAAATTACGAGCACGTGCTTCACACATCATCGTATCCAACTCAAGAACTGCACGATCGTTATCATTCGTAACAGCGTGTGTTTTCCACACTATTTCCATCGCCTTTGTATTCAAGACGATCCACGCTCTTTGTGATTTGGTGAGCCTCTCTGCAGCAATTCCCTTAAGCGATCCCTTGGTCTGCGTATAGACTTTCGCGAGTTTAGGTCCAGCTTCAGCAGCACGAGTTTGAAGAGTTGCCCAAGATAAAGCTGCCAGAGATTCTAGAGCAGGTTTAGCTACAGGAGAAAGGGGGCGATCCTCTCTGTTTTCAGCTGCCATCTGTACCGCCATTCCACGCGTACGGCGATCCACTTCCAACGACTGGGTAATAGTGTTCGGTGGCATCTGCACCACAGACTTTAATTGCAAAGCAAATTCATCCGTTAGGCTGCTATTAGTCCAGCTCACCTGATCCGCGGGCATCACCTTTTTCACGTCTCGAAAAAACAGGTCGATGTCCTTGCCGGAACTTGTTTCCAAGGACTTTAAGAAGGCGGTTGTAAACGGACTGTTACGCCGCCCATTTCCATCCAACGCCGTCTGACCCGGGCTCGTCGCAAAAGCCATATAAAAACCAGGGCCATATCCGGTAATCTCCCCCACGCTTTTGGTCTTAATAGACTTCCCGACCTGCGCCATCACCGCCTCTAACTGGGAAGCGAATGGGTTATCCCGGCAACAGTCCAACACCAAAACCTTCGTCGGTACTTTCGCTTCTTCTAGGGCCACCATGAAGCTGTCGCGTAGCTGCACCGCCCGATTTTTTAGCTGCGAAATCCCGGTGATGGTCGGCGTGTCCACGGGCAACAGATAATTGTCCTCCCCAACCTGAATCCCATGGCCCGAGTAATAAAAAATCGCCGCTTCTGCACCACGAGCAGCGCTGGCAAAGCGCTCAGCCGCTGTGGCGAACTCTTCGCGGGTTGGATCCTTCACTGCACCCCCGCCCACTAGGGTATAACCCATCGCCTTGAGAGCGTCGGCGACGTCGGCGGAGTCAGTCTCGGGGCTTATCAACTGCATGTTGGAGGGCAGATTAGCGTATTTACTACATCCCACAACCAGTGCAACCCGTTGACCAGCAAGAACATCACAAACAAACATTACCCCCAGCAAAGCAATGCTGAAGAAACGTATAACCAAGCTGAAACTATAACGTCTCATGGAACACACAGACTACTTCCCAAATAGCTTTTGAAGCAGCCCCTTCTCCTGCGCCGGTTCAGCTGCTGTTTCTTTGGCAGGCACCGCTGGTGTGGATGCCTTTGCCGTGAATTGCAGGTAACTGTCCGTTGCCCTGTCCAATTCCAACGCCTCACTCGCTAACTTCTGGATCGCCGCCCCTAAATCAGACGCCGAAAGGCGGGTCTCCACGTCAATGTGCGAGACTGCCTTGGAGTCAAACTCGCGCTCCCACACCGCACTCACTTTATCTGTCGCCTTCAACCCTGCCTGGACCTTCTGAAAGTCCATGGACGAGATCTTTTCAAACTCCACTTGCTTAATGGCACCGCAGTCCATCTCGACCATCCATCTTGCGAAAAGTTTGCTAAATAGCGCCAGCCCGCCCTGAGTTCCCTTCCCACCATCAAGCGACTTGTACAACACCTCGCGTGCGGCCATTTCCTTGGTTCGCAAGCCGCTTCGATACTTGTCCGAGGCGGGTACAACCACCGAGGCCACCACTTCGCCGCTATCCGGGCGGATCGCGCGCAATTCTGCTCCCAGCTCAAAACAGTGCTCGGGGAGTGCTCCAAAAAGCGCCTCGGTTCCGGCGTAACGTCCGTTGATTTTCGCCTCGATGACAAAGTCAATCTTCTGAGCAATGCCTGCCCGCCTAAACGCAGCGCCAGCGTTGTTGCCCGTGAGTTCGTCGCGTGCAGCTCGCTTTGCATCAGCCCCACCGACCGCGCCTGCGTCGACAACCTGCAACTGCATTTTCTGCGCTGCCTGTTCAAACCAACCAGACGCATACGCCTTTCCATCTGGAATACCGTCAATGTGCTCTTCAATCTTAAAGGCCACACGCGGGGACTGCTTCAACTGCACAATCTGTCTGAGAGCCAGAGTTTCGTTCATCCCAGGCGTACCCGCCCCCACATCTGCCTTCACTTTCAGCCGGTAGATTCCATCTTTTCCAAGAGAAGACCCGGTCACTTTATAGCTCTTCACATGCCCAAATGCCGCAGATAGCACTCGGTCAAACTCCAGATGGAAGTCCTTTACGGAGGTAGTGCTCAAGATGTCGACCCCTGCCCCCACGCGGACGGCCTCTCGTAGCGCATCGGCAAGAGCCTCCTCACGGGCGTGTGGGAGATCCCCCGCCGCTTTGCCCTCGGCTTCGACTTCGGAGGCTTGGGTCGGAAGTCCCGTTTGGATGAGTAAAATGCAGGCAGCAAGAAGGCGTTTCATGGGGTGGCGAAAGGATCATTGATTGGAGGGGGCGGCGCTAACCGAGTTGGGCATGGTCTTCCCCCTGTTGGGCAGCGTGCTCTAGGGCGATAAGCGTCTCGATGCTCATTCGCGAAGCCGGTGCGTTGTGAAAACAGGCAAAAAGGGGAAGCGCAATTTTGCCCCTTTGAGGGAATGGTGACTGATGAAAGGAAGCGCCTTGCTTGAGGCCAAGGCGCAATAGATCGGCGACGACTTCTTTCAACTTGCGGCCTTCATGCACCGCGCGAAGTTTAATTTCACGCACCAGATCGTTGGGCAAATCAACAGTCATTTTCATAAACCCATTTTACTGGTTTGCTGGCCTTCCGTCAAAGTGACTGAACTAAAAGGACTGCGGAATGATTGTCGCTTTGAACGGATTTCCACGCTTTCCCTCCCCTGATACCGCAACGAGACCGGCGACACGCAACAATTGGAACAGGAACGTGCAATTGCAGGGCCTGGCTCGCTGGGAGAATGTTTCAGGGAATGTTAGTCTAAGTTCATTGGTCGTCACCCCCGAAGAACCCCGCCGACGGATAAACTCAAAAGCATTGTATAATGCTTCAAATTTAACGCTTAACACGGATTTCCCCCGCTGATATTTGATGGTACTGCTCGTTAGGGAGAGTACTTTTGTAAATGAATCGCCATCTAAATTAGTGAGCAGCTCTCTGCCAAGTGTAGCACGATTGATCCGCTCAAAGAGTGTTCCTACGGCGACACTCGGACCAGTTTGGGGCCTCGGAAGTTGGTATAAAATCGTGAGAGTTGCTCCATAGCCGCTTGGCGGAGCGTCCAACACGGTGTCGCGGTCATCTACCATCGCCCGGCGCATTGCCTGACAGCATGAAGGGAGTCGGCTTTTAAACTCGAGAACCTTGTGAAGTAGGCCAGATCTTAAAATGAGATGGCTCCAGCCAAGCTTTTCGGCTTCATCGAGACGACTCGCAATGTACTCATCAACTATTATGCCTATTGCCTTGTTCATAAATTTGAATCAAAAAATCACCACCTTGGTGCAACTACTCTACTCAATCCGGAGCGAGTCACTTTGCCACGAATCCACCTTTTGTGGGGGTCGTCATTACGGCCATTGCGAAAGGACCGGCATCTCGGACAGCGACAAGTAGACCTTTTTCTTTGCGGAGCTTCACGAGCCAGTCTCTCTGAACCTTTGCTAAAGATTCCGCTGCATCATGAGTCTCAAGAGCCTCTTTGTAGAAGTCGGCCATGATACTCGGAGTTATTTCGTCACCAACCTTCCAAAGGGTCATCAGAAGATTTTGGGCACCTGCAATCATAAAGGCTCTGCGGAGCCCAAAGACCCCTTCGCCTGTGCGAGCCTCTCCGATTCCCGTCTCGCAGGCGGAGAGGGTCACAATCCACGTTCCGTTGAGATCCAAGGCGCCAACCTCCTCCGCACTCAGGATCCCGTCACTTTTTGGATCAGGAACGCGACCTTCACTCCATGCCTTAAACGTTGCCTGAGCTCCCGTCAACGCGATCCCGCTCGCACGCATTGGATCTATCTTTGGGAGCTCAGACTCCATACTAAGCAGCTTGTTTGCTTCTGTGACCTTCATCCCTCGGTTAGCTTCGCTAGTGCCTCCGTTATATGAAGGTGTGTTCAGGTAAAACCCATGAGTGGCCAGATGAAGAATCCCAGGGCTTTTGAGCTCCACAACTGCGGACTTGCTAGCCGCCTCACCCAAACAAACCTCTGGAGACCAACCAAAAGCATTTAAAGTCGTCTCTATCACAAGCCCTTCGTTTCTAGTGCCTAAAAGTGGCGGCAGTGTAATTTTATTGAACGCGTGCACCTCGCTTGATCGCAATGCTAAGGCATTTGTTGAAAAGACAGATGACTGACGATCAAATACAGGATCAGCGAAAATAGCCGCCTTCTTTGATACGGTAGCGGAGACATCCCTTGCAAGATCTCTTCCACTACCAACATAAGCGATGTGGTAGTGTTCAGCAAGAAAGCGCCCATCTGGTGCCGGTAACGCTGCGAAAGAAAGGAAACTTAACTGACCATCCGTACCGATGAACAGTCTCCGTGTTCCGTCCGGGAGATTCTGAGATACAGGAGCCCAAAGCATCTGTGATAGGATCCTCTGTTGCTCAGCAAGTGACTTTTCATCTCCGTTGTCAATAGCTTCGCGCACGGCTAAGACTGCCGAATCAATTGCTTTTGCATTATCAATTCGCAAAAACCTAGACTTCCCGTCTTGGCCGAGAATTAGACATCCATAGCAACGCCCCTCATCACCTTTGATCTTGGGATTGTCGAACTGAATGAATTCCACAAGGGCATCGCCAGTAGAAAGAGAGGTAGCGACGGTATCCGGATTAACGGTTACCGCTGCTCTGACACGGCCCAACTTAGCCCTCTTACCTGCGGCGTTAACCATTACGGAGTCGATCTTCGTCCTCAGTCTCTCAATCTCTTCCTGATCGCCCTTTTTGTCGCTGAAAGCGAGTTTTCCGATCCGAAGACGATCTGTTTTCACTTCCATCACTTCTTCCGTACTTTCTCCGAGCTGTTTTAGGGACGCCTGATCCTCCAATAGAGAATCAAGAACAATTCCTTTAGTACGAAGTATAAAACGCGCTATTTGATCGGGCTCGAGCAACTCGATTAAGTTGTAAGAAACATTTTCTCTCTGCCAAGACAGGCGCCCCCTTTCGGTGAGCAGAAGACTCTTTTGCAAGGATTCCTCTCTAATTGAGTAGACGTTAGAAATTATCTCCCTAGCTTGTGAATAATCATCATCATTTATGTAATGAGTTTCAGCCAATTGCACTTGACACCTTAAAACCTCAGATGAATTTGGTTTGTCGAGCCTTTTACGGATCATGAAGGCCTTTTGAAAATTCTGCAAGGCCTGTGTATAATTCCCATTTAGTCGGTACGACAACCCCAACCACAGACATGCACGCCCGACAATGGAGTCATCATTCCCAAATTTTTTCTCGGCCAATTTGAGAGTATCCTCCTGGAAATGAATAGCTTGATCCAGACTCATCGTGTGTGCCCAAATTCTGCCTAACTGGATGCATGAGTCCAGTGTGTATCTGTCGTTGAGACCTAAAATTCTTTTCTGAACACTCACCACTTGCCGCTGTAGGGGTTCTGCTTCCGCATACTCACCCAAATAAACGTAAGTATTAGCCAAATTGAACAATGAAATAGCCGTTTTTAAATTCTCGCTCCCAAATACTTTCTGCCTGATTTTTACTGCGCGCTTGTCAAATTCTAACGCTTTATAAGAATCACCCGTTAATTTATAGGTCACAGAAACATTTCCTAAAGCCGCTGAAAGATATTCATGCTCTAAGCCTAACTTTTCTTCGTAGATAGACACGACTCTCAATGCAGTAGACAAGCAGTTCGCAAAGTCCTCTTCGTTTCTATACAGTAACCATAGTTCCTCCAGAGCAAGAGCGACATGTAAACTAACCGAGCCAAATTCTCTTTCCAAAATCGAAATAGCTTCTGTGGTAAGAGAAATGGCCTCCCGATGTTTTCCGGATTTTTCACATTCAGAAGCGTCTTCAATCATTTTTTTTGCTTTTGCCTCTGATTTTTCAAATGATAATTCCCCTCCGGGAGATAAAGTTTTAGGATCTCGTATTAACAAATACGCCCCCAACTTTACACCCCTTTCGAAGGTTAATTTATACAGCGCAGTTCCACCGTCGTTTGGGGTTCGTGCAACAATGTCGTCTCTCCATTTGATCCATTCAAGCTGGGCATCTCGAAGACTTTTTTTGCTACCTCATCTGTGAAAGTCTCCATCAACCGTTTGTACACCTGATTCAGTTTTTCCTCAGCATCAACCTGCTGCACCTGTGTTGCTTGTTGTTGCATTAATGAACGCTTAGAGATGTCCGCGTCTGGTGGGTTCGTTGTTTGACCCAATGAGCTTTCACTTTCTCTCGTAACTAGCGGATTCAGGGTCGAGCCTATACCCCCCAGCCTATCTTTTTCCAATGTCAGGGCTTTTATCCTTCCTTTAGTCGCATTAACGGCGAAAGCAGCTTTTTGCATTTCAGGAACCTTAACTATTTGCTCGTACAGGTTACTAAGCCATCTTTTTTGACTTTGTTGAAACGCTTTTGCTTGATCAGGATTCAATTTCTTTTTGATTGCGGAATAAACCTCATTAAGCTCTTTATCAGCGATTGAAAAATCCATGTTCCTCGTCAGCCTTTCGTACAGTTCATTAATTTGCTTGGGGGCTAGCGAACCATCCAAACTGGTAACTGAGGATCCATCTTTGATGGCCTTCACGGCTTGCGACGGCATCTGTTGCGTCGGTTTTTCTGCTATCCTTCCGTAATTTCTTACCTCAACCAATCGGGATCGCGTTTGGTTGAGGGCAACAGAAAGTCGTTCATCCGGACGAGATTTAAAGACCATTTCATCTCTTCTCCTTGTCCAGGAACGTTGCTCTGTCCTCAACTTGTCTTGGTCCGAATGACTTAAACTTTCTCTTGCAATTGCATATGCAGAGGAAAGTTCTTGGTCAATTTGTTGAAACGCAGGCTCCTTCATGATTCCTCTAATCACAGACTCAACACTCTCCTCCGCAGCACTGCTAGAAGTTAATGTAAAATTTTGTATTAAAAATACAATTAACCACATTAAACAATTACCGCGAGTTTTCATATGTTCAACATTCAAGGTGATTTAAAGTGTATTATTTTTGAATTGACAACAATCCATCACTGCCCGCGACATATATCCACCTCTGAACTACAATGGGATTTTCGTCTGAATAGGTATTATCTTCTAACCATATATTGCAACTGCCTTGAGAAATACTCTGAAATAGACCAACTCCAACATGAACTGGCGCAAAACCGAATCTGTAATGATGCCTTGGTTCAAGATCAGAAATTTCAAACGAGAATTCTCTGCCGACATACAATGATTGTGTTCTGACGAAGTTAGCAGAGAGAACGTGCTTGTCTGGCTTTATTTTAATTCCGCCAGTTATTGCGTCAGCAAATGGAAATGTTGCATCAACCTCTTGATTATCAATTTTACTAATAATTAAATCAACAAAATCTATTTCTCGTCCTAACCCACCTCGACTCGCACGTAGTCTTAATTTTGCAGCATCCTCGCCCTGATCACCCTTTAGGTTTGCGCACGATACTAGCAACTGTGAGTTTAAAATTATCACAATGAAACAGATAATTTTTTTGAAAATCGGTTTTAGCATATTGAAGTCCATTGAATTTACTTAGGAAACGTACTCACCACCATGTGCGCCTCAGCCCACATCGCCGGGGCGCCGTTTGGAACTGAAGTCGCACCCGCTCCTGCTTCAGAAATCCCCTTAGCAGCCATGCCTCGTGTCATCACTGCGACTGGTTGCGAGGCTGATGCCGTGCGGAGTTGCTGGCCTACCAGCTTTTCAATCTCACGCTCGCTTGTGCAGGCAATGACTTGCACCACATCCGAGCCGTAGGGCGGCCCTATCTCGATCTCAAACCCGTGCTTCTGAGTGCCAGGAATGTCGATCGCCTTTCCCGCAGGCACAAAGGTGCTCCGTTGCCAGTTGTTGGGAAACAACAACACGCTCGATCCGTCAGATTGATGGCAATAGACCGCCACAAAACAGTCGCGATCACTGCGAACTCGGAAAGACACCACCTCGCCCTGCTTAAAGGCCCGACGCGTGTCTGTGGTAAAAAACTCGAGCGGAAACTCCTTCGTGACTCGCTTCAAACGCCCCTCGGTTATTTCTTGGAGGTTGGAGATGCTTGCCTCCAAGTTTTGAGGCGTCACAAGGGATCCCAAAGCTGACTCGGTTTTTACTCCCTCAGGAAACACACGGGCCGCAATTTGAGAAGATGGTAACGTGACTTTCGTCTTCTCTACATTCCCGCCTTCTAGCCAAACCAACTCCGTAAAAACGGAAACCCCATTTCCTGTGGCATAAAACCGGCCGCGCACAATCCCCTGAATACCCTTCACTGATACCTTTTCCACCGCAGTGCCGGGTTCCAGCAGATCACGCATCTGGAATTTGCCCTCGTTTTGAAGATCAGCGATGCGGTCGCGGGTCACGACCTTAAACCCACTGGTTTTATTAAGAGCAACTTCGAGTTCGTCACGTAACAGCGCTGAAAAAGGTGACAAAAGATCCGTATCCTGAAACGCGAAATTTCCCACACCCACGCTGACAGACTTTTTATCTCCGAGAAGACTGGCCAACTGGGTAGCCACTGCCTCAAAGGGATCAATGTTCGCCGATGGACTTCGAGTGACAGTCGGTTCCTCCCGAAGTTGTGCGGAAGGCTTGGCAGGATGGACCTCTGTTGCTGGAAGATTCGACTGCGTAGAATCCTTTTTCTTCGATGCGTTGGGAGCCTGGCCAGCCGCGGTTGCTAGAGAAAACACCAGCGCACAGCCCCAAGCCACGACTGGGCTACTTACGTAGTTCCGAGTCATCGCTGATCACGGGTTTGGTTTCGCGAACCGTTTCCACCTGCGTGCTGTCAGTCACCCGCGCCTTGACCTTGGAAGGCTTGTCCCCCTGCGCGGGAGGTGTTGTTGGCACTGATGCAGCCGTTTTCGCAGCGTAATCGCGCTGGGCTTGGGTTGGTGTTTTTTCTGACACACAACAGCCGCCGACTGCACTTGTTTGAGTCGAGGCAGGGCCACTTGACTTAGATGCGCATGCAGATAACAGAGAGGCTACCGCAACGGCGAGAAGGAGACACTTGTTCATGCGAAAGCTTAGTTATTGGCTGGAGTCTCGGACACCACACGACGCAGCGTTTCGGATACTTGTACCTCCGTCACATCGGAACCGGCTTCAGCGGATGAACCTGTGCCGGGATCATTGGAGGCAACGCCAGATCCGGTTTCAGAGACGGTCTTTGCATCAATGGAATCCTCCATGTGCGTTTTGCCCTTCACCACCCTGGTGACCGTGCGAATGACCTCGGAGAGTTTGACCTGCATGGTCACATCACACGAATTATCCGGCTGGTATTTGATCGCGGTGACCTCTGCGCCTTTCAACACACCAGCCATGGACTTCACAACCTCGTCGTTTTTGAGGGCCAAGTCGCGAACCGTGGTGTCGCTCGTGATTTTCACCCCCATAAGTCGCTCGCCGAGTCTCCGGTAAGCGTCGGCTTCTGCAGCACGCTTGGCCTTGATTTTAAGATGTCCATCGGAGTTCGGGAGGGCGCTGTTGCCGACAACATCAAGAGTCTCGTTGCGGGTGACGAATTCCGTTTTGCGGGAATCCGCCACGGTTTTCACCACGCCATCGGCCATGTGCTCTTCCTTGACGACCTTGCTAAGAACTTCGATGACCTGTTGCACCTTGACCGCGCGCACGACTTGAACTCGACCATCGGCAAAGTACTCAGGGGGCTCGGTGGTCGTTACGCCCTTGATGGAGGCGGAAATACTGCCCTTGATGGTGTCGTTTGCGAGGACTAGGTCGCGGACCGTGGAATCAGAGTTGAGATGAAGCCCCATGATGCGCTCGAGCAGCAATCGGGTGGCGTCCACCTCGGCGGCGCGGAGGGCCATGAGGCGTTGTTGCGCGGACACCTTCTGCCAGATCTCAGGGAGAGCCGGAGCTTCGGCTGCTTCCGTGGGTTTTACGGCGGCTTGTGTGCCGCCCAAGGAAAGGGCCGAGAGTGCGGCAACCAAACCGAGCGTTGGGAAGAGGGGCGTTTTAAAGTGGCGCATGGAGTGCGCGAGGACGCAGCACGGGATGTGCCATCTACATTAAAGATTTGTCTATGTGACATAACATCGACGCCGGTCGGCAAGCAGAGGAGTAGAGAGCGATTAGAAATTGAAATCCGGTGTTGGCGAGGATCCAAGGTTTCAAGGATCACATGACTCCCTTCCTGATTCACTTGCCTATAACCGAAATGTTTGCAGAGGAGTTTTGTCAGATCCGCGCCGCTCAAATCGCGGGGCAGTCTCATGCAAACGATAAAAGCTCATCCCTGACCAAGTGCAGACGAATCGCAGAGGGCTTGGGAGCATCGAAAAAAAAGGCGCTAGTGGCTTCCTGCACATTGGAGCGCAGTTGCTCCCATGTATCACCTTGGGTGAAAATGTCATGTGACAGACACTCACCCACAAAACCCCCATCGGCTTCCTGAGTGATGCTGAAAATAATTTCCATACTTTGAGGCTACTTTAGCTTTTACAAGACTGCAAACGGAGCTTTTCGACGCACGCAGACATAAGCAAATCTGTACCGCAACCAGAGCCAACCGTTGGCATGGTGATTGGCGAACTTACGCCGTTAACGCCTACTCCCAGCTCAAATACGAGCAAAGACGTGCCCTTCGTTTTGATCAATACGCTCCGGGCGGCCTTTGTTGGCGTAGATGAGCTTGGTGTGATCAATCCCGAGTAAGTGCAGGATCGTGGCGTGCAAGTCGTGGACGTGGAGACGGTCCTCGACTGCGTACAGTCCGAGGTCGTCGGTAGCGCCAATGGTGCGTCCGCCCTGTACTCCGCCGCCGGCCATCCACATGGTGAATCCCGTTGGATTGTGGTCGCGACCATCGCCTTTCTCACTCATCGGCGTACGGCCAAACTCGCCGCCCCAAATAACAAGGGTGTCCTCCAGCATGCCCCGGGACTTCAAATCCGAGAGAAGCCCGGCGATAGGGACGTCCACGGAACGACACAATTTAGAGTGGTTCTTTTCGATGTCTTTATGGCTGTCCCACTTGCTCCCTGCCCCGCTGTACAGCTGCACAAACCGCACCCCATTCTCCACCAAGCGGCGCGCCAAAAGACAGTTGCGCCCAAATACGGCCGTTTCATCGCGGTCCATGCCGTAAAGGGCGCGCGTGGCCGCCGTTTCGGTGGACAAATCGACAGCATGAGGCGCTTCTGCCTGCATGCGGTAAGCGAGTTCGTACCCGCGAATACGGGCCTCAAGCTCGGAGTTATCGGGACGCGTTTCGCCAAACTGCCGGTTAAGACTAGCGAGCAAATCGAGTTTATCCCGCTGACGCTCAGAGTTTACGCCCTTGGGATTGTCTAGGTACTTGATGGGCACCCCTTCAGAGTTGAACTCCACGCCCTGATACACGGCAGGCATGAAGCCGTTACCCCAATTCCGTACCCCGTTCACAACCGTGCTCTCACTGTCCTTAATGACGACAAAACCCGGGAGATTTTCGTTCTCGGAACCCAGTCCGTAGCTAACCCAGGAACCGAGCGATGGCCGTCCGCCTAGAACCGAGCCTGTATTCATAGAGCACACGCCACCTGCGTGGTTGATGCCGCTGGAAGCGCAGGAACGGATGACGGTGAGGTCATCGGCGTGACGGGCCACGTTTTCAAACCAGTCGGAGATCCACAGCCCACTTTGGCCGCGCTGTTTCCAGGTGCGTTTGGACTCAAGCAAGGGCGCCTTGGTTTCGCCCATGGCGAGGATCGGTGGTTTGAAGCTGTCTGGAAGTCGTTGCCCCGCAAGCTCATTGAGCAGTGGCTTGTAGTCAAACGTGTCCAGATGACTCGGGCCACCTTCCATGAAAAGGAAGATCACATTTTTTGCGCGTGCCGAGTGGTGCGGAATCTTGGCGGCGACGGGATTGAGCCCCTCTGCGGAGGCAAGCAACGGTTGGCGAGAGAGAGCGGCCAAGGCGACGGCACCAAAACCGCAACCGGCGCGTTGGAGGAACTCCCGACGGGAATGAGGATGTTCGAAGCGATCGCAGGACATACGGTTAATGCAGGTAAAGGAACTCGTTGCTGTTGAGCAGAATTTGACAAAGATCACTCATCGCTTGCCGACGCGGCTCCGCATCTTCCGCGCGCACGCCATCGCCACTCCAGGACCATTGCTGAGCGGGCCCGGTGGCGGCGCTCCAGCGTACAAGTGCGGACTGCCACTGCGCCGGGTCGGGGCTGAACTCGGCTACGGGCAAGCGGCCTTGGACAATGCGCAGAGACTCAATGAGGCCGTCCCACTGATGCTGCGGCGCACGTTTATTCAGACCGCCCACCACAAGAATCGCGCTGCCATTGCCAAGTTTGGAGCGACTCGCGTGGGAAATCTCTGCCACCTGCTCGGAAACGCCCGGTTGATCCAGATCCTGCACGCGGAAACGCACTGTGTGGTCGGCGCAGGAAACGGAAACCACGATGTGGTAGCGCCGGCCCAGTTCCAGCCTCAAACCCGAGCTCACGACCTCGTAGCCAATGTTGCCATTCTCATCTTCACCCACGAGTTGCGCGATGAGCATGTGCGGTTTGAAACGCGATTTTTCTCCGGTCACGCCTACGCTCCAGCCGTACGATTCGAGGCTGTCCTTACCGCCCGTCCACCGGGAAGCGAGGGTGCGCACGGCGGCGTTGGTGTCGACCGAATCCAGACGGGCCACCGCTTCCAGGGTGAACTCGTCGCCTTCCCAAGCACCGGTGCGATCCACAAGACGTTCGTGCTCCGTTTTTTCACGGAACTCGCCGGGGGCGCTTTCTGGAGTGCTTGCCGTTGTCTCGACATACCCAGATCTACCGAGGCGCTTTGCAAAAAAAGCCTCCGCAGTTTCCCGTTCACGCGGCGAGGGCGGACGCCCAAGGACAATTTTCCAAGCGTCATCAATGGTTTTCGCGCGAGCAGCAAGCTTGCGAGCGCGTGTGAGGGGCCAATCGCCGTTGAGGAGTAAAAGCGACTGCGTGGGGGTCGTCGTGCTCTGGCGCTCAGCGGTGCTGGTGAATCCGGCGGGAGCATCGAGACTGCGCAATAACTCGTTGGGGCTATTGCGTTTTTTGATGGAATAAACGGACCGCCGCATGGCGTTCGCGTCCTCGGACTTGCCGCCCGGCGTGAGGTCGAGTTCGCCACTGGCTGTCAGCATCGCATCACGCACCTGCTCCGCATCGAGGCGACGCGGGCTGAAGCGCCATAAGAACTTGTTGGTGGGATCGATGGTCAGTTCGGTTTGGGAAGGCACCCGCCGCGCGGTTTGGCGGTAAGTGGCGGAGAGCAGGATTTCCTTGTGCAGCGCTTTGAGGCTCCATCCTTGTGAGACGAAGCGTTGCGCAAGCCAGTCTAGGAGCTCGGGGTGCGTGGGCTTTTCGCCTAGTTTACCAAAGTCGCTCGAGGAGGCCACGATCCCGCGCCCGAAATGGTATTGCCAAACGCGGTTCACGATCACCCGCGTGGAGAGTTGGTTATCGGGACGCGTGATCCAGTGCGCCAAGGCGGAGCGGCGACCGCTGGAGTTTTGCAACGGGCTGATTTCAGGTTCGCCGGGAGCAATCAGGGTAAGAAATCCGGGCTCAATTTGCTGCGGGCCTTTGCGAGACGGGAGCAGCGTGGGCGGCGCTACGGGCCCCACATCGGTAGCGACGAAAGCGTCCATGAGCGGAGCGGGCTTCAGTTTTTCAAACTCCTTCAGTTTCTCCGAAAGAACCTTATACTTCGCCTTCGCCTCGTCCGATTTGAGGGACTTTAGCGGATCAAAAATCACGCGCTCGCGGCGAATCTGGCGTTCGCACAAGCCCACCAACTGACGCTCCAGAGCGTCTCGTTCCTCGGCCGGCTTGCGGATCATGGCCTTCAACTCGTCGTTAAAACGCGACGTCGCGGCCTTCGCTTTTCCCTCTAAGTGCGGCTTCAGGAGCGCATCGATTTCAGCGCGGACCTCGACCGTGGCGGCCTCCCACTCGGCTTGCTTGACTGCGTGATCCGCAAGCGCTTCTGGAGTAGCAAGTTTCAAATCATCGCGCCACTGCACGGGCTCAAAGAAGGCGCGTAACCGGAAATAGTCCTTTTGGAGAATGGGATCGAACTTGTGATTG
>CAIWVL010000378.1 GCA_903916085.1 uncultured Spartobacteria bacterium
CCGGCCGAAGTTGGTGCTCAACTTACCCTGACAGTAGTTGGTGCGCCCAAATTCTCCGCCCCACACCACCAAGGTTTCCTCCAGCATACCGCGCTGTTTGAGGTCCTGCAAAAGTGCGGCGCAACCCCGGTCCGTTTCGCGGCAAAGTTTAGGGAGTGCCCCTGGGAGCCCTCCGTGGTGATCCCAATCTTGATGATAAAGTTGGATGAAACGCACCCCCTTTTCTGCCAGACGGCGCGCCTGTAAGCAGTTCGCAGCAAAGGTCCCCGGCTTGCGAGCATCAGGCCCATACAGCTCGAATGTGGCATCACTTTCCGAAGCGATGTCGGTGACCTCTGGAACGCTGCTCTGCATACGGAAAGCCATCTCGTAGTTAGCGATACGTGCCTGGATACCTGGCTCGATTCCGGCTGTCTGGAGCTCATGGTTGTGAAGTTCTTCCAGTCGGTTGAGCATCAGACGTCGGCTCTCGCGAGAAACCCCGGGCGGATTGTTCAGATAAAGTACCGGATCTTTGGAGGGCCGGAACTGTAGTCCCTGAAATTCGGCGGGAAGAAAGCCGCTCCCCCACAGGTGCGCACCAAGGGGCTGGCCGCCCTTGTCCTTAGTAATAAGCACTACAAATCCCGGCAAATTGCTATTTTCACTTCCCAATCCGTAGCTCAACCAAGCACCCATACTGGGCCGCCCCGGGATTTGGGAACCGGTCTGAATAAACGTCACGCCCGGTCCATGGTTGATGGATTCAGTAAACATGGACCGCACTATGCACAGTTCAGAGGCGACTTCCGCTGTGTTCGGCAGGTGCTCGCAAAACCATGCGCCTGCCGGGCCGTACTGCGAAAACTTGAAGGGCGATCCCACCATTGGGATGGAGGATTGATTACCTGACATCCCTGTCAGCCGTTGGCCACCGCGCACGGAATCGGGCAACTGCTCTCCGTGCCGTTTGTTTAATTCTGGTTTGTGATCGAAAAGGTCCAGCTGCGAGGGACCTCCGGACATAAACAAGTAAATGACGCGCTTCGCTTTAGGGGCGAAGTGTGGTAGGCGCGCTTCGATTTTGTCTAGCATCGCAGCCTGGCTCTGGTCGCTGCCCAACATTTCTCCGAGAGCCATTGCGCCCAACCCTAGGCCCGATTGACGCAGAAAATGGCGTCTCGGCAGAAGATTATCCGTCGGACACTGCGAGGAGGAGTCGAGGGAGTTTTGCATGCGTTACTGTTTCACAATGGATCCGTCGTGATTGAAGAGCGCTTGGGCAAGGACAGTCGCAGCGGCTGCTTCAGGCTCGGGCACGCCGGGATCGGCTGCCGTTTGCCCCACTGAAAGAAGGTGGGCGGCTTCCTGTGGGTGAGAGCGAAAATAGGCGAGCTGCTCATTATAGAGGGAAGCGAGGATTTCACGCTCCCTCGCGTCAGGGAATCGGCTTAGGCAGGCTAAGCAAGCTCCCTCAATCATTGCGTCGAGGTTTCCTGCATGCGTGCGATGTAAACGTGAGCCGAGCACCCGGGCCGCTTCTACGTATTGCGGGCCATTGAGCAGCACGAGCGCTTGAAGCGGCGTGTTGGTGCGCTCGCGCCGGGCGGAACACACGGCGCGTCTGGAAGCGTCAAAAGCCATCATTGCGGGCGGTGGCGAAGTTCGGCGCCAGCGAGTGTACAAGCTGCGTCGAAGGCTATTTTCGCCCTTGTCAGCCGCCTGAGGGCGGAATGCCTCAGAACTCTCGTAGGGATTCACAGGGGGTCCTCCGAGCTTCGCGCTGAGCAAACCACTCGCACTCAGAAAAGTGTCCCGAACCGCCTCCGCCGATAGCCGAAAACGCGGCCCCCGTGCCAACAGGACGTTCTCTGGGTCATCGGCGACAAGTTCAGGCGCGGCGAGGCTTTCCTGACGGTAAGTTTCAGAGAGAACGATCAGCTTGAGCAGAGCCTTCAAATCCCAACCACTTCGAATAAACTCGCCGGCCAACCAGTCGAGCACCTCTTGGTATTCAGGTGGAGTCCCCTGACTACCAAAGTCGTCGGAAGTACGCACCAGCCCGCGTCCAAACAGCGATTGCCAAAACCGATTCACGCTCACGCGCGCGAGCAGCGGATGCCCCGGATCCGTCAGCCATTGCGCCAGTCCCAGCCGGTTAAGGGGCGCATTTTGGGGAAATGGCGGCAGCGCAGCGGGCGTGCCCGCGCAGACTTCTTCCCTCCGCTGATCGTACTGGCCACGAAACAGAACATACGCCGACTTGGGCTTCGGAAGCTCCTGCATCACGGAAATTTCAGGCTGCGCTTCGAGGAACTGCAACAAGGCATTACGCGCCTCCTTCAACGAATCCAACGCGGCTGCGTGGTCCGCCGAGGGAAACATAGCAAGTTGCGTCTGATAAACCTGCTCCCTTTGCGAGGCTGTCAACTTCTCCAAGGGCCGCGTCCAGAGGCTGCTGGGAACGGTTGGATCAAAAGTCGCGGCAATTTCCAGAGGCGAGAGGCACCGATTAAAGACGCGGACATCGTCTACCAGCCCGTTTTTAAAACCTCGATCGCGCATCCGTTCGCCCAAGGTGATGTTGTCGCGGCCCGGAGTGATATCGCGGGAAAGGTTGTCTTTAAGAACCTCTACGGCAGTCGGTTTGCCGTTGACGAAAATTTGCAAGCCCGCCGCCCTGCCTGATCCATCGGACGTGATTGTCACCTGAGTCCATTCGCCTGCGTGGAGCGGCTCCGTCGCTCGGATCGAAGCCGCGTCCCCGGGCCAGAAGCGAATCAGAGACCATTTCAGGCGGCCATCTTCCAGGAGCAGCTCAAACCCCCGACTGGCCGCATCGGTCCAAGCCTTGGAACGATGCAGAATGACCGCCCGTTCCTTGAGCTCCGAGGGTTGGAGCCACAGGGAAATGGTGAAGGGATCAGCCCGATTAAAGCTCCCTACGGGGAGATTCAGGGCTTCATCACCCGAAAGCTGCACGGCAACTTCGCAGCCTCCGGGGCGTCCTGGGACGAGCTTGTTTTCGCCCGTAATGAACGCCGGTTTACTCGGGTCGATGCTGTTGAGCAGCTTGTTGTCGGCAGTCCGCGACGCTTGAAAACGAGCGATTTCGCCAGGAATTGTGAACTCCTGTGACTGCGGCTCACGTTGCCCGGCGATTGCCTCTAGGTCGGCTTGAGCGCTTTGCTTAACGCGAGATTCCGCGGCGGTGAGCTGGCGTTGAAGAGCGGCGTGCTTTTGTTTGGCCTCAGAGGAGAGGAGGCGCAGCGCTGGCGTTGGGGCGTCGTTTGAGAAAAAAGAATAAAGCCCAGCTTCATCGATGTCATCGAAGAAGGCGAACATTTGGTAAAACTCCCTCTGAGCGATCGGATCAAACTTATGGTCATGGCACTTTGCGCATTCAAAGGTTAGCCCGAGAAATGCCGTGGCAAAGGTTTGCACGCGATCTGCCACATACTCAACGCGATACTCCTCCTCCACTGAACCGCCCTCGGCCTCCTGCTGATGGAGCCGGTTGAAGGCGGTGGCGAGCAATTGTTCCTCGGTAGGATGCGGCAGGAGATCCCCCGCCAGTTGCCACGTGACGAACTCATTAAAGGGTAGGTTCCGATTAAAAGCGTCCACGACCCAGTCGCGCCAGGGCCAAACGGAGCGGTCGCGGTCGACTTGGAAACCAAAGCTGTCGGCATAACGAGAGACGTCGAGCCAGGATGCTGCCCAATTTTCGCCAAAAGCAGGTGACGCCAGGAGCGAATCCACTGCGCGTGCGTAGGCACCGGGCTGAGTGTCCGCGAGGAAGGCGCGGAGTGTCTGAGGCGACGGAGGAAGGCCCGTCAGATCAAGACTCGCTCGCCGCAGCAACGCCTCTGGGCGCGCTTCAGGACGTAACGCCAGACCGCGCGCACGAAGGCGGGCCTCAACGAGGCGGTCGATACCGTTGGGGTGAGCCGGACCGTTGGCGGCATTCACCTCGGGAAGCGCAACAGGTGCAAGCGGGATGAATGACCAGAGCGGCTGGTACTCGGCACCTTCGGCAATCCAGCGGCGTATGATGTCTACTTCGGCTGCCGTCAAGCGCTGCATCTTAGCCTCTGGGGGTGGCATGACTTCGTCCGCATCGGTACTGACAATGCGGGCTAGCAGATGGCTGGCAGCAGGGTCACCAGGTTTGAGGGGAATTTCACCACTCTTCGCGCTTTTTAGGGCGAATTCTCTCAAATCCAGGCGTAACCCAGCCTTGCGATGGCCACTGTCCGGTCCATGACAGCCAAAGCATTTATCCGAAAGAATGGGCCGCACATCGCGGTTAAATGCAACCCGAGACTGGGCCTCCTGCCCTAATGCGGAGGCATGCACGCTCAGCAGACTCGCGACAAACAGACAGATCTTTAAGGACATGGGGGAGATAAAAACCTGATCCTTCAGGCAGAGGCACACAAGGAGAAAGCTCAGTCGATAAGCACTACCTTTTGCGTTCAAGCGTACGAATGGCCCGGACTGACACCCAGACCTCGACACTTTCTCACATTATAGAATGGACGCAAAACTCACCGGAGCGCCCTGCCCAGCGTCCCTGCGTAACCGGTGAGTTCCACATAGGCGGATCCTACGGGCGTACCGTTTTTTAACACTCGACACGCCCCCTCCCAGTAAGGGACGCCGCTGACTGCACCGTCTAATTCCTGATCCAAAGCGAGGGGATCGAGGGTCCACTCAGCCATTTGCCCACTTTCTGGATCTGGAACGCTTAAGCGTACCGGCAAAGGGTACTCCGCCCCAGAGCGCGGGCTGCGCCATTTGCCACTTGATTCCCAGCGAAACTCTTGTGCCCCATAGTAGATTGTTTTCCCAGCAGCATCTACCCAAGCCAGCGCAGACGCCGGGTCCGTGGTGCCATCCTTCCGGCGTAGTCGGTAAACCATGATCTCACGACCATCCGCGAACTGGATTCCAGCCCAGTCCCAACCTGATTGCTCTCCAGTGAGTTGGCTGCTGCTAATTTCGTGATCCATCCAAACTTCGCCTTCAACAGGTAAAATTCGGTCTCGAAGACGCAGTGAACCCTTGGCTTTTAGCCGGGGAAAAGTCAGGTACCAAC
>CAIWVL010000379.1 GCA_903916085.1 uncultured Spartobacteria bacterium
CCCGACGACGACGACGCCGCCTATTGCTATTGCTACCGCCGAATACGCTGTTGCTCGCAATCACTACCACCACCGCAACTTGTTTCCATTCGCTCACCCCCAGAGATTGTTTCCCCCTAAACAGTCTCCCAGAACAAAAGCCTCCCCCTAGGCAAACACCCCCCAAACAAAGTCTCCCCAGACAACAGAGAACGCCTCTCCTGCGTAAGCCGGAGAGGCGTTCTTCCGTTTTGTACATCCACCCCAACGGCACCTTCAAGTTTGCAGCAACCTCCGCGAGCCACCTTCTCTTATGAAAATTGGACTCTACACAGACCTTTCCACCGCCCCGGAACTGCCGCGTGACCAAGTGGCGTTCATCGAAGAAAACCTTCAGACGTTCCTTGTGCCGGAGTCGGACGAGTCTGTTTTTGAGGAGCGCCTGAAGTTGGCTAGGGCAGGGGGGTATCAGGTGCCAGTGGTGAACCGCTTTCTTCCAGCGGACTTAAAGATCGTGGGTCCATCAGTGGACAAGACCCGGTTGTTGCGTTGGGCGCAGACTGCGATGCGTCGGGCGGAGATTGCTGGCGTGAAGATAGTGGTTTGGGGGAGCGGAGCGGCGCGTCGGGCTACCGACGGATTTCCCATCGCGGCGGCCGTGGAACAGTATGTGGATGCTGTCCGGTGGGTGGCTCCCGTTGCGCAGGAGCACGGTGTTTTGATTGTTATTGAGCCACTGAGCCGTGGCGATTCCAATGTCGTCATGTCTATCGCAGAAGGTGCACAAGTTGTTGATGCTGTGGCGAGCCCTGCGGTTGGCCTACTCGCAGACACCTGGCACATGATGCTTGAGGGGGAGCCTGTTTCCGAGTTGGAGCGATTCGCGAGTCGTCTAGCCCACGTGCACACCTCTGAACTCAAGCAGCGGGCCGTACCGGGTACTTTTGGAGATGACCTGCGCCCTTACTTATCGGCACTGCGTCGAGGCGGTTACAAGGGCGATATCGTCGTCGAACCAGAGTGGAAAAATGTCCACTCCGAATCCCGACTCGCCGTGACCACCCTACGCGCCCAGATGACGGACGCAGGATGGCCCGTTTAACATCGCCCACCGAAGCGCAGGGAGTCGAGGCCCCTGCGCTCGTTTTTCCAAGCCGAGGATTACTGGGAATCTACAGGCTTAAATTCGCGCAGCCAGATATTGCGAAACCGCACTGGGTTTCCGTGGTCCTGGAACTTGATAGGCCCTTTTTCTCCATGGGGCGTGTACTTGGCAGCGGTCTTGTGGCCGGTGGCGCCTAGTAGCGTCACATGGTTTTGCACCAAAACGCCGTTGTGCAGAATAGTGGCGTACGCGGGCGACTTGAGCTCGGTTCCTTCAAACCGGGGTCCAGTGAAGATGATGTCGTACGTTTGAAACTCGCCGGGCTTCCGGCAGGCATTCACAAGCGGGGGAGTCTGGCCGTAGATGGCGGCAGCCTGGCCGTCTGGGTAAGTCTGGTTTTCGTAGCAATCAAGCACCTGGATTTCGTAGATGCCGAACAGGAATACGCCGCTGTTGCCACGGCCTTGGCCGGTGCCTTCGGGCGGGGTCGGTGCAGCCCACTCGACGTGAAGCTGGATGTCGGGTCCAAACTGATCGGCGGACTCGAGGTACCCGGCACCCTTGACCGAAACGGCACATCCATTTTCGATGTTCCAATTGGGTTTGGGGTCTGGGTTCTTTTTGAAATGAGAAAGATCTTTGCCGTCGAAAAGAACAATGGCGTCGCTGGGAGCGTCGCCGGGGTTGACTCCAGGAGTAATGACCTTGGGCTGGGGGCGAAGGCCATCATGGACGTGCCAGCTAGTGCCGGGGACTAGAGGAGTATCTTGGTAGCCAAGGGTTTTTGGGGTCTCGGCTAAAGCCGTGGCTGCGAGTGCCGCTGACAGCAGAAGGGTGGGAGTTGAATAACGCATAGATTTCTCCATGTATACCCAAGCCAAGCCCGAATCTAAGAACGGTAATTTTGTGGGCACCGCAGAATCCGCATTCCTCTTTGTGTGTCCCACCCCTTTTTGTGCTAACCTCACGCGTATGCCTCTCACTCCTCAGGCCCTCGCCGCTCTTCGTCAAGATTACTCCCAGCGCGGACTGGATCTTTCTGACATGGCACCCGACCCGCTTGTGCAGTTTCAGCAGTGGCTAGCGGAAGCCCATGCCCAACAACTAATTGAGCCCAATGCTATGACCTTGGCTACTGTGGATTCCACCGGCCAGCCCTGGACTCGCACGGTGCTCTTGAAAATCTGCGACGCCCGCGGTTTCGCTTTTTTTACCAATTACAATGGCACCAAAGGCGCTCACCTCGCGGGCGAATCTCGGGCGGCGATCACCTTCTGGTGGTCGGCTCTAGAACGTCAGGTAAACATTACCGGCCGTGTTACCAAGGCTTCCCGCGCAGAAAGTGAGGCCTATTTCTCCTCCCGCCCGATTGCGAGCCAATTGGGTGCCTGGGCCTCGCCACAAAGCTCCACGATCCCCGATCGCTCAACCCTGGAGGAGGCGTTTATCCAGGCAAAAGAGCGGTTTGCCAACGCGCCGATTCCGTGCCCCGAACATTGGGGAGGCTATCGACTCGAACCTGAAACTGTAGAGTTTTGGCAAGGGCGCAGGAGCCGCCTCCACGATCGGCTGCGGTACGTCAAAGGGGCCGACGGCGGGTGGAGCATCACGCGGCTGGCGCCATAATCTCCACCTGTGTGAGCCCCGTCTTAGATGGCGAAGGTCGAGGTGCTTAGGCGCTAGGCGCTCCACTCGAGCATGCGGCGCATGGGGAGTTCGGCGCGGGCGCGGAGTGCCTCGGGGAGCTCGATGGCAGGGGACAGCGAGTGGAGCGCGTCCCGCAATTTTTCGAGGGTATTGCGCTTCATAAAGCGACAATCGGCGCAGGCGCAGGCCTCTGTGGGACCGGGGATGAACGTCTTATCCGGCATTTCGCGACGGAGGCGGTGCAGCATCCCGGATTCGGTAACGATCACGAAAGCGTTTGCCGGGTGATTCTTGCAATAGCCGATCATGCGTTCGGTCGAGCAAACTTCATCGGCCAGCATGCGCACTGCGGTTGTGCACTCGGGGTGAGCCACCACGGGCGCGCCCGGATGCTCTTCGCGGATGCGCTGAATGCTCTGCCGCGTGAACTCCACGTGTACGTAGCAGTTGCCTTTCCACAACTCCATGGGACGCCCTGTCTGTTCGATCACCCACTGCCCTAGGTTTTGGTCGGGAACAAACAGTAGATTACGATCTGTTGGTGCGTGTTGGACCATCCGAACCGCATTGCCACTTGTGCAGATGACGTCCGAAAGAGCTTTCACTCCCGCCGAGCAGTTGATGTAGGCGATGACGTAATAATTTTTATTCGCATGCGCCGCTAGGTACGCTTCCAGTTCTTCCGCTGGACAGGAGTCTGAGAGAGAGCAGCCCGCGTCCAAGTCGGGCAAGATGACGGTCTTGGTAGGATTGAGGATCTTGGCCGTTTCAGACATGAAGTGCACACCGCAAAATGCGATGACATCCGCCTGGGTGCCAGCTGCTTGGATTGAAAGGCCGAGGGAGTCGCCCACGAAATCGGCCACTTCCTGGATCTCTTTGATCTGGTAGTTGTGAGCCAAGATGACTGCGTTGCGGGCCTTTTTAAGGGCCAGGATTTCCTCCACTAAATCGACACCAGATGCGCTCATTCGTTGAGACTGCCACAGCCCGTGCGCGGAGGCAATGGGAGGCAATGGATGGGTGCCGTACCGCAAATGCCTTTTGCGCGCTTTCCTTGATTCCCATTCCTTTTTCATTGAAGCTCATTATCCCCCGCATTCTGCTTGTCCCGCGCTCCGTAAACGGGTGCGCTATCTCCCATGAGATCTCCCCGTATAGCTGTGCTGGTTGCCATCGCTGCGCTTTCCACCTTCGTTCAGGCTTCGGAAGGCTGGTTGCAAGACTTCGAAAAGGCGAAAGCCGAGGCCGCCTCCGAAAACAAAGCCATCCTCATGGACTTTACGGGCTCCGACTGGTGTACGTGGTGTATCCGTCTGCGTAAGGAGGTGTTTGATACTGCTTCATTCAAGGCTGCGGCCCCAACTCACTTTGTCCTATTGGAGCTCGATTATCCGCAGGATCAGTCCAAGCAACCTGAGGACGTTCGTAAACAAAACGAGGTTCTCCAACAAACCTACGCAATCCAAGGCTACCCGACCATCCTGCTGGCCGACGCACAGGGCCGTCCTTTCGCTCGTACGGGCTATCAAAAGGGCGGACCGGAGGCCTACCTAGCGCACCTTGAGGAGTTGCGAGGCAAACTGGAACAACGGGATGCATCTTTCCAAAAAGCAAGTGGCGCCACCGGCATCGAGAAGGCTCAGGCTTTGAAAGTAGCGCTGGATGTCGTTCCCGAAGAAATGGTTGCAGCGCACTACAAGTCTACCTTGGACGAAATCCGCGCCCTCGATCCCTCTGACACGCTCGGTCTGGATCTAAAGTTTGGGTTCATTCAGGCGCTACGCGACTTGCACGTACGCCTCAAGGGAAAGGTGGAGCAGGGCGGAGAGGCCGTCCGTGCCGAGGCCGATAAGTTTGTGGCCGAGCGCCCGAAATTGGCTGCTAACCAAAAGCAGAAGGCGCTTTTGGACGTACTTAACTTTTTGATGCCTCCCAAGGACAACGCGACCGCGTTGAAGCTTGCGGTAGATGTGCAAGCCCTGGATCCTGCTTCGGAGCAAGGCAAAATGGCGGAAAACATTCGTGCTCAGGTGGAAAAAATGCAGGCGAAGTAGGCGCTGTGGGTATTCGCAATGGGCCTTGCGCCCCCTCAATGTTTGACAAAACCAGCTACGAAGTGCTAAGATGCTCGACTACTCCCGACCTATGACCAGCCATTTGCTAGAAGAAGCCCTCAAAAAAGTCCCAACCCAGCAGGCGCTGGTCAACATCGTGAGCAAGCGCGTGCGTCAGCTCAACAACGGGGAACGTCCTCTGGTGGACGCGGGCTTCCGCACAGGTTTTGCGGACATTGCTCTTCAGGAAATCATTGAGGGTAAGCTCACTCTGACTTACCCCGTCGCATCCCCACTTTCCGAAGAGTAGTCGGGCTCTCCGACCAAACCCCGTGTCGAGGGGAGAAAACCAGTAGGAACACGGGGTATGAGTTTGGAAATTTCAGCTAACAGGAAGGCTCTCAAGGATTTTCATATCCTGGAGAGGTTCGAGGCGGGCCTTGAACTTAAGGGCACCGAGGTGAAGAGTATTCGCACCGGACACGCCAACTTACAGGGGGCCTTTGCCCGCGTGGAAAAGGGGCAGGTGTTTCTGTACGAGCTAGACATTCGCGAGTACGACAAGGCTAGTCACACGCAGCACGAGCCCAAGAGCCGCCGACGGCTGCTGCTGCATCGCCAGCAGATCACCAAGCTTTTTGAACAGTCTCACATCAAGGGCAACACTCTTGTCGCGCTGCGTTTGTATTGGAAGGGGCACCTAGTGAAGGTGGAAATCGGAGTAGGTGCGGGTAAAGACAAGGCAGACCAGCGGGCCTCCTTAAAGACGCGTGCTGAACAGCGGGAAATGGACCGCGAAGTGTCCCGTTTCAATCGCGGTAAACGCGGTTGATCAATTTTGTAAAAAACACCTTGCAAAGGTGGGCCCGGATGAAAGATAGTGTTCACCCCGCAAGGAAAGGGGTCTTAGCTCAGTTGGTAGAGCGCCTCAATGGCATTGAGGAGGTCAGGGGTTCGAATCCCCTAGGCTCCACTTTCCTTTAACCTAAACAAGTTACGGGGGTTGCAGACTTTTCCTGATACGTGGACTGGTACACTACATACTCAAATCCGTATCATTTCGTGCCCGGCCACAATAGAGTCTAGGAGGTCTACGACAAAGATTGGGGAGAGGTTTGTGCAAGTTGAGTGTTTTGTTTGAGTTTTGGTTGTGGGTTCGGGGGGAACTAGCCGCAAGCGGCAAGCACACGGAGGCGGTAGTTTTCAAAATTTCGAAAGCCGTAGGCGCGCCGTTGAATCAGTTTCATCTTCCTGTGGAAGCCTTCAGTGATTCCGTTGTTTTTGGTGAAGCGCCACATCGCAGCAATTTCTCCCCGCCACGAGTGGAGCGTTTTGGCCAGAGTTTGCATGGGGGCAAAGTTCTCGGATTTGTACTTCTTGATGTATGACAACAGTTTGGTAATGAGTTTTTTAGTGGGGAAATAGGGACAGACACTTTCCCCACTCACGTTGGTAAACAGCTCATAGCGACAATCTGCCGCGAGCAGCGTCTTTCTGTGGGAAATAGGGGACAGACACTTTCTCCACCAAGATGCCGACAAGATCAAAAGAGTCATCAAAGAGTCGGTTGTGGAGCTTCCATCGTTCCAGATATTGTATGGGTTCAGCGGAAAGGAAGATTGGTTCTCCGGTGCTGAGGTCCACTGCATAGCTCGCGCGGTTGCGCTTGGTAAATTTGTACCAGACGTTCTCGGAAAGACTGGAATGACCTTCGACATAAAGAAGGTCGTGCTCCTGACCTCCTGTTCTAGCATGCGTGCAGGTGTCTGGAAGAACTAGACCGCTTTTACGCGCCCAATCGAGGAGTGCTCTCCACTGAAAATCAGCGGCTTCGCCTTCGTCGAGTGTCTGATTCTCTCGAGCTGTGCGTAGGCTTGTTCGGAGGAACGTGATGGCAGATTCGAGCGTTCCTGCTGAATTCGGCGTGCGAGAGCACGGCGTTTGAGGAGTTGTTCCATGACCTTGCAAATGTTGATGTTAAGGTAAGGTTTTTCAGAATGAAGTCGAGTTTCCTTTTGGAAGGACTCTATTAGGGTCTCCTCAGAAAATGCAAATTGGGAGGAAATAGGGGACAGACACATTCCCCAACAACGCACATGTCTGACATTTCTGCTACGCACGATAGAGGCGCTTGCGCGGTCCGTCTATTCCTTGGCGCACGAATGCCTCGGGAGTGGGGAAATAGGGGACAGACACTTTCCCCACCACTAGCCTCGCCCTGCCTGACCTGCCTGACCTGCGAAGCCGTTCTGTCCGAGTGTTTCTTTCTGTTGGGGCGTTCGCCTTCGGGAAAGAAGGCTTTCTCTGCGTTGCTAGAACGGGGGCATTCTCACAGTGGATTTTTCCCTTGCGGGAGCAACTTGGAGATACGCTGTATCTGATGCAGCAGTAGCGAGATACACTTATGAGCTTTGCTGATGCCTGCATCATGCAAATGTCCGGACTACATCAAGATTCAACGGTGTTTACCACAGATAGTGATTTCAAAACGTATCGCAGGTGTGGGAAATAAGGGACAGACACTTTCCCCAATTCTTCTGTTGCTTAAAAGAAGAGGGAATCAGG
>CAIWVL010000380.1 GCA_903916085.1 uncultured Spartobacteria bacterium
GAAACGCATTACTCGCCTCGACTTTGAGTTCAGCGCTCTGAGTCAAAAGTTGGCTCGCTTCGCTCTGTAATCGTAACACCGCGGCATGCTCACGATGCCCCAAAAAGGCGACCACCGCGATAACAGCAGCAATGATCGCCATAGTCGTCGCAAGCTTTCCCATGAAGAGAACCGAGTCGGAGGCTTGATGAGCTAGGTGCTCCACGTGTTCTAGGTGCTCGCGGATGTTCTTTTGCATAACTGATCTACAAAGTAGCTCTTAACTTAAAATTGCCTCAACACATCTGCCCACGCTCTGCCAGAGGACATGATAGAACCCAATAAACATAGCCTAAACACTACTGCACTGCAATAAGCCCCTGATTCACAAGTTTTTTTTGGCCATATTTATAGCAAACATTTAAACGCTCCGTACGCAGTATTCCCCTGGCATGAAAGAAGAAAGAAGAGGAAAATCTCAAAGTGATAATGAACGATAGCTCACCACGGATAAACCTTGGCCCGAGTTCCGCAGTTTGGAGCGAGGATGAATTATACATCAAAAAATTAAGCGCACCTTAAATTCAGCACGTTTTAATGTTTGCGGACATACCGCCCACCACCTCCACACCACTGAAACTTTCAAAGGAAAGACAGAAGACGAACGGTGATTCCATTCAATCGCAAGCACGCTATTCTGACGATCTCCGCGACATTCATAGGCGCACAGCGCGTCGTTGCTCACTCCTCGTTCTCCACACGACGCAGAAACAGCGTTTCCGTCGAGCCGTACCGTTTTCGGCGCAAACACTCCCAGCCTGGACTTGGTGGCAATTTCCAATACTGGCCGACCTCTAGGACGAACAATCCCTCCGGGGCCAACGCGGATGCAAGCCCCGGAGTTGCGAGTAACTCCGCAGCGAAATCCCGGTCCCCCGACTGCTTACTGTAGGGTGGATCTGCAAAAATAAAATCTGCACCGCCCGGCACGGCTGCGCTCTGCAAGAACCGGAGCACGTCCATGCAAACCACTGAGGCCTTCAATCGGGTTCGCGTCAGATTTTCGGCAATAACAGCGCACGCTTTACGATCCCCTTCCACAAGCGTTGCACTGGCAGCCCCCCGACTCAGCGCTTCAATCGCCAGCGAGCCGGTTCCGGCAAACAGATCAAGCACACTTGCCCCGGACACTGCCTCGCCAAGGCTTGAAAAAATCGCCCCACGCACCATGTCCATCGTGGGCCGCAAATCTGTTTTAGGCGTCTTAAGGGTAATGCCACCAGCAGTTCCAGCTATAACTCGCATTGTCTGTATGAATACAGAGGCCCACGGCAGCGCCGTTCAACCCGCTGCTTAAATTATTTTTGTGGTTCAGATCCCAGATTCTTGGCTTCCTGCCTGTCGGTTTTGCGGGACTTCAAAAATCCTCCCAAAAGCTGTCCAACAACACCCCCGAGACCGTCGCCCACCACCTTCTCCACAACATCAGTGCTAGGCTTGTCGAGAGTACCCGTAACTTGAAAAGCGATAGAGCGCAGCCCCGCCTCATCCACAGGGCTGAACCCCCGTCCCAACATCTGAGAAACGCGTCCAGTCAGTAAGCGCTCTGGCACGGTCAACTTGGCGTTCAAAAGAAGGTTACGGTTAAAATCCATCGTTCCTGGAGCGACCAACACTATATCTCCGCCATCCAGACTGAGTTCCTGAAACTGCACCTTCGCCTCCGACACATTAAACTGCATCTTGGCCTCTTTAACCTTCAAATTCGTTAACTCCTGAATCTGAAATACTTGCCCCAACGCTTGAAGCAGACTCAATTCCTTAAACTTGCCGTCCAAAATCGCCACTTGGCCGCCCCCAGTCCACGAACTCAGATCCGCAAGAGCTCCCTGCAATTTCAGCCCTCCCTGAGCCCGCCCAGCTAGTTTAAGTCTGGGTAATTCCTCGCTCATGGCACCCAGATCTACTCCGGTCGCAGCCAAGTCCATGGCAAATGTCCTGCCTTCTGAGAGCACTAATTCCGCACCTCCCCCCAGCACACCTCCCCCGCACCGAGCTTGGATTCCGCTCAACTTGAGCTTTTCCGAAGCAAGCGTCACTGCAGATTGCAGGTCTCTGAACTGCACCACTTCCATCCAGCTACCCCGATCCACTCGCAACTCGCCTTCTCCTGCTCCCGAATCATCTTTTGAAAAAAGCAGGTTCACACCTTCAAGCTGCAACTTCGCCCGCCCATCAACCAACATCCAATCAAGCGCAGCATCCGAGATCTTCACCGAGCGCACTGCGTGTAAGAGCTTTAAGCGCCTAAGATCAGAGCTGCCCCTCGCGGGATCGGTCCCGAACGCAGGCACGACGGGAGTGCCTGCGTTGTCTGATTTTTCAGGTTGATCCATTTTAACCAACCGCACTCCATCTAATGCCACCTCAGAGAAAACGAGGTGGCCGGTGAGTAGAGGCAAGACTTTGAGTTTTGCAAACACTTCACGCACCGCGAGGGAATCGCCGCGTTTATTAGTCGCAGTAAGGCGGGACATCCGCAGACCGCTGACCAAGCCGGGGTGAAATTCTTCAAACCGCACCTCCATGCCCATTGCGGTCGCGAAGCTATCGGAGATGCGTTGCTGTACGGCGTGCATGCGCAAAAGAATGCCGGTCACCACCGGCACGGCGAGCAACAGCAAGCAGAGCGTCAGCAGGAAATGAGTGACTTTGAAACCGGGCTTCACGGAGTTTAGCTTAGTCTGAGTTTCCCCAGACCGAAAGGGCGAAGCCTAGCCAAAATAGAATGGCTAGGGGTGGGGCAAAATCCAAGGGTGTCCTCAGGGGCCAGCCTCTCGGTGGCTCGCTCGGCAGATTTGGGATTTTTACAGATGAGAACATTTTCAAGTGAGCAGAGGGCTTGCCATGGGGGCTGCGGGGTGTTTAGGTACCTATGTTGTTACAAGCAATGCCGGTATAGCTCAGTTGGTAGAGCAGCTGATTTGTAATCAGCAGGTCGTCGGTTCGAGCCCGACTGCCGGCTCCCTCTCTCAGGGGGACTTACGCAAGGTGCGTAAAAGTTTGTCTCTCTCAGCGCCAAAAAAGTACTGTTAAAGTACAGTTAAAACCGAATTTCCAGTCGATTTCTGCGTCTCAAAAAGCGTCGCAAGTCCTTGAAATCAGTTTCCTGAATACTTTTTTCCGACCACTCGCGGTTTTGACACAGTTAAAGTACAGTTAATCCTCCCAAGCATCTGATCTTGAATAAATTACAGAGCAACCCAGCATTCATTGGGTGCTTTTTCAAATGGGTCACGCAAGAGGGGGCTACGCCAAAGTTTGGGGAGGGGCTTAGTGTAAGTTGAGGATGCTGTTTGATGCTTGGCTTTGGATTCGGGGGGGGGGAGAGAACTAGCCGCAGGCGGCTATTACACGCAGACCGTAGTTTTCAAGAGCCCATCGTATTGAGAGTGGGTGGTCACATACGGGTAGTGGATAAGAAAAAATTAGGATCCACCCATCTCCAAGTTCAGATGGCTAACTTCGTCGCGACCCAAACGACACTGCCAGGAATTTCGCCCTGACTGAGTACCTCTACGCCACTCAGCCGGTACTTTAACGAGCGCGTCTTCGATTGAGAGACCCGCAACAATTGCACCCAGATGCGGCCCCGCCGAGGAGAAGCCATCAAGTTTCCCGGAAAAGGATGATTCACTTGCGACGCCTCCTTCAGCAGAGGGATGGTAGGCGAAAAAAATTCAAATAAGCCTAAATCGAAATCTGGATAGATCCGATAAAGAGGGGCCACCCTCGAAGTTTTTTGAAGAGGCCGAGGGGAACACCAATCCACTATGTCTACGAAGATGATCCAGAACCCAAAAATTGCTACAAAAAAAGAAAACTATTTTATTTTCCAGTCACCCCCGCCTCCCTCCACGCCTAGATACAGGAAGAACGGAGCCCTGAAAATCTCCGAGCAACTACACAATGGTAAGCTGCAGACTCGAGTCTACTACCCGAAGGGCTCACCAAACAAACCAACGGGTGGGGCCATCTGGTACAAATCAAGGACCGAAGCCGAGAAGGCCATTCGTGGGAATCACGAACTCGTGGCAAGCTACGGAGCGCTTGCCAAGGATGTCACCATCAAGGAATTGGTGGACGCTCGCACCGCACGAGAAGAGCTCGAGGGCACAGGGTTCTCTGTCGTCGATGCAGCAAAGCAAGTTAGGGCGGCTCTCCAAACCGCTTTAGCGTCCCGCTCGCTCAAGGACGGGTTGGATGCTTACTTGAACTCGGTCTGGGACAAGTTTCAGGAACGCAAAAAATTATCCCCACGCAGCGAGCCCAGGCACTGGCGTGGTGTGCGTCGAACAATCAACCGATTGAACACCTTGGCTAGCCTCAGCCTAAGAGAGCTAGCAGCCGATCAGTTCCGACCCCTCTTTACCGGACTGACAAAGTCCTCCCTAAAAGGGCACATACGTAACCTACACGCGGCGTTTGAGTACTGCATCGACGAGGGTTGGATGGACGAGAATCCTGCCGCCGCATTAAAACGCATGAAGGCCTCCATGCCCTCAGAGCCGCGAACCATCAAAACGTTCACTGTTACTCAAGTTCAGGCTCTTATGGCGGCTATCGTGCAGGTGGAACCTAGGGCAGTACCTTACTTTGCCATCTGTTTCTTCGCAGGGGTGCGACCGGAGGCTGCCATGAAAATGAAATGGAGCGATGTGAGCCACAACGGGTACCTCTACATCCCTCATGCCGCCAATAAAAGTGGCCACTCATACAACGCGAAAATCTTACCGGTTCTTCAGCGCTGGCTGGAGTGGTGGGACGGCATGGGCAATGAGCGTTCTGGAGACATTTGCCCTCTCTCAGCCTCCACCTTGAAGCGGGTACGTAAGGCCGCGATGGGACGTGCAGGCGTTAGCGCGTGGGTTCAAGACGGCACACGAAAAACGTTCGCAACGGCGTACAGGGGAACTTTCAAGTGCAAGATTCTCACTAGCGCAGCTCTTGGCCACAAGGGAACAACGGTTCTGGACGAGCATTACGATAGTCGCCTCATGACTGAGGAGGAGGCGTCCCAGTATTGGGAAATTCTGCCCCCTGAAAGCCAAGTCACTCAGGCAAAGGAGGGTGCGTAACTATGAGTCGAAAAGCGGATCGCTCACGCAACATCGCTAAAAAGTTCGAATCCAATTTGTTATCGGGGCTTCTCAGGCAGAAGCAACGGCACGTCGACAAGTGCTTCAGCAAGGTTGACCAAAAAGACGTTAAAAAAATACAGGCCCCTCTGCCTCGCGCTCCAACAGTCCCAGAATCGAAGTACACGAACGCAAAAGGGGCTGCGAAACATTTGGGGATCTCAAAGGCCACATTTTTTCGGCGACGAGCGGCGGGGTTCTTCCAGCCCTCGCCCGTAACGGGGAAATACCACTTGGATGAACTTGACAGAGAAGTGAAGGGGATCCCGGCAGTCCTACTCCGCACCACCTTTGCAGAGGGAGCAGCCGAGAGAACTCTCAGAACCCTCGAATAGATAATGTCTCCAGTTTTCTCAAAAAACGAAAGAACGACACGAAATCGAATAAAACTATGAGCTTGAACAACATAAGTGCAAAATCTAACAACTGGCTCAGTAGGGCAGACGCCCCATTGAGCGACTGCAACACACCCAGTGGCAGCCTTTTCCAGTTGTCTGGCGTCACAAAAAATCTACTCGCCAGCTGCAACGTCAGCTCAGGCCACTCACTCCAGAAAGGAGGCCGTCATCATGGGCGCTAAGACCTCTATCCAGTGGGCAGACAGCACAGTGAACCCAATCATGGGCTGCAATGGTTGTGAGCTTTACCCGAAGGCCAGCGAAGTGCAGCAAGCCA